>JBGPNQ010000106.1:0-14761 GCA_041487615.1 Anaerolineae bacterium
GAGTGCATCCGTAGACTGCATCGTCCTTTTGGTTTCAATTTGACCTGAATCCCATGCCACGGGTGTGCTTGCGAAACATCCCGTGGTTTTTTTGTTCCTCGAAAGGAACCCATCCCTGGCCGCGGCTCTCCGCGGCTTTTTAGTTTAACTACCAATTGGAGATCCCAAGATTATGAATTCTCGTACCAAAAAGTTTTTGTCGTATTACAAATCCTATCTGGGTTTGTTTCTTTCCGTGATGATCTGCGCAGTTGTGGTGGCGGGCATTACGCTCATGCTTCCCTTGTGCACCCGATATATCACGAAAAACATACTGGAGGGACATCTGCCGAATGCACTTCCACAAATTGTTCGGGTGGGTGCTTTCATGTTCCTGCTGGTCATCGTTCATACAGCCTGCAACTTCTATGTTGCCTATCGAGGTCATTCCATGGGAGCCATGATGGAAGGTGACCTGCGCAGTGAATTGTTCGAACATTATCAGAAACTATCGTTCCGTTTTTATGACGAGCAACGGACCGGGGAGTTGATGTCGAGGATCACGAATGATCTGTTCCTCTTATCAGAACTCTACCATCATGGTCCGGAGGATATCGTGATCTATTCGATAAAGTTCATCGGCGCATTTGTGATTCTGCTCAATATCAATATTCCATTGACCATCGTGGTCTTCCTCTTTGTGCCCGTCATGGTATTGTACGCATACCATTTCTATAAGAAACTGCACAAAGTATTCAAAAAGAATTGGGAGCGGATCGGAGATATCAATGCACAGGTAGAGGACACGCTTTCCGGCATCCGGGTCGTGAAATCATTTGCAAATGAAGAAACGGAGATGAAGAAATTCGCCCGTGCAAATCAACGCTTTCTGGAAAGCAGAAAACTCCGCTACAAGAATGAGGCACTCTCCTATGAAGGATTGACCGGTTTTACCCAGCTCATCCTGGTTGCTGTTGTTGTCTTTGGCGGCATTCGTATCCTGAATGCTTCCATTGATCTGGCCGATTTGATCGTTTTTCTACTGTATATCGGTAATTTCATCGAACCAATTTTGCGGTTTGGCGAAATTGTCCAGCAGTACCAGCAGGGATTTACCGGGTTTGAACGATTTATGGAGATCCTGGAGGTGGAACCGGAAATCCAGGACTCGGCCGGTGCGATTGAAACCAGAAAAGTGAAAGGGAATGTCGAATTTAGGAACGTCAGTTTCCGATATCATGAAGATCATTCACATGTCTTGAAAAACATTTCCCTTCAGATCAGCTCCGGAGATTATGTTGCCCTGGTGGGATCTTCCGGTGTCGGCAAGACCACACTTTGTTCCTTGATCCCGCGGTTCTATGAGGTCAGCGAAGGGGAAGTATCCCTGGATGGCATCAACATCAAGGATATTACCCTGAGCTCGTTAAGAAGGAATGTGGGCGTCGTCCAACAGGATGTGTATTTGTTTGCGGGAACCGTCTACGAGAATATCCGCTACGGAAAACCGGATGCCAGCGAGACGGAGATCATCGAAGCAGCCAAAAAGGCTAACGCTCATGATTTCATTATGGCTCTGCCTGACGGTTACCAGACCGATGTTGGTCAGCGCGGGGTGAAGTTATCGGGCGGGCAAAAACAACGGTTGAGCATTGCAAGAGTGTTCTTAAAAAACCCGCCCGTGCTCATTTTCGATGAAGCAACCAGTTCCCTGGATAATGAAAGTGAAAAAGTTGTCCAGGATTCGCTGGAAGATCTGGCAAAAAATCGCACCACCTTTGTCATCGCGCATCGCTTGTCCACGATTCGGCATGCAAAAAGGATCCTTGTATTAACAGATCAGGGAATTGATGAACAGGGAACCCACGAAGAATTAATGGATTTGGACGGCACCTATGCGCGTTTATATAATATGCAGTTTGAGAATGGTTTTGCTAAAACCCTCCTGTAATTAGAACTGACACCTAAATTTTGTGCAAAAAAGGCTACAAGTCGTTGGTTGAAATGGGCAGTAGTTACAATCGAGTCTCAGAGTTTTTGTCAAAACCATACTCAGAAAAGGAACTACTGCCATGGAACAGTATACAGGATTTTCAGCACATGCGAGTCTGGCACTGATTGCCGAATGGACAAAATCAAACCATATTTGGGAAAGTCTGTCAGCCTGGGTACATATTTGCCAGAAGACCATCAAGCACAGCCCACAAGAAAAAATGGCAGATTTGCTCATCAACATCTGGGCTGGGGGCGAAAGGATTGCTGACGTGAACAACGGTTTGCGAACGGATGAAGGTTTGCAAAGATTGTTTGGGCGCAGGTCTTGTGCGGAGCAATCCACGATTAGCGAAACGATCAATGCGACCTCGGCTGAAAACATCTGCGAGATGGAAGGATTTATGAAACAAGTGTATCGTAAACATAGCCTGAGTTATCGACATGACTATGAAAAGAACTGGTTGCTTCTGGATGTAGATTTGACGGGTCTGATTGCAGGCAGAAAAGCGGAGGGTTCAGAGAAAGGCTACTTTGCAGGAGAACGAAATGGACGTGGACGACAAGTTGGAAGAGTGTATGCCAGTCAATACGACGAAATTGTTTGCGAACAGTTGTACCCTGGAAAAGTGCAATTGGAAGCTAGTTTGCTGGGACTTGTGAAAATGACTGAAAATGTGCTGGATTCTAATGAAAACCTTCGAAAACGCACGATTGTACGGGTAGATGGGGGCGGAGGTACGGACAAAAATATCGATCAATTGCTTCTGGATTGTTACTGGCTCCTGATCAAGGTCAAGAATTGGCAAAGGACACAAAAATTAGTAATGACCGTGAAAGACTGGCAGAGCCTTCCCGAGTTGCCTGGACATGATGTGGGTTGGGTTGAAATACCGCATGAATACGTGAATGCCGCACGACAATTAGCCATCCGCTGGCCAAAAGAAAAAGGTGGGTTTCACTATTGTGTACTGGTTTTCAATCTAACCGATTTGATGATTTTTCAGTTGGCAGGTTTGCTCATGCCTGCCAATTTCACAGCCCAAGATTTATTTTCTGCCATCCTGAAAGCCTACAATTTGCGCAGTGGCGGCGTGGAGACGTCCATCAAGAATAGCAAACAAGGTCTGGGTTTGCACAAGCGCAACAAAAAGCGTTTTGACGCACAACACATGCTACTCCTGCTGGCTCAATTGGCCTACAACATTGCCGTCTGGGCCCGCAATCAACTCGCACAACATTCCGCAACCATCGCAAGCTTTGGTATGTTGCGTTTGATCCGAGACGCCTTTCATATCTCTGGAAAGGTGCAGTTTGATGAACAAGGAAATGTGAATTTGATTATCTTGAATCAGTCTCACAAACTCGCCAAAGCATTTCAACAAGCCTGGCAATCCTGCTTCCCACGCAACAACTTGTTGCTTATTTTGGGCAAAATTTAGGTGTCAGGTTTCATCGTCACCTGAACCCGCCGTGACAGATGCGCGGATAATAACTCAAGTTAGAGCTGTGTCGTGGAAACCTGTCAGTTCTTTACTGTAATAACTCATTTTCCCATAACTCGAAATTTGCCTTTTCGTTTGACTATAAAGTATACTGAACAGCAGGCTTTGAATCCCTGGAATTCGACAACATTGTTAATCCCCAAAGGAGGATGCCATGGCAGGAAAACGTATGAGTAAAACTGAATTTGTAGAAGCGATTGCCACCCAAAGCGGCATGGAGAAGAAACAGGTGAATGCCGTCCTGGATGCGCTAAGCAGCGTCGTTTACAGCGAACTGAAAGCAGAGAATGAAGTCATGATCCCAGGTCTGCTGAAGTTGACAGCGGTTACAAAGCCGGCTGTCCCAGCTCATGAAGGGATCAATCCCTTCACAAAAGAGAAGACCATGTTCAAAGCCAAGCCTGCACGCAAAGTGATCAAACCTCGTCCGCTCAAGGCCCTCAAGGACGCTGTTTAATAAATAAGTGACGGTCATCTCGATGGTGACTGTCACTTAGAATTTTTTGTGGGGCAGCCATATATCTTTTTCCGCGGGCGGCCAGCAGATTACATTCAGATTCAGATCCGCAGGTGGTGCAGCATTTGCCGTCGGGACCGATCTCGATCAACCTCCCTTTTTGCACAAGGTAACCGATCATGGATAGAACCGCCGAGGGCTGGGCGTTCATGGCGCGGCTGATCTCGGAGAGTCTCAGTCCGTTCTCTTTGGTTTGCAGCAGGCTGACCAGTTGCGCAAGCATCGCTTTACCCAAACCCAAGTAACAGTCCGGCTTGATAGACCAGGAAGGCAAAGATCCATGCCACGATGGTTTGATATACGGCGGAGGTCACTGCCCAGGATAGGCCGAACTCATGTTTGATCGCGCCCAGGGTCGCAATACAGGGAACATATAAAAGTACAAATACAAGCAGTGACAGCGCTCCCAATGTGGAGAATTTGTCGCGCAGGATCAGGCTCAACGCCGTATCTTCACTTTGCGTTGTGTTATCCACGAGGTTCACGCCAGGCAGAATGCTTAATAATATTTTGCCTGAGCGGATCCCGGCATTGACAAATCCCCTGCCAATGGAAATGATGTCTTCGCCGAATGTGGTTTCCGCAGGGGATGCCGCCTGCGAATCGCCGAGATAGATCTGGCTCATGGTACTGACGACAATTTCCTTCGCCATAAATCCGGAGACCAGCGCCCCGCCTGTTTCCCAGTTGCCAAAGCCAAGCGGAGCAAAGACGGGTGCAATCGCGCCGCTAAATTTTCCAAAATAAGAATCACGCTGGTTCACCACACCCCATGGTAGGTTCAACAGAATCCACATGATGATGGACGCGCTCAGGATGGTTGTTCCCGCCTTGCGGACAAATTCGCGCGTGTTCTCCCACATGTGAATGAGGACGCTCTTCAACGCCGGCTGACGATAGGGTGGAAGCTCCAATACGAACGCGGACGAAGCATCGGGCTTGAGGATGGTCCGTGTGAAAACCATGCCCGCGATCATCGCGACGACGATGCCCAGCGCATACATCCCCCAGATGACCGTCCCGGCTCGCACGCCGAAGAACGCGAGACCGAATACTACATAAACAGGTAATCGCGCCGAACATGACATCAGCGGAACAAGCAATGCGGTCAGGATACGGTCACGACGGCTGGCGATGGTCCGTGTGGCATAGATGGCAGGGACGGCGCAGCCAAAGCCCAGGATCATCGGGATGAACGATTTGCCATGCAGACCGACGATGCGCATGAAGCGATCCATGACGAAGGCGGCGCGCGACATATATCCGGAATCTTCGAGAAGGGCAAGGAAGAAATAAAGGATCAACAACCCGGGCACAAAGACTAATACACCACCCACGCCTGCCACAATCCCATCAATGAGCAGGGAATGAATCCATGACGGAACACGCACAAGGTCCAGAAGGAACGAGAGCCAATGAGCGATCGGTCCGTTGATGACAGCGTCCGTCCAATCCAAAAACGGTGATGAGACATCGATCACCAGTCGGAAGATGATGTACATCACTGCAAAGAAGATCGGCAATCCAAGCCACTTGTGCGTGACCATATCATCGATGCGATCGGTAAGAGTGATGCGATCCATGAGCGGACGATGGAGAACCTGCCGCACGATGCCATTGATGTATCCATAGCGGCGGTCGGCTGTCAGGAGATCGAAGTCTTCACCGAGCATGGACTCCACGTGAGTAGCGCGTTCCTTTGCGAAAGCCATGATTGTCTCACCGCCCGGCATGGATTGGACACGTTCCAGAATATCCGCGTCCTTCTCGAGGAGCTTGATCGCCAGCCAGCGTTTGGAGTAACGTCCCGTATCGAAATTGGATTCTTCGAAGCGCGCAAGGAGGTTGGAGATCTCACGTTCGATCTTGCCGCCGTAATCCATTTGGAAGAGTAGTGATGATGAAGTGGTCAAAGAATTTTTTTAGCTACACAGACACTGAGAGCACGGAGATTTAATCTTCTCTGTGACTCACTGGCCAGTTCCTTCTCGCTGTTGTTACGGCCTTTGTGATCAACTCTGTCACGCCTTTGCCGTGATGTGCCGACGTATGCACAACGGGAATATTCCCAAGTAATTGCGAAAGCTCATCGAGCTTGATCTTCGCACCGTCCTTGTTCAACGCGTCAGTCATGTTCAACGCCACCACTACTGGGACATCGAGTTCAAGCAACTGGAGAGTCAGATACAAATTGCGCTCAAGGTTGGTTGCATCCACCACGTTGATCACCACGTCTGGTTTCTCCTCGATAATGTAATCGCGGGCGATGACCTCCTCCGGCGAATACGCGGTGAGACTGTATGTACCGGGCAGGTCCACAATATTGACAGTTAAACCGTCCTGTTCGAATTCGCCTTCTTTTTTTTCAACAGTTTTGCCGGGCCAGTTGCCGGTGTGTTGATGCAATCCCGTTAGTGCGTTGAAGATGGTCGTCTTGCCCGCATTCGGATTCCCTGCAAGTGCGATCGTCAGGTCAGCCATTATCTTTCCAATACCACGACTTCGATGTGTGCGGCTTCCTCTTTGCGCAGTGCGAGGTGATAGCCTTTGAGAAAATATTCAATCGGGTCTCCCAGCGGCGCCTGGCGTTCGATCAAAATCGTCTCGCCTTTGACAATTCCCATTTCGATGAATCTTCGCCGCAGCGCAGTGATGCCATTGATCTTTGTAATCGTCGCCCGTTGACCCGGATGCAGAAGATGAAGTAGTGTTGATTCAGACATAGGTTTCCTTTTACAGAAGTATTTCGTTGGTCGAGTAGTTACTATTTCACTTCCACGATCACAAACTCAGATACCAACAAACCAAGCGCCACATCCTTGCCGTCCACTCTCAAGGTAAACGGACCTTCCATCGGCGCGGCTTCCGTTATTGTCAATTCGCAGCCTGGCAGAATGCCTCGATCCTGTAGATACTTGAGCACGTCGGTTGCGGTTGCATTGACGGCCAGCACCCGCACCTTCGCTCCAACCGAAACCTCACGAAGCGGAATTCCCTTCAACGGGATCAACGAACCATTCGCAGATGGAATGGGATTTCCACGCGGACAAAACTTTGGGTCGCCCAGGAATACGGAAAGCGCTTCTGTAACTTCGGGCGCGGTCGCATGTTCCAACGAACAAGCCAGCTCATAGAGTTTCGCCCACTCGATGTGCAAATACTCGTACAAAAAACATTCCCACAAACGCTGACGACGCAACACATTGCGGGCCGCGACGCGTCCTGTCCTGGTCAGCGACACGCCTTTATACGGTGTATGTGCCACCAATCCCTGATCGGTCAGGCGACGCACCATCTCATTTGCAGAGACGTTCGTCACGCCCAGGCGCCCGGCCAGGCGTCCCACCGCCACCACATCGCCTGCCCCCAGTTCTGCCATCGTCTTGAGATACATTTCCGTGCTCTCACTCATGTGAAACATAAGGCAAGCCTTTCAAAAAATCCTATGGTTCACCTTATTATTCCCCACTTGCTCTTTTTTTCACATGGATGGATGTCACTTCTTCGACTGAAAAAAATCCCCTGGATGCTCCGCCCGTGACTTAGCCAAAGTTTGCCCCCGTTAGATAGACAGATACTGCTCTGAGGCAAAGTCCACGGTAAGGTTTCCACGATGTGTCCGCTCACCCCGCGATTTCACGCGACCTTATAAGAATCGTTAAGTTCTGGCAGATTTAGTTTTCCCAGTGGGCTCACAGGCAGGAACGATTTTATACTTCATATTTCATTGCGGATTTTGTACATTCAGAGGTACTATCTATAAACCGGAGTATGATTTCCCATGCTTTCGGAACAGGAATCCCACCGTTTTTCACTTTTTTATCCCCCTGCAGGGTAGGGAATCCCCCCATGTGCACATCAATCCAGTAATAGGAAAATACTTTTCAGCGATATTTTTTTAATCCTAAATCGGACATTTCACCCCAAAAAAGTAGAACTTCGGCTGTTACCCAAACTTAGCAGGAGAGTTTATGAATCATCATACATCTCAACATCGATCGGGTAGGCAAGGCCTGGGAGCTGTTCGCATCGCAGGCATTTATTTACTTCTGGGTGCATTGTGGATCCTGTTCTCAGACAAGCTTGCAACGCGGATCGCAAACAATCAATCTACACTGACAACAATCAGCATCTATAAAGGTTGGGGGTTTATTGTCGTCACAGCTCTTATGCTGTACTGGTTGATCCAACGTCACACTGCTGCACTGAGTACAGGCGAGGAACGGCTGGCTACCGTCATGAATGCCCTGCCAGCCTTAATTTCATATGTTGATTCGGACAGACGGTACCGATTCAACAATCAGATGTATGAGGAATGGTTTGGATACAAGGCGGATGGCAAGCTGATAGAAGACGTACTGGGAAGTAACGCCTATCAAAAGATGAAACCGCACATCGATGCGGCACTGAAAGGCGAAACGGTCGTCTATGAAGCAGATCTGACATTCGCAAATGCCGTCACACGGTTTGTCAGCGCCACCTATGTTCCCGATCAGGATGCAGAGGGAAATGTGAGGGGCTTCTTCGCGCTGGTACAGGATATCAGCGAGCGAAAAGAGAAGGAGGAGGAACTGCGGCGCTGGGCTGATGCGTTCGAACACTGCGCTTATGGAATTGCCCTTGGTGACCCATCGTCGAATCGTATCGTACTCTGTAATTCTGCCTTTGCCTTGTTACATAAAGTCCGCGTGGAGGATATTGTCGGTTCATCGATTATCGGTCTGTTCCCGCCATCTGACCATGATCATGTCCGTCGCAATGTCACCCGATCGGACCAGATTGGACACGCACAGTTTGAAGCGAACATGGTCCGTAGGGACGGTTCGATCTTTCCCGTTCAAACGGACCTGGTCTCTGTGTACGGAGAGGATGGGGAGTTGCTATATCGTGTCGCCACAGCACAGGATATTTCCGAAAGAAAGAAAGCCGAAGAAGAAATAGCCTATCAGGCCAACATTCTTCAACAGATCAATGATGCAGTGATTACAACTGATGAAAACTTCCTTATCAAATCATGGAATTCTGGCGCCGAGCGAATGTATGGCTGGGCCGCACAGGAGGTGATGGGCGCCAGGGGTGAAGAAGTATTTCAGACAGAATTTTCCAGCACAACACGGACAGAAGCTTTACAGGTACTAAGGGATACCGGCAAATTTTCGGCAGAAGTCACACAAGTGCGCAAAGATCGAACAAGATTCCCGGTGGAAACCCGCACCGTAACAATCCCTTCCGCCAATGGCAATGCTGCTGGTTTCATCAGTGTCAACCGCGATATCACCGAACGCAAGCGTGCAGAAGAAGATATGCTTGAAAGTGAAGTCCGTTATCACCGCGTACTTGACACCATGATGGAAGGTTGCCAGATCATTGATTTTGACTGGCGCTATAAGTACGTGAACGAAGTGGTGGCCGGGCAGGGCAAACGTAAACCGGAAGAGTTGCCGGGGCACACCATGATGGAAATGTACCCGGGCATAGAACAGACTGAATTGTTTAGCATCCTTCAGCAGAGTATGGAAGAACGCACTTCCAGGCGAATGGAGAATCAATTTGTTTTTCCCGACGGCGATTTTGGCTGGTTTGAATTGAGTATTCAACCCGTCCCAGAAGGGATTTTTATCCTTTCGACCGACATCACCGAACGGAAACGGGCGGAGAATGAAATCCAACAATTAAATGAAAAACTGGAGGAACGCGTCATCGAACGCACGGCGCAGTTGCATGGCGCCAATAAGGAACTTGAAGCTTTTTCGTATTCGGTTTCGCATGACCTGCGTGCCCCATTACGCGCCATAAGTGGATATACGAGCATCCTCGTGGAGGATTATGCATCCCTGTTGGACGAGGAGGGCAGGCGTATTTGTGATGTGATCACGGCTGAGGCGCTGCGCATGGGTGAATTGATCGACGACCTGCTGTCTTTTTCACGTTTAAGCCGCAAGGAAATGCAGACAGCCAAAGTGGATATGAAAGCGCTTGCCTTTTCAGTATACGGCGAACTCACCACCAAAGAGCAGCGCGAACGCATTGATTTTTCGGTTGGAAAATTACCGCAGGCGGCAGGCGATCCCGCGCTTCTCCATCAGGTATGGGTCAATCTCATTTCCAACGCGATAAAATTCTCATCCGGGAAGGAACGGGCGGTCATCGAACTGGGAACGAAACGAATTGAGGATGAACTTATTTATTACGTCCGCGATAACGGCGCGGGATTCGATATCCAATATGCGGACAAATTATTCGGTGTCTTCCAGCGTTTGCACAGTGAAGATGAGTTCGAAGGGACGGGTGTTGGGTTGGCGATTGTGCAACGAATAGTGCAGCGCCACGGTGGACGTGTTTGGGCCGAAGGAGATGTGGACAAAGGTGCAACTTTCTATTTCGCTCTGCCGCGCGAAAAGGAGAAGGCATGAGCGATCAAAACGCCGTTGGCATTCTGCTTGTGGAGGACAACCCGCGTGATGCCGAGTTGATGATTCGGGCACTGAAAAAGAAAAACCTCGCCAGCAATCTCCACCACGTTGAAGATGGCGTGGAAGCTCTCGACTTCCTGTTTGCGCGCGGCAAGTACGCCGGGCGTGACATGAGCGATTCTCCAAAAGTAGTCATACTCGACCTCAAACTTCCGCGCATGAATGGTTTGGAAGTTCTGAACATGATCAAGAACGATGAGAGGACTCGCAACATCCCTGTCGTAATGGTCACCTCTTCTGCTGAAGACCCGGATGTGATGACAGCGTACCGGCTGGGTGCGAACAGCTATGTGATTAAGCCCGTCCGGTTCGATTCTTTCATTGAAGCAATATCCAAACTTGGGATGTACTGGCTTAAGGTAAATCATCCCTTGAGATAATTTCACTCGAACTGGAGCCTTTCAATTCAGCCCAGGGCGAGCCTGCGACCACCAGGTTAGCAGTTTCCAGCAAGGAATAAAGTATGAATAATGTTACCCGCATTCTTATAGTTGAAGATCAATCCAGTGACTATGATCTGGCGCAATGGGAGATCCGCAAGTCGTTGGAGAAGTGCGTATTTGAGCGGGTGAAAGATCAAAACGAATTCCTGCACGCCATCGGCACCGTTCAACCAGACATCATCCTGTCAGACTACAACCTGCCCTCTTTTGATGGAAAAAAGTCACTTGCACTTGCGCAAAAGCACTGCCCATCCACACCGGTCATCATCTGGACCGGGGCGATGAGCGAGGATGTGGCCGTGGAATGTATGAAAATGGGTGCGTCGAATTACGTGATCAAGGATAACTTAAAACGCCTGGGGCCTGCGGTTGTGCAGGCGTTGAAAGAAAGAAAGACGATTCTGGAGCGCAAACAGGCGCAGGAAAAATATCAATCCATCTTCGAAAATTCACCCGTAGGGATCTTCCAATCCACGCCGCAGGGAAAATTCATCAGCGTGAACCCTGCCATGGCACATATCTATGGATACGACTCGCCCGAGGAGATGATCCACTCCATCACAGATATTGCCCGGCAGATTTACCCTGAACCTGAAGAACGCCTTGAGTTTACAAAGTTGATCGAGACTCATGATGTTGTGCAGGGTTTTGAATGCAGGAACAGCCGCCAGGATGGAAGTGTCATTTGGACATCCACCTCCGCACGGGCCGTTCGGGACGAAGCGGGAAGCATCCTTTATTATGAAGGCTTCCTGCAGGATATCACGGCTCGCAAAGATATGGAGGCAAGGCTTGCTGGGAGTGAAAGGCATTTCCGCGCCCTGATTGAAAATGGAATGGATAATATCTCGCTCCTGGCCGAAGATGGCACTTTATTGTGGGAAAACCCGGCCGTCAACCGAACTCTTGGGTATGAAGCAGGAGAATTTGTAGATAGGAGCATTTTCGAGTTAATACATCCTGATGATATTGGCTGGACCCGTGATTTGTTTGCCAAACTCATCCGCGAGCCAGGCAACGTTCGACACGAGATGTTTCGACTTAGACACCGCGAGGGTGGCTGGCGTTGGATCGAAGCAAGCGCAACAAATATGCTGGATGAACCAGGCGTTGGAGCGGTGGTAATTAACTATCGTGACATAACAAAGCGGAAGGATGCGGAGGATAAACTACACGATAGCGAACGGCGTTATCGTGCCTTATTCGAAGATATGCCAATTGCGATTTGGGAGGAGGATTTTTCTGAACTCAAAAAACATTTGGATTCTCTAAAACAACAGGGGATCAACGATTTTCATGCATATTTTGAATCCGGGCCAAACATCCTGTTCGAATGTGCAAACAAGATCCATATTCTGGACGTAAATCACGCCACGTTACAAATGTATGAGGCTGATAGCAAGGAGAACTTAATCGCGACCTCGAATCTGGAAATGAGCGAAGGAGAACGAAAGCATTGTCACGAGGATTTCATTGCCATCGCAGAAGGTAGAACTCACAATGACTGGGAAGGCGCCGAAGTGACGCTGAGGGGTACTCCACTTGAAATCAGCCTGAACTGGTCGGTTGTCCCCGGGTATGAAGAAGATTATTCCAAAGTCATTGTCACAGTCCTTGACATCACCGAACGCAAGCGGGCAGAGGAGGTTCTTCGGGAGGAACGCAACCTGCTTCGAACGTTAATTGATAATCTGCCTGACCTCATTTACGCGATGGATTTGCAGGGCCGAAAGACTTTATCGAACGTGGCTGATTGGAAAGCCTCCGGAGGAAAATCCATGGAGGATGTGATTGGGAAAACGGATTTCGATACCTATCCTCGGGAGCTGGCAGAACAATTCTGGCAAGTGGATAAATCCGTGCTTGATTCTGGAATACCCATCATTAATTATGAAGAACCTGGTCTGGATGCCGATGGGAATCTGGTATCGATCCTGACGAGCAAAATACCGCTCCGCGATAAGGACGGGCAAGTGATCGGGCTGGTGGGCATTGGCAAGGACATTACCGAACGCAAGCGAGCGGAAGCCGCCGAACACGAACAACGCGTCCTGGCGGAGGCTCTGCGGGATACTTCTCAAACTCTGAGCAGCAGCCTCGATTATGGAGAAGTCCTTGATCACATTCTGCAGACGGTTGGGCGTGTGGTGCCGCATGATGCCGCCACGATCATGCTCATTGAAGGAGAATATGCGCAGGTTGTCCGCTCGCAGGGCTACGACGAACGCGGTTTCAATAGTGAAATCATGGGGGTCAAGCTTCCGCTCTCTGAAACGACCAACTTGCGGCTAATGCTTGAGACCAAACAGCCTGTGGTCGTATACGACACCCTTTCTTATACCGGCTGGAAGAGAATGTCCCCCACCGATTGGCTGCGCTCAAATGTGGGTGCGCCAATATCCGTATACGGTGAAGTAATTGGCTTTATCCTGCTGGATAGCGAAACACCCGGGTTTTTCACTCCCGTTCATGCCGAACGGCTGAAAGCCTTTGCCAACCAGGCGGCGCTCGCCATCCACAATTCCCATCTTTTGCAGCAGGCGCAGGAGGAAATCAGCGAGCGCGTACGTGTGGAACAGGCACTCATGGAAAGCAACACCCAATTCCGCACTTTATTCGAAGCCTCGCCCGAAGCGATCATGCTGATTGAACCTCAAGGTGACTGGGCGATTCTGGATTGCAACGCGGCAGGATGCGCCATGAACGGATACACACGGGAGGAATTGGTTGGACAATCGGTGGATATATTCAACCTAATGCCGGGTAACCCAACCGAACGTTCCGAGTATCTGAAGAGCGTTCGAAAGGCAGGCACCCTGCGCTATGAGACTTCCCATCGGCGCAAAGATGGCACGGTGTTTCCGATCGAGGTATCCACATCCCTGATCGCACTAGGTGGACGCGAAGTGATCCTCGGGATCGACCGGGACATCACCGAACGCAAGAGCGCAGAGCAGGCTTTACGCGAATCAGAGGCGCTTTATCGGCAGGCAATTGAGGTTGCTGGCGCCGTGCCGTATTATGAATCTTATTATGATAATGGCAGATCAATTAAATATGAATTCATCGGAGAGGGCATTCGTCAGATCACCGGTTATGGGCCCGAGGAATTCAACGCAAAGTTATGGGATTCGCTGGTGGAAGAAGTTACCCTCGTTGAAGAGCTTGCGGGATACTCGCTGGATGAGGGAATCCAACGGGTCCGCTCTGGCGAAAACCCCATCTGGAAATGTGAGCATCGCATTCGTGCCCGGGATGGAAAAATCCACTGGGTTTTCGAAGCGGCAGTGGAACTGCGCGATGAACAGGGGGTCGCGCGAGGCTCAATCGGCACGTATCAGGATATTACAACGCGCAAGCAGGCAGAGGCTGAACTACGCGCTTCTGAAGAACGCTTCCGCCAACTGGCAACCAACATCGAGGAAGCTTTCTGGATAACAGACGCTCAAACGGGTCGGGAGATTTACATCAGCCCTGCCGCTGCCACCATCTGGGGTAATTCGGTTGAATATTTTATGCACACTCCCGATGGTTTCATAAACAGCATTTTGAAGGTGGACCAGGCCACGGTTCTCGCCTCACTTGAAAAGCAAAGAAACGGGGAAAAGACCGAAATAGAATATCGCGTCATGCGGCCGGATGGTTCCATCCGTTGGGTATGGGATCGCGCCTTCCCGGTCTTTGACGAAAACGGCAAAGTTAAAATCCTGGCTGGCATTGCCGCAGACATCACCGAGCGCAAATTGGATGAAGAAAGATTGCGGGCAAGCGAGGAGCGTTATCACGGTCTATTCCAGAATCTAGTGGATGGCTTTGCGTTGCATGAGATTATTACAGACGATCAGGGTAAAC
>JBGPNQ010000107.1:0-14562 GCA_041487615.1 Anaerolineae bacterium
CATGATGGCCGCCAGACGCACGCTCGGCTTCATGTAATCCACGAAGTTGAAGAATGTTCCGCCGTATGGACGCACGCGGCACAGTGCCATGCCGTTCAGCGCCGCGCCCATGGCATGTTCGCGCACACCAAAGCGGAGATAACGTCCGGTTGGATTTTCCTTTTGGAAGTCGCCAGCCTGGTCAAATAGCGTGTTATTGGAAGGGGTCAAATCCGCAGAGCCACCCACCAACTCAGGAAGCTTCAACGCAAGAGCGTTCAACACTTTACCTGAAGAGACTCGCGTCGCCATGCCTTTTGCATCAGCAGGGAAGGTCGGCAAGTCAGCCTCCCAGCCTTCGGGTAGTTGACCACTCAGTCTTCGTTGCAGTTCCGCGCCAAGCGCCGGGTGAATACGATTATAGGCGTCAAAGCGCATTTTCCAATCAAATTCGCGTTCGCGTCCGCGTTCGACTGCCTCACGGTAAAACTCCATCACCTCACCAGGGATCAGGAAACGTGGCTCAACAGGCCAGCCAAGGTTTTCCTTCGCGGCTTTCAATTCCTCGTCACCGAGCGGTTCGCCATGCGCCTTGGATGTCCCCTGCTTTTTCGGTGCACCATATCCGATTGTGGTACGGACACAGATCAGCGAAGGCCGTGGATCCGCTTTTGCGGCCCGGATCGCGGCATCAATAGCTTCCACATCATTGCCATCGTCGATCTTCTGGACATGCCAGTGATAAGCTTCAAAGCGCGCGGCACGATCTTCGGTAAACGCCAAATCTGTGGAACCGTCAATCGAGACGTGATTGTCATCATAAAGATAGATTATTCTTCCGAGCTGCAAGTGTCCTGCCAAGGATGCTGCTTCAGAGGAGACTCCTTCCATCAGGTCGCCGTCAGTGACAATGCCAAAAATGAATGATTGAACAATCTCATGACCCGGTTTATTGAAGGTCGCCGCCAAATGGGTTGCAGCGATTGCCATTCCCACACCTGTGGCAAACCCCTGTCCCAATGGACCCGTCGTCGTCTCGACACCGGGTGTTAATCCACGTTCGGGGTGCCCGGGCGTTTTGCTGCCAAACTGTCGGAAGTTTTTGATCTCTTCGAGCGGGAGATCATAGCCCGTCAGATGCAGAAGGGAGTAAAGGAGCATGGAACCGTGCCCACCTGAGAGAATGAATCGGTCCCGTCCCGCCCATGTGGGGTTGCGTGGATTGTGGCGAAGGTGACGCGTCCACAGGGTATACGCCATCGCGGCGGCTCCCATCGGAAGCCCGGGATGACCCGAATTGGCTTGCTGAACGGCGTCCGCAGAGAGAAAACGGAGTGTGTTGATTGCACGAAGTTGAAGTTCATCTGGCATAAAAACCTACCTGGGAAGGATACTCCATTTTACCATCGGCGCATCGGGGATATAATTATCAATATTCCTTGGATTGTCGGGAGATTATCGCTTGCACCAATACACATCTATCGCAGAACAGTTCATTTCGAAGGGTAAGGTTACTGAAGTCCGTGAGTTTGGGAACGGCAATATCAACGATACGTATCTTGTCGCCATGGACTCAAACGAAGAAAGTCATTTTGTATTACAGCGTATCAATACCCAGGTTTTCAAACAACCGAAGCTGATCATGCAGAACATGCGCGTCTTCACAGAACATATGCGTCGACGCGCGCGCGACGAGGGTCATCACTGGGAAATGCCGCGCGTGCTGAAAGCTCATGATGGCCAGGATTTTTATGTTGATTCACAAAACAAATTTTGGCGGGCCATCAGCTATGTATGCGGGGCGCGCTCATTCGACACCATCCGGGATCTCGATCATGCGCGCGAGGTAGGACACGCCCTCGGCACGTTCCAGCAACTGATCAGTGACCTGCCGATTAGTTCTCTGGCAGACACACTCGAAGGCTTTCACGTCACGCCGCGTTACCTGCAACACTTCGATAAAATGTTTTTCCACAACGGATACAAGTCCAGCTCTGAAGTTCAGTATTGCATGAAATTTGTCATGGCACGCCGGGATTGGGCCCACGTGTTGGAGGACGCGCATGAGCGAGGCGAGCTTCCGTCCCGTCCTGTCCACGGTGATCCCAAAGTCAACAATGTGATGATCGAAGACTCAACCGGGCGAGCCATCAGCCTTGTGGATCTCGATACCGTCAAACCTGGACTCATCCACTATGATATTGGGGATTGTATGCGCTCGGGGTGCAATCCGCTTGGCGAGGAGACCGAGCAATGGGAAGCGGTTCAATTCGAGCCGGAAATTGGCGAAGCGATTCTGACAGGTTATCTCACTCAGGCGCGGTACTTCCTGACTGAAGCCGACTATGATTATCTGTTTGATTCGATCAGGCTTCTCGCTTTCGAGCTGGGCGTACGTTTCTTTACGGATCATCTGGCGGGAAATGTATATTTCAAAGTAAAGCACCCTGAACACAATCTGCTGCGCGCGCTGGTGCAGTTCAAATTGACTGAGTCCATTGAAGCTCACGAAACAGACATCCGCAACATCATTCAGAGCATGGTCTCGCGCGCAGTATGATTGAACACGGGCTCGCCTACGGTCTCTGACCTTGGCGACCCATGGAGCGAAGGTCTAGGATGTGAGAACGGACGATCACATTCCGTAACAGCACCAACACACAAACTGTATGGCAGAACAATCCTTCTCATTAATCCCTTTTCCCGATTCAAATATTCCTGAAATAAAAATCTCCGGGAGGATTCGACGGCAAAATAATCTTCTTACGATGCAGTATTCGCTTTCAGGCAAAATTGAGAATATCATTTTCCCTGAAGAATCTCTTTCTGCCTCTCGCAAGGATGAATTGTGGTTAACGACTTGCTTCGAATTCTTCATGGCTGTTCCCAACCAACCCGAGTATTGGGAATTCAACATGTCCCCCTCTGGAGATTGGAATATTTACCGTATGGATGAATATCGCAGGGTCGGTTTCAGGGAGGAGATATCAATTCAACAGCTAACGTTTTCGGTCAAGAAGGAAGCGGACTGCGTCCTGATGGAAGGCGCCGTGGACCTGAGTCCGATCTTTCAGGCAGAAAACGCAATTCAAGTGGGAATCACCGCTGTCATCCAAACGAAAGATGGACAGGAATCTTATTGGGCGCTTACGCATCCTAATCCACAGGCAGATTTCCATTTGAGGGAAAGTTTCATTCTGGGGCTGGCAAAATAAAATCGCTTTGTATGTTCACGTGACCGGGTCTATTTACTGCCATCCAGGCAACATACGCCGCTACCAGCGCATTCAGTTCCTTGGTGGAACGTAGATTTTCAAGCGGAAGAATCCCCTGCATCAATTTGTGCCGGGTAATCTCTTCAAAAAAATCCATCGGGTCCGGAATTTGAAAGCCCTCCTCGTAGAGAATCAATGAGCGTTGAATCCGTCCTTCCACTGTTCGACGAGGCAAGAGCTCCGGCCCAGCAAGCGCACGAAAACAATCCTGCGCACTTGTTTCAACAAACTGACGGGACCCGTTTTGCTTTGATAATAACTTTAACCCTGAATGAGCGAGTTGCTTCTTGAAATCCAGAGCAGCAGGGATTCGAGCAGCTGAGTTTATTGCCAGAAGAATCTTTTCATATTCATTCAAACATGAAATGGACTCTGATAGACTCAATCTTTCAAGAGTAACCATATTTAGTTCCCTGTCCAGGGCAGCAAATGTTATAGGTTTCTTCCCGGTGAAAACATCCGCACCTGCAAAAATCGTTTGGTTGAATGCCATGGCAATATTCCTCGTAAATGCATGTTCAATAGCAGTGTAGCCGAAATGGGAACATAATGCAACAGATGCAATAGGCATCGAAACACCACATATCACCTAAAAATGCGTTTTGTTCTAAATAAATATCCGCCTCTTCCATTCGAGAGACGGATACTTCCGTAAGCTACCAAAACTCACACAGAGCCCGGAATGTCGACTCCTGCCTTCACTTTCGAAGTGCAATCGGCCCAAGATACGAATCGAGCAATGCATCCATCTGCTCAAAGGATTCACACACAAAAAACATCGGGTTGAACGCATAGACCGTCTTGGGGATACGCGAGATCGTCTCCACATCAAATGGGGCGAGGATAACCTCACCCCCAAAATATCCATCGCGTGAAATTCCCAGCGACTCATAAAGCGAATGCACAACATTCCAACCCTGATCCTGCGACGACATTTGCCCACGTCGATGCAAGTCATTAACACCGTCGATGACTCGGTAAACATTCTCTCTATGAGCAATGAATTGCTCGTTTAGCTGCTCAAACACGGCTCCACTGTAATTGATCACGTTGTCGCGCGAGAGTCGATAAAATTCCATAGTGGTATTTGCCAACTCAGCCCGCCCGGAAATTATTCCCGCCCCAAAGATCTTGAAACGATTATCTTCCATCACCAAACCGAATTCGGTGCTATACCACGCCAGGCGCTTGATCACTTCCCTTTCTTCCTGTGTTGCCTTCATGTAGGCGGGTGCGAATTTGTCCTCGATACGCGCATAGAATTCCATCGTCAGATAAGGCAGGTGCCCAAAAATGTCATGGAACATATCAGGCTCGGGCGTGAACTCCATCTGGTCACGGGTTCGCAGATAATCGGTGATCAGGAAAGTCCGCTGCGAAAATTTTTTGTACCAGTCATCCGCCAGCGTATAGCGGACAGCCGTGCGCTCAATGTGCCAGCCCGTCCGCGACGTGATATTGTCATTCAGATGGGCCACAGTTGGAATGTGGTACGGGTCGAGTTCCAATAATTCCAGTCCATTTTTGAACTCCCGACAAAGATGTTCCAGGAGATAAGATTGATGAATCCCCGTAAATAGGTCCGCCCAAATCGCATGTTGTTCCTCGGAGAAAATGATCTCCTGATTTTCGGTCGAATACTCGCGTGCTGGATCAATGCGCTGTTCGGCAATATCACCCGTGTAGCTTGGCGTTTTTTGATTCGTGGTCATGATTTACCCTTTCTCAAAAGATTATTGAAGAACGCAAAACATGGGTCAAAACTGTAAAAACACAAAATCATATTATCACTACCAAAAACCGAAGTCAAGAATATGATAATAAATATCTAATAAAACAGGCATTACCTTGCTCGATGAGATGATAAAATTTCAAGAGATGAACGATGCACTGAACGGAAGGACCATTTTGATCACGGGCGCAGCGCGGCGCGTTGGAAAAATCTTTGCGCTCGCGTGTGCGCGTGCAGGAGCGGATGTTGTCATACACCACTCCCAGTCAGGTCAGGAAGCGGAAACAGTTCGCGCGGAGATTTTGAAACTGGGACGTAAAGCATGGGTTTTCAGAGCGGACCTGGGCGATTCATCCCAGGTCGAACGCTTGATTCCGCTGATCAACGAATCCACCCATCTTTATGGTCTGGTTAACAGCGCGGCGATATTCAAGTCTCTTTTGCTGGAAGAGACTTCCCTCGACGATTGGCAGAAACATTTGCAGATCAACCTGACGGCGCCGTTCCTATTATGTCAGGCATTTGCCAGGCAGGCACAACCTGGCGCTCGAATCGTCAATATCGTCGACTGGCGTGCATTGCGTCCTGGTGCAGATCACTTCCCGTACACGATCAGTAAGGCCGCTCTTGCTTCAATGACCAAATCTTTGGCTATCGCTCTCGCGCCGAAGATCACTGTCAACGGACTTGCTCTCGGCGCAATTCTTCCACCCACCGATAGAAACAAGAACCCAGACATCATAAAAAATGTTCCGCTGAAACGATGGGCAAATCAGGATGAAGTGGAGCAAACTCTATTGTTTTTGCTCACTTGTCCCGCGTATATGACAGGTGAGATCATTCATCTGGACGGTGGGAGACATTTGGTTTGAAATCAGCGAGCAAGGTAAACAGGCATCAGCCTGCCTACGCGCAGACAACAAGAGGATACAAAAACATGGATAAGGTCATCATCAAGAATTTACTTGCACGTGGAATCATCGGCGTCAATGATTGGGAACGCAAACGCGCCCAGAATATTTTGATCAATATCACAATGCTTACAGACACGCGCAGAGCGGGTCAAACCGATAATCTCGATGATTGTGTCAATTACAGCACGATGAGCAAGAAAATACTTGCACATGCGGAAAATATCAACAGGCTGACTGTTGAGGCCCTGGCAAACGATCTTGCGAAGATCTGCCTTGAGGAAAGAGGAGTTCAAAAGGTCATCGTGCGTGTGGAAAAACCAGGCGCGGTGCGCTTTGCGGAATCGGTCGGTGTGGAGATCGAACGAAGCAGAGATGAGTGAGTTACATCTGGCTTATTTGAGTCTGGGTTCGAACATTGAGCCCGAGATCAATCTGGTCCAGGCCGTTCGACTCCTGCAAAATCACGGAAAGCTCGAAAAGATCTCCAACGCATGGGAGTCGAAGTCTGTTGGAGCGGCAGGACCGAATTATTTGAACGCATGTGCCGCATTCCTCACACCGCTGTCCAAAATGAACTTGAAAGAAAAGGTGATCCTGCCTATCGAAATCGAACTGGACCGAACGAGAAGCGAAGACAAGTTTGCCCCGCGGACAATGGACATTGACATCATATTGTTTGATGACCAATCCTGTGATGACAAATACTGGGAACAGGCGTTTGTGGTCATTCCGCTGGCAGAAATCTATCCCAGTTTTCAAAATCCAGTAGCACTTGAATCCGTTCTTGAAACGGCAAGGCGCCTCCGAAGAGAAATATGGATGGAGGCGCGTCAGGGAGTGCTACGTCAATTTCGCTGGAGCAAATTCGCGACTCAGAATTGAAGCGGTTTCGATCCACGCGCGATATTTTCGAGGAATTCTGATCTTGTGGCCAAATTCGCGCGGAACGATCCGTGCATGGCAGAAGTCGTCATACGCGCGTCATGTTTCTTTACACCCCGCATCATGGAACAAAGATGCATTGCTTCGACGACCACGGCCACCCCGTGCGGTTCGAGCGTTATTTGAAGCAAATCCGCGATCTGCCTCGTCATCCGTTCCTGCACCTGAAGCCGGCGTGCATACATATCCACGATGCGAGGGATTTTCGAGAGACCAATTACCGTTCCAGCAGGCAAATAGGCAACATGCGCCCGCCCGATGAATGGCAGCATGTGGTGTTCGCACAAGCTGTAAAACTCGATATCGCGCACCAGAACCATCTCATCATAATTGATGTTAAACAACGCACCATTGATGATGCGCTGCGGATCCATGCGATAGCCGCTCAGGAGTTCCGTATACATACGAGCAACGCGGTCGGGTGTGTTTTTCAAGCCCTCGCGCGATGGATCCTCCCCCACCGCATTCAAGAGATCGTAAATGATTTTCTTTGTGGCATCCAAATGGATTTTATCTGAAACAAACTCCCCATCCTCCATATCTTCATCAAATTCCATTGTCTCTCCTCGATGAAACCAGTGGCGCCGCGGCGCCACTGGTTTATTTCATTTCATGAGTTTATCCAACAACCGGCTCTATTAAACCGTATGTACCGTTGCGCCGGCGATACAACACCTGGATTGAATTCTGTTCGGCATTGAAGAAGATAAAAAAATTGTCGTGGCCGAGCAGGCGCATCTGTTCCACCGCTTCATCTTCATTCATGGGCAGCACAATGAATTTCTTTCGTCGCGCAATCAAGGGAAGCAACTCACCTGTCTCTTCGTCAACAGGCAGATCGTCTTCGACCACTTCTGCGGCCGATCGACCATCGCCACGGCCTCGATAGTGCTTGCCTTTATAACGTTCCACCTGGCGCATCATCTTGTCCAGCGCCACATCGAACGCTGCGTGAATATCGTCCGCTCGTTCCTCGGTCCGCAGAATAAACCCCTTCCCGTGAGCGGTGATCTGGGCAACCTGACGATCCGTGGCATTGCGTGCTGACTTCAAATGTGAAACTTCGACACGAATTTCCTCAAGCTCCTGGAGGTGACGTTCAAGTTTGTCGGCCTTTTTTTCTATGTATTCCTTTACGTTGTCGGTCAATCTCATATTACGAGCCACGATCTCAACCTTTTGAGTCATAGAAGCCTCCTGAATTGAGTTTCAACTGCCCAAATAGACAGTTGTCAAACACGATTCAAATCATGGTGCGACAGCGCTCGCGCAATGGTCAATGCGTAGATTTCGCGCGCACCCGCACAGAATAATGCGTCTGTGCAGGACAAAATGGTGGATCCTGTTGTGGCAACATCATCCATCAAGACGACGGATTTTCCCTTCACTAGCGTAGGATGAGCCTGGTACGCGCTCTCGACATTTTTCTGACGCTGGGAAACATTTAGGCCAACCTGTGAGCGTGTTTCGCGCGCCTTCCATAATGTGTGAGGAGCATAGGTCAGACCGACTTCATAGGCCAGCGGCTCCGCAACCAATGCTACCTGATTGTAACCACGTTCCTTCATGCGTTGTCTTCCGAGCGGCACGGGAATAATCATATCCGCTTCCCACTGCAAGGAACGGAAGTAGTCAGCCATTTGAATGGCCAGCGATTCGCCAAACGTAATGTTGCCGCGATACTTCATTGTATGTAGTCCCTGCTGAATAGGGGAATCAAAAACCGCCCAGGATCTCATCATACGATAAGCAGGCGGGTTGGATGTGCATTTATCACAGGTGCCAGGTCCTTGAGTTGGTATTCCGCATTTTTTACAGAACGGCTCTCGGATGTGAGGCACACGTCCCTGGCAATCGGGGCACCAACGCCATCCGGTTCTGCCGCAGCCACCACAAACAGGCGGGAAGAGTAAATCCAACCCGCTCCAGGTCAATCGATAAAGGCGATACGACCAGGGTGTGGCACTCACAGAATGTAAGGGGCCGAAAAATTAACCGAGATTTTCCATGATTTGAATGGCAGCCGGCGTCAGAATAATAATCATGATGGACGGGAAGATCAACAAAGCCATTGGGATGATCATCTTAATTGGGGCTTTATGCGCCTCTTCCTCCGCACGTTGACGGCGCTTCATGCGCATCTGATCCGACTGAATACGCAAGACCTTCGCCATGCTAACACCCAACTGCTCACTCTGGATAATTGCAGCTACAAAACTGGTCATTTCTGGAATGCCCAGCCGATCCGCCATGTCCTTTAGGGCGTCGCGGCGTACCTTGCCAAGCTGAACCTCCCGAATCGCGCGTGCAAAGGCAAGAGACAATTCGTTTTCCCATTTCTCACTAACCTTGGACATGGCTGCATCAAATCCAAGACCCGCCTCAACACAAATTGTCAGGAGGTCCAGGGCATCCGGCATTGCCTTACGAATTTCAGTTTGACGTCTTGTAATCCTACTGGTGAGCATCAGGTGCGGCAGGAAGAATCCAGCAAACGTAGCGCCACCAATATACATAAAATTGTCACTCGGACTCGATGGAGGTGAAATGAGAATGACAGCAGTCAGAAAGCCGCCAAATACCACTGCAAGGATGAACCGGATCGCCATGAATGTGGAAGCATCGATCGGCCATGGATTTCCTGCCAACTCCAATCTTCTCGCAGTATCCTGAATCGCTTTTTGAGGAGTAAAGCGCGCGGAGAATTCACCAAGACGACGAACCAGGGGAACGATAACACGTTCTGCAAATGGCTGGGATAATTCTATTTCTTCAAGAGACTTTACATCGCCACGCTGAATGAATTCAGCCAGGCGCGCCTGCAAGGGGTCATCGTCCTCACCCTGGGCATTTCTTCTTAGGCTGAAGATAACGACAGCAATCGCCCCTATCAAAACAATTGCACCAAACACGATTAGACCCATCTCACACCTCGATGTCTGCGATCTTCATCATTACGAAGTAACCTGCGGCGATCATGCCGACAATTACACCAACTGCCAACCAGCCACAGAGTGGACCTCGAGCAAAGAAACTGCCAATATATTCAGGACTTACAAACCACAACGCCAAGCTCAGAAATACAGGGATGAGCGACAAGACTGCTCCAGAAGTTCGGACGTTTGCAGTCATCACGCGAATCTCTCCTTTGATCCGGACACGCTCACGAATTGTAAATGAAATCGTGTCAAGGATTTCAGACAGATTTCCACCGACCTCGCGTTGCACATTGATGGCAGTCACGACAAAATCCAAGTCGTCGCTAGGGATTCGCCGCAACAAGTTTTCGAGCGATTTTTCCATTGGGATACCGATTTGCATTTCCTGCACAACACGCCGGAATTCGTCGCAGATAGGTACCGGCAATTCACGGCTGACTGCTTCGAGAGCCTGCATCGTTGAATATCCCGCCCGTAAACCATTGACCATCAAATTCAACATATCGGCAAGTTGGTCATTAAACTTGATAAGGCGTACGGTCTGCTGGCGTTTTACATAAAATCGTGGAAGGAAAAAACCAACCACTGCGCCAATAAGAGCCGAAACAAGCAAGGGTTGAATCAGATAAGCCAGAAAACCTGTAAGGACTGTGGACATGAAGATCAGGGCAAAGTATTCAGCCACTTTGAACTTCAAATCAGCGCGAGCCAGCTCACGGGAAATTCGGTCCCCCATCGATGAACTCGATACCCTTCTATTCAACCATTCAGTCGCGGCGTTTCGCCCGGCGACCCTTTCAGCTTCCTGCTGTTTCTCATCATCCAGATAACGCCCCAACCGTTCTTCTACCAATGAACGCTCACTGGTCACGGCAACGACAACACCAATGATCAAAAGAATCAGGAGAATGACTCCCCCGCCTATTAAAATCATGGGATTCATATCACTACCTGCCAATTCCTTTAGCTAATACCGACGTCGTTCGCCGATTCCAAAAATCGATGGAGGAAGATTGATGCCTGCTGTCTCAATTTTGTCCATAAATTTTGGACGTAATCCTGTTGCACGCAGGCGGCCAATAATTTTGCCGTTTTCCATGCCAGTTTGTTCAAAAACAAATATGTCAGTCATGGTGATGACGTCACCTTCCATGCCACTGAGTTCGGTAATCGAAGTTACCTTACGGGTACCATCCCGCATGCGCTCCTGCTGACAGATCAAATCTACAGCACTGGCAACCTGCTCCCGGATCGCGCGGACCGGAAGGTCCATGCCTGCCATCAGACACATGGTTTCGACACGAGCGATCGCATCTCGTGGACTGTTGGCATGCGCAGTCGTCATGGAACCATCATGTCCCGTGTTCATCGCCTGAAGCATGTCCAATGTTTCGCCACCGCGGCACTCTCCCACGATGATACGTTCAGGACGCATACGAAGGGAGTTAATGACGAGATCGCGAATTGTGATCTCGCCGCGTCCCTCAATGTTTGGAGGACGAGATTCCAGGGTGACAACATGTTCCTGTCGCAGCTGTAACTCCGCCGCGTTCTCAATGGTAATGATTCGTTCATCTCCCGGGATGAAACTGGACATGACATTCAAAAGAGTGGTCTTTCCAGAACCGGTACCACCTGAAATCAAGATGTTCAGGCGAGCTTCAACACAGGCTTTCAAGAACTGAATGGATTCGGCGCTGACAGAGCCAAATTGAATCAATTGCTCAACAGTGATGGGGTTCTTGGAGAATTTACGGATCGTGAGCGTGGGACCTACCAATGAAATCGGAGGAATTACCGCGTTCACGCGGGAGCCGTCCTGCAAACGTGCATCGACATATGGGCTGGATTCGTCAATGCGACGTCCCAACGGAGCCACAATACGATCTATGATTCTCATGACATGATCGCTGTTTTCGAACGTCACGGGGACGCGATGAAGTTTGCCTTTGCGCTCTACGTAAACATTCTTGGGACCGTTCACCATGATTTCTGTGATCGTCTCGTCTTCGAGAAGTGGTTGGAGCGGGCCAAATCCCAGAATTTCAGCGGCAATCTGTTCGAACAATCGCGCGCGTTCGGGCCGGGAGAGAACTATATTTTCCTCTGCAAGGATCTGTTCGAACAAATCCTGAATTGTCCGGCGGACCTCATCCGTCCTTGTAACATCCATCGACGGATCCAACTCAGAGAGCAACTTATTCTGCACGCGTGTTTTCAGATCAAAATACGAACCGGCCTGTGGAGAAGTTATCGGTGCGTTTACACGACGCGACTGCAAAGATGAAAGTCGCGAACCCTCGCCACCCTGGTTATCTGCCGGTGGCTGGCTGGATGAATTTCCTCCTTGACCTTGTTCAATTCGTTTTAAGAGAGACATCTTCCTTTTCTCCTAATACTAAAAGCTAAATACGAGAATTATCGCCTTCCACCCAACCGACCAGACTCTTCAGCTGATTCCTGTGCAGAAATGCGGGCACGAACATTTTCTGCCAAGGATAAAATACCGCGAGAAGCAGGCTGATTTTTACTCTCCAGTACAAATGGGACCCCACGATTAACAGCCTTCATAACGGTTGCTTCATCCAATGGGATAACAGCAGCAACCTCCTGCTTCAAGTTTTCGGCAATGCGCTCAGGTGTGATATTGATACGCTTATCATAACGATTCATTGCAAACAGGATTCGATCTCTGCTGATACCAAGCGTTTGTGACAAATCCAGGAAAAGACGACAGTTCTTAATGGACGGAATGTCCTGAGTGGTTACCAATATCAGAAGGTCGCTTATATCGATTGCTGATAAAGTGACATCAGTAAGTAAAGTAGCCGTATCGACCACAACATATGAATAAATTTGTCGAAGATACTCCAATACTCCTGCAAACTGGCTGCTTGTAACCTTTTCGGCATATTCCGGCTTGCTGGGTGCAGCCAGGATGTGTAGACCTGAACCACTGTGCTTAACCATTACTTCTTCAACTATTTCCGGATCCAGTTCCTCAGCACGCGTTGCAAGATCGATAATGGTATTTTTGCCCTGTTCATTGACAAAGACTGCTACATCGCCGAATTGGAGGTTTCCGTCGACGAGTGCAACACGCGTATCTTCATTGTGAAGAGTAAGCGCCAGATTTACTGCGATGGTTGTACAGCCCGTACCACCTTTGGGGCTATAGACAGTCACGATCTTCCCCTTAGGCATTCCATAACCGGATGCGGCTCCAATATTCCCCAATGCTGGCGCGGCCTGAACCTGTATACTTTTTGAACGTTCCGTTTGTGCCATCGCTCCAGCGCGGCGAATTGCCGATATTAACTCGTCTCCCATGGGAGGTTTTGTAAGAAAATCGCGCGCACCGGCCAGCATTGCTCTCCGCATATAATTCTGGTCGCTTTGCACTGAAAGAATGACCACTTGAACCGTAGGCTGTTTCGAGCGAATCGCTTCGGTTGCCGCAATACCATCCATATCAGGCATATTGATATCCATAAGCACAACATCTGGATTCAACTCCTGCGAAATCTGAATGGCTTCCTTGCCAGTGCGCGCCGCCCCGACCACATCCACATCGGATTCAAACTGCAATAGTTTCCTGACATTCTCCCTGGTTTCGGAAACATCGTCAACAATAATGACTCGAATTTTATCACCAGCAGGCATACTCGTTATGACCTCGATCCATTAAGTAGGTCTTACTATTGCTGAGGCTGGGCACCGACGGTATCATTTGGCAACGAGGGTGGAGTCAAAACATCAATTCTTGGCTGCGATGCATATGGCAACTTGGATGGAAGAGAGATGTTGTATTGAGTCAACAAACTCGTAAGGGTGGCAGACTCAGCCGCGAAACGGGAGGTATCATTCGGATTGCGCAACGTCATACTTAACTCAGCGCCGCTATACACAAAATAATTCAATGCTATGGAGTCTTGTGGATTGACCATCAATGTTACGATATCTGGCGAGGAGGGCTGCTGAGCCTGTGCAGGAGAGGGCGTCGCATTGGGATCTGTGGAAGGAGGTGCTTGAAGCGCAAAGTTGCCCAACTTCATAACAACCACATCCTGCAAGATCATTTGACAGACTAAACGCGGCCTCTGACCTTCAGATGGCACCGTGTAGAATGGCTGCTGCAATGTTGGATCAAGTTCGATACGTCCCTGTCGGGAGGGTTCTTCACTTGTCGTGGCTGCGACCGACAGAACGGGAAGAGCTCCTTCGAGAAAACCTGTCCCGGTTAATACGGATGTGTAATTGGGCAGCGCCGATTGAAAAGCTGGATCAACATCAACAAAAACCATGCAAGCGTTTACATTGACATGCGCCCCATCATTCACTCCATAACCAACCAACGAAAGTCGATTCGTCGGGATTGTTGCCGCAACCATCCCTGACGGGATTTGCACCGCCCATGAAGGTCCAGAGATTTCAACGGGGCCCGAGCCGACCATCGAGGATGTAATAAGTGTTCCCTGGTCCAGGGTAAAGCGTGCGGTTTGTCCGACCAGTGCGTCCTGTTCGCTCGCCGTAAACATCACTTCAGCTACATTTTCAGGTGGAATGGAGAATTTACCAAGCATCTCGAACGTGATTGTTGTTCCCTGAGGGATATTTTGAGCAGCATAAAAAACCTCAGTGAAAACTGCCTGTGTAGGCTGGGGAGCAACATTAACAAATTGGGTGTACGCGAGAGCAAGCAGACCCAACCCGACTACAACAATTAATACGAGGAATATCAGTATCCTTCCGCGACGCATAGAATATTTCTCCTCTCTGAA
>JBGPNQ010000108.1:0-14532 GCA_041487615.1 Anaerolineae bacterium
ACTTGCGTGCGGTGCAAGTGTTGACGATTATCGTAGCGTGGGGCGAAATCGTAAATCTGAAATCGATCAATCGCAAATCGAACGGGCCCATAGCGCAGTTGGGAGCGCGTCTCAATGGCATTGAGAAGGTCGGGGGTTCGAATCCCCCTGGGTCCACCTGCGAGAGCGACTGGAAAGCACGGTCGCTCTTGTGCTATAATGCCACAATATATTGAAAAGTCAGGACAGGAGTAGTAGGTCATCCCGTCAGCGAGTTGGGAAAGTGAGATGGAAGCCCAGCACAGGCATCGAACGGGAATGCCAGATAAAAAGGCCGAACTCGCCTGTTATCTCAAATGAGAGACCTGGATGGTGAACGAAATAGTCATCCACGGGTACGCCCGTTATTGCGACAAAGTGACGTTTGCAGGTTCGAACGTTTGAACGTTCCAACTTGAAAACGTAATTCGGGTGGTACCGCGGAGGAAATCCTTCGTCCCTGATGTGGATGAAGGATTTTTTTGTTCCCCCTCACCCTGGCCTTCTCCCTAAATGGGAGAGGGGATAAATTGAAAGGAGGCACAAATGAACATTCGGATCAATTACATCTTCTGGAAAGCAGGTCCTCTTCTCTTCGACCGCGCTCAGAGCATGCTTCCGCGCCTCCTTCTTGCGTCAAGAGTCGGACGTCAAGGATCAAACGTCGAATATTCAAAGTGAAAACTTTTTTGATGAGGAAAGAATGACAACTACGAAGAAAAAGGAACCAAAAAAGAAAACAAGGACGAAGGCACCTGCAAAAGCTGTAAAAGCTACAAAATCGACAGTTGTAAAAAAGGCAACCGCGAAAAAATCTGTTGCCAGGAAAAGCGCGTCGAAAGTAAAAGCGGTAACCTCTTCCGCAAATAGGCAGACAGCCACATTGAAGAAACCTGCCAGCACAAGAAAAACATTTGTCAGCAAAGCCAGGACGAGGACGAAGAGAGCAGCACCCAAAAACGCCGTCATGATCACATCTGAATCTGTCAAAGCGGTTGTCCCTGTCAAAGCTGCGCCGAAGGCGATTGTCCCCGCGCCGAAGTTTGAAAAGGCCCTGGCTGAGGTGAAACCCGAACCTGTCAAAATGGACGCTCCTGAGTATGAGGATCACGCGTTCAACCCGCAGGTTATGGAACCCGGGTGGCAGCAAAAATGGGAAGCAGACAAGTTATATCGCTCTGTGATCGACGAGCGTAAACCCAAGCATTATGCGCTGACCATGCTGCCCTATCCCAGCGGTGACCTGCACATTGGTCACTGGTTTTCGATGATTCCCCCCGATGCGCGGGCGCGCTTCAAGCGGATGCAAGGTTATAACGTGATGTTCCCGATGGGCTTCGACGCTTTCGGTCTGAATGCGGAAAATGCCGCGATTAAAGACGGCATCCACCCGATGAAGCGCACGTTCCAGAACATTGAGCGGATGCGCAGGCAAATGCGGTCTATGGGCACCATGTTCGATTGGGAACGGGAGGCTGTATCTGCCGACCCTGAATACTACAAATGGACGCAGTGGTTCTTCGTCCAATTATTCAAACACGGTTTGGCTTATCGGAAAATGGCAGCCGTGGATTGGTGTCCCAAAGATAACACTACATTGGCACGCGAACAGGTGATTGGCGAAAACCGTGTATGTGAGCGTTGTGGCACTCCGGTCGTCAAAAAGAATCTGGAACAATGGTTCTTCAAAGCTACCCAATATGCGGACGAATTACTGAACTTCGATGGCATTGACTGGCCCGAGCGTGTCAAAACTCTGCAAACCAACTGGATTGGTCGCAGTGAAGGTGCCTCGGTCGTCTTCCACACAGAAAAAGGCGATCTCATTGAAATATTCACCACCCGTCCCGATACGTTGTGGGGCGCAACCTTCATGGTGTTCTCGCCTGAACATCCGTTGGTGGATGCCATTACATCGCCTGAGCAAAAAGCCGCGGTGGATGAATATAAGCTGCAAGCCGCTCGTCAATCTGATATCGAGCGTGAGGCGACCGACAAGGAGAAGACCGGCGTATTTACAGGCGCGTTCGCCATCAATCCGGTCAATGAGGAGCGTATCCCGATCTGGATCGCAGACTATGTCTTGATGTCTTATGGCACGGGCGCGATCATGGCTGTTCCTGCTCATGATGAACGCGACTTTGAGTTCGCCCGTAAATATGGATTGAAGGTCATACCGGTCATTCAGCCAGTAGGGGTGGACGGCGGTCCGCCCGTGCAAGAATTGAATGGCGAAACAATGGAAGCTGCGCATGAACATGAAGGTATCATGATCAACAGCGGTCTGTTCAATGGCACGCGCGCCACCAATGACAAAGGCATAAAGAATCCTGCCATCAAGGCTGTGATCGAGTGGCTGGAAGAAAGAGGCATTGGAAAACGCTCGGTAAATTATCGCTATCGCGATTGGCTGATCTCACGCCAGCGCTATTGGGGCGCGCCCATCCCAATGATTTACTGCAATGTGCATGGCTGGAACCCGGTACCTGAAGATCAATTGCCCGTGCTGTTGCCCGAAGACGTGGAATGGAAGCCGACCGGCGAAAGCCCATTGAAACTGCATCCGACATGGAAAAATACAACCTGTCCGATCTGCGGTGAGCCTGCCACGCGTGAGACGGATACGATGGATACGTTCATGTGTTCGTCGTGGTATCACCTGCGCTATCTGTCGCCGCACTATGACAAGGGTCCGTTCGACGAGACGGAATACAACTATTGGATGCCTGTCGATACCTACACCGGCGGCATCGAACACGCGACCATGCACTTGCTGTACACGCGTTTCTTCCACAAAGCCTTGCGCGACATGGGCATCACTGAAGGTAACGAGCCGATGATGCAGTTGCGGAATCAGGGCATGGTGTTGGCGGAAGATCATAGCAAGATGTCGAAAAGCCGCGGCAATGTCGTCGCACCGGATGATTTGGTAAACAAATATGGTGCAGACACCGTGCGTGCGTACTTGATGTTCTTTGCGCGATGGGAAATGGGTGCACCGTGGGACGCGCAAGGTATCGAAGGGACTTCGCGCTGGATGCGCCGTATCTGGACATTGTTCACCGATCCGGCTCAGCCGAGGACCGGTTCCGCTTTCGACGGTCGTCAGTTGCGCCGAAAAGTTCACCAGACCCTGCGCAAAGTGACGCATGACTACGAGAGCTTTGAGTTCAACACAATTATCTCGTCGCTGATGGAGTTGATGAACGAAATGTATAAGGCGCGCGAAGCAGGTGCGGTTGGTTCCCCTGCATGGGCAGAAGCCCAGGCTATCTATCTGCTCATGCTGGCTCCAGTTGCGCCGCACATTGCCGAGGAATTGTGGACGAATCACCTGGGCAAGCCATATTCCATCCATCAGCAATCCTGGCCACATGTGGATGAGGCTGCCGCAAAGGAGGATTCCATCGAACTGCCTGTCCAGATCAATGGCAAGGTCCGTGACCGAATTACGGTCCCTGCCGAATCGAGTGAAGAGGAGATCAAAGCTGCTGCATTGGCCAGTGAAACGGTGCGGAAATATCTGGACGGCAGGGAGCCGAAGAAGGTCATCGTGGCGAAAGGACGATTGGTGAGTCTGGTCCTGTAACTTGCCGATGGTGTAGGTAACCAAACATCAAATAAAGGCTCCCGAAGCTAATTTTCGGGAGCCTTTCCGTTTAATCATTCATGCAGACTCGTTCGACGAATTGAAATCCCATCTTGCGGTTGAATGGACAGATGGAGTCATACCGAGGGAGGTGGAAAGCCTGGCCGGCGCGCTGGATGTGGAGCAAATTATGCTGCGGGATTTCATTCATATTGGGGTTTTGATATCTGGCATGTGAGTAATGTCCGAATAAAAATATTTGAGGGCGGTGGGCTTTTCGTCATGAAAGCTCACCGCCTTTCTTATCCCGCGTATCACACGAAGGTACTATGGAGCAACCCTTTTTTTTCTTCGCAATCATATTGCAATACCTTGGCAACTTTACTGCAACGTCGTGACCAACATCTGAGTCATACAATAAAAATGGTAGGAATAAGCCTTCTCAGGCATCTTAATGTTCCTTGATGAATACATCCATGCGGCGTTGGGGGAAGCCTCTTTATGTCAAAAATTTAGTTGTCAACATAGTCCTTTACTATGCCGATATTTGGTTTCACAAATTCATATTTCATAAGGAGAACAAGACCATGAAGCCCAGGCGTCTCATTCAAATTTTCGTTGTGTTTGTTCTGATGTTCAGCTCATTTGGAAGTGGTCAGACTGCGTTGGCAAGCACCAATTCAGCCGTACAGTCAGATGCGATGGTGATCAATCGCAACCTGAACCTTTGGGATGCGAGTTATTTTGGTTTCGTAAATGACAGTATCCATGAAAACTGGCATTTTGATTTTACCGAGACTCACGATTTTGTCGTAGCTGTCTCGCCTATCAGCGGAGATTTGGTTCCCCTGCTGACCCTGCAGGACACGAATGGGATTGAAATCACGCATGGCATATCCACCTTGACAAGCACTCAGCCTCCCGGTAATTATTCCATTCAAGTCCAGCCGAACTCGGGAGGCGGTTTTTATATCCTGACACTGCGTGAAGTGATCCAGGCCCAACCCTCGGTCGTGACTACTGTGAGTCCGGGAAGTGTGAATGTAGGGGAGACGGCCGTCGCAACCGTCAGTTTGAACAACGTTCCCGCCGAAGGCTACACCAGCGCCGAGTTCACCTGCACCTATAATGCCAGCCTGGTCACTGTAGGCAACCCCATCCCCGCTTCCGTCTTTGGTGCGGATCCGGCCGTCGCGGTCAATGGCCCCCAGAATGGCAGTTTCATCCTTGCCATCGCAGGTAGTAACGGAAATAAAGCTACAACCAGTGGTGTCGTATTTAGCTTTAGCGCAACGGGTTTGGCAGCGGGTCAAGCTGCGATCAATTGTGATGCACGTGTTTCCAAAGGAGACAATGTGCTCACGGATATTTCATCGACAGGCACCAGTCTGACCGTGACTGGCAGCGGACCGACTGCAACATTCACCTCCACACCGGCGCCGGTGGAATCACCCACTCCAACATCTTTCACGCCAGTGGCTTCAGCCACATCTACTTCTTTGACACCGGCTGACACGGCTACACCGACATCCTTGACACCCGTGGACACACTCACGCCAACATCCCTAACACCTGTCGCGTCTTCCACACCCACCTCGTCGACACCCGTTGGTACGGCAACACCAAGCTCCACTTTGATTCCATCTGCGACACCCACGTCCACAACACCCGTGGAAACAGAAACTGCGACACCAAGTTTTACGCCGATTCCTTCGCCTACTCTTACTTCCACGCCTCTACCCAATGGGACAGTAAATGGGCAGGTCCTTGCCACTAAACCGGTGACTGTGAACCTACTTGACGCAGGGAATGTGCAGGTTGCATCAGTCGTGGCCAACCCGGATGGAACATTCAGCCTCACGGCTCCGGCCGGGACCTATAGCCTGCGCGCCACGGCCAGTGGTTTCCTTGCCGCTCAAGGGTCCATCACGCTCACTTCCGGAAACACGATCACCAAACCCGCCATTAGTTTGCTTGCTGGCGATATCGACAACAACAATGTCATCGATCAGCTGGATGCGTTGACCATCGGCATGAGCTACAACACGGCCACTCCTGCAGCAGCAGACCTGAACAATGACGGCATCATCAACGTGCTCGACCTCGAGCTTCTGGCCCAGAACTATCGACAGACTGGACCTGTCCTCTGGCCATAAGAATCTTTTCAACAGGATGGGGCGCACTGCTATGTGCGTCCCATCGTTTTTGGAGCTGTTTATGAAATCCGTTTTTAATACAGTCATCCTGGCGATGATTTTTACTGTCCTCGGGGCCGTGAATGTCAGTGCCCAGAGCGCTGAAAGCATCTGGCTGGCTGCCAATACGACCGCGTATAAAACCGAAGAAACTGTAGTTGTTACTGTCAACGCAATATCCGCTACTCCGATTCAGGGATTCACATTTCAGATCCGCTACGACCCTGCTTGTTTGAAGCCGGTCAATGCATCCAGTTCCATCCCCGGCATGAATGGATTGCCTTTGCCTCAACTTACGGGATTAGTGGATGGTACGTATGCCAGTACCACGCCTCAAACCGTCAACGGCGTTTTGGCCGAGGTGCGATTCATCACCCTTGGAGGCTGCAACACGAATTTGACTCTCGAGAGTGCTGCGCTGGCGATTCGGAATGAAGCCGGTTTCGCCACTCCGCTGGTTGGGGTGAGTCTTGGCGAAAGGAACATTGCTCTCGCCATCGATAAAACGGTGGCGGGTTCCCAAGTTGAAGTGCCTGTGACAGGTTCAGTTCTTCCGCTGACGCCGCCTCCTGCAGAGAGCAGGTTCGTTAAGTTTGGCTGGATGATTGGCGTATTGGCTGTTGCGTTCTTCCTTGGATGCATGTTCGTCATCTTCAAATATTTTCGATTGGGAAGCAATGGAGTTCAAAAGGGAACCACATCACACGCTGCCATGCTACACATGAAACGTGGTCCACGCGCGGGGGAAAGTTTTGTGCTGAAACAGTTGCCCTGTAGCATTGGACGCGGCCCACGGAATGAGATTTGTCTCGATGATCCGCATATTGGTATTCAACACGCCAGGATCTTTACGGCTAATAACGATTATTACCTGATGGATCTAACCGGTAACACGTTTATTAATGGTCAGGCGATCCGGAATAGTTCAGTTGTGCTGAAGCCGGGCGATGTAGTGCGATTGGGAAAAAGTGCCTTGTTCGTGTTTGCATCCTAGTGACATTGGGAGTAATCGCCGCAGGGCCTCAGCGAAGAGGAAATCTTTTGGTGAAGACCCAGCGGCCCCACGGAAGGAAGCGAGGAAAGATGTCCATAAAATTCAATCATCTGCTTCGGGCAGTGAGCCTATTTATCCTGCTGGTCTCATTAATTCCTGCAAAGGATGTTGATGCTCTTGTGTCCACAGCTCCTCCGCCAGTGGATATGTTTCAATTGCCGTGGGATCAGGGAATTGCCTGGGTGGCAATCGATGGGCTCGACAATGGAAGCGACCGGCCGACAAGCAGTTCCCACAATTACAAGCTTGGTGGCGCGATCGATTTTGCTCCGCATAATAATATGGTCACAGGGGAGAACACCTCCAATTTTTGGGTGACGGCTGCGGCAGCCGGGACTGTTGTTGCAACGTCGGCTTGTTACATCACACTTGCGCATGACAATGGATGGATCACACAATACCAGTTTCTTGGAAACATTCAAGTGAAATTGGGAGATGTCGTTGCTCGTAATCAGCGCCTGGCGATCATCGCGGACGGTGTGAGACTGAAGTATTGTCCCGGATTTCAGGATATTAATGTTCCGCATCTGCATTTTATGCTGCGCCCCACAACGATCGGCGCGTCGTTTGCAGGATGGGAAGTTAAATACAATTCATTGTTTAACATTACATCGTTCACGAAAAATGGTAATACGGTGGGATTGTTCAAACCTCTCCTGAACACGTTCGATTCGACTGTGACTCCGACACCTACATTGCAATTGACTGGCACACCGGGCACACCCACAAGCCAGCCATCTCCAACCCCGACATTCTCGGGTCCTTATGTATCCACGACCATCACTCCACAGAGCATAAGTATCGGAGAGAGCGCGTTGGTTACCGTCGGGTTGAATAATGTGCCTGTGGAAGGATATACCAGCGCGGAGTTCACCTGTACCTTTGGCCCGAATCTATTCGAAGTCAGCAACATTACTGTTGCATCCCTCTTTGGCGCCGACCCGGCCGCGGCCATCAATGGTCCGCAAGCCCAAGGTTTGATCGTTGCGATCGCGGGCAGTCAAGGCATTAAAGCCGCGACGAGTGGGGCGGCATTTACCTTCAACGTGAAAGGATTGCAGGCCGGACAAACGGTCATCGATTGCAGGGCGCGCGTTTCGCAAGGGAACAATGTGCTTACCGAAATTCCGTTCGCGGTGGATTTCCTCAGCATCCTCGCAGGCACTCCGACGCCGATTCTGACGCCGTCTTTTACACCGTCCTTCACACCATCTCCTGCATCATTCACGCCAACAGTTACCCCTCCAGTGGCATCTGCGACTCCTCCAACTGGCTGGTTGACCTTCATCAATTCCAAATATGGCTTCCAGTTTCTATATCCGGACCAGGGGCAGCTTGTCGCCGGTTCCACAGACAACTATGCGCGAATCAATCTGCCCTTTGTGCAGGGCACGAATCTGCGCGAGAAGTATCTGGAAGTGATCGTCGCAGAGAACGCCAATCCCTGTCAAAGTCCACTGGCGACGAGTTCAATCCTTCAAACATCTGAAACAGTGATCATTAACGGGCTGTCCTTTCTAAAGCAAACGGGAGGGGATGGCGCGGCAGGCAACTTATATCAATGGGTGGCCTATTCCATCTCCAGGGATAATGTCTGTGTGAGTCTCGATTTCATCCTGCATTCTCTCAACCCCGGTAATTTTCCCACTCCATCACCGATCTTCGATTATGCTGCGGAGTCGGCCATCTTTGGGCAGATCGTTTCATTTTATACGTGGCTGACATTGACGCCCACAACTACACCAACTTCTGTGCCCACAGCTACCGGTTCACCTGCACCGACGTTCACTTCCACTCCCAGTTCGTCGCCTACGCCTGCCGGGAATAATGGAGCAGTGGCCGGACAGGTGCTGGCCAGCAAACCGGTGATTGTGAATGTATATGATGGAAGCACGATATTGGTAGCCACGATGGAGACGGCCCTCGATGGAAGATTCCGTCTGGAGGTTCCCGCGGGTACCTATACTGTGATCGCCACAGCGCAGGGTTTCCTGCGTGCGCAGGGGAGCGTAACGCTCACTGCCGGGACTACAACCATACTGCCACCCATCGCCCTGCTGGCAGGTGACATTGATGAGAATAACGTCATTGACCAGTTTGACGCAATGACCATTGGTATGGGGTACAACTCATCCATCCCTGCCGCAGCAGACTTGAATAACGATGGCATCATCAATGTACTCGACCTGGAAGCTCTCGCAAAAAATTACCGAAAGACAGGTCCGGTAGCCTGGCAGTAATGGTGGAAACGATTACTCCTGGAGAGTGACCTGAATACGATGAAATTCCCTGATGGTTATGAAACTATCAGGGAATTTCATCTACAGAGTGCCGCATAATCAGGTAAACTTGCGATTTGAGTTTCAGCCTGCAAAACCATCAAAAAGTTTACTTACGCATGTTCCACATGCGTGAGACAAGCGGTAAATTTCAAAACCCAATGAATTCGTCCCGGCAATACAAGTGGATCGGGTGTCGCAGACTGCAAGTACCGTGATCATATGGGTGGATTCCCCCTCCCATATTCCATTTTCCACTTGGCTGGTAAGTGTTATAATCGAAAAACCTCTAAATATTTACAGATGCGCTCGCATTGACAGCGGCATTTTACATCATCAGCGCCAGGCTACCCCACTTTTTCTCATTGCAACCGCTTAGAGATTTTTATCTCGCGTTGTATGTAGCTGTTAAGTATAAGACAGCGGGAACAGTCGTTATCTTTATTTATTACAAATGAACATATGTAGCTCTTATTCCTGCTTGCCAATTCATTCGGATTTTTCCAATGGAAGCTAATATGAGTCTATTGGAGTCTGCAAGGGAGATGAATCAGGACGCCCTTGTAGAGATCTTTGATTGCTATTCGTCTGCTCTCTATAATTATGCATTTCGTTTGTGCAATGATGCCGTGCTGGCAGATCATATTGTTGGGGATGTGTTTGCGAAGCTCCTGGATAAATTTTCGGCCGGCAGCGGACCCAGTACAAACCTGCGTTCGTATCTGTACGAAACGGCATACCATCTGATCGTCGATGAGGCACGCCATTCTCATCGCGGAGTCCCAATTGAAACGATTGATTCCACGCGCTACGATGGGTATTCCGCATTCCTAAATTTTGAGAATGAGATATTACTGGACATCATTATGCGTGCAATCAAAAACGATTTGACGAAAGATCAGCGGCACGTGATCATATTGCGTTTCCTCGAAGGGTTCAGCTTGCTTGAGACCGCGAAAATCATCGGAAAAGAAGTTAATTATGTTAAAGTGATCCAGAATCGTGCAATTATGAAACTACGCAGGATTCTGGGATTCCAGGTAGTTCGATGAGATCAGCTTCCTCCCCGCAGGACCAGGATATTTTCAACATCCTTAAGGATTTGGAATCCCTTAAGGCTGTATATCCTCCGGAACTGCTGGCAGCCCGCCGGGCATCATTCATCCAACAGATGGAGCAGCGCGGTCAGGTTGAGATTGGGGAAAAATCGATTGCCGACGATCGGGATGTTTTTCAGCTTCTGCAGGGTTTGAAATCTGCCGAGTACGAATATCCTTCAAAATTATTGAAGGTCCGGCGGTCTGCCTTTCGACGTCAGGTGCTGCAAATGCGACGCGCCCGCTTCTGGGAGGCAATACGCTCTGCCCTTAAGAAGGGTTTTGCCTACCAGCCACAAACCTTGCGGCTACCTTCCATAAAGACGGTATATGCCTCATTCATTATTGCCGGTATGGCTGTGGCAGCCTTGGCGGGATTCTTATTCCTTGGCAGTCGTAATCAATTATCCAACCCATCCCCATCTCAATCTCAAAATGGGGTGGGACAGTCTGCATTTGTCGCTGCGACCAGTACTCCCCAGGCACAAGTTATTTGCAAGACGGGCTATATACCACCGCTGTGTCTGGCAAAAAAGTTCAATCACAGTCAGGATCTGACATTTCAAGGAAATGGATCAGCACGACCGGCCGTGGCAAAAGATACGATTCCCGGTTACGGCGAAATTCATCGGGCCGCTTATGTCAACGACGGACTCTATGGAGCCGGAGCAAGCTGGATCAGCAATAGCCCGAATAGCTGGATCAAGATCGATCTCGGTAAAGCCACCACTATCAATACTGTTACATTCGGCAAGGACCGCCTTGGACAGTTGAATAATGGCGATCCTGGACAGTTCGTCATTGCCATTGCCTTGTCCGATAATGTTTACGCCGATGGGAATAGCAGCAACGACAGCCTTGAATATAAAACGGTCTATGACTCGAAGCAGGTTGGTTTCAAAGGAACTATTTCCGGGCCGGAAACGGTGTTGGCGCAATTTCCGTCGCTCGATGCGAGATTTATCAAAATCACTTTTGAGAATGCAGGAACGGCCATCGATGAGGTGGAGGTTTTTATGGCTGATCCACTGATCCTGAGGAACCCCACGAGAACACCCAGGCAAGGGGCAGTACCCTGGAATTCATTGACACCGGTACCAACGAGTACGCCACTTCCCACAGATACACCTATCCCCGTACCCACGGATACATCGCTGCCGACCGATACAGCGACTCCGCCACCAACAGATATACCGCTCCCCACGGATACACCTCCGCCTGCCGATACGCTGATGCCTCTGCCCACAGACACACCTGTTCCAGTGGACACGCCGATAGGCAGTTCGCCGAACAACATCATCGATGCCACCGCTACTCAACAAACTCCCTGAAGAGACAACTCCTCAGGGAGTTTTTCATAAGTGAAAATTTTCCACTTCTTCACCAAAAACCTCTGAGATTACGAACGATTGGAATACAATCAACCATCTCAGAGGCTTGTTTACTTGGAGGCGTGATGGCGGAACCGATGTATTTCCAGTGGCAGAATGAAGTCTTGTTGAAAACCATCTATCCGTTGCGGGAGATGAAGTTGCGCGATTTCCTGGTCTATTACAAGGAGATCGATCTGTGGGCGGAATATAAGGACAAAAAAATCGAGACTCTTCAAGCTGATATCAATGCCTATATCGCCGCGCGACAAAGTGCATTGGTCATTGCCTATACGGCATATCAAACATTGTATGCGTATTTCCTGAAGGATGATGTCCGCGACAAATATCTGTTGAAATATGAGCTCACAGAGGAAGCGGACCTGGCGAAACTCAAGGAATTGCATCGCACATTCATGAGCTATCTCCCAAAGCTTGCGGATGTACGCAAGGAAAAATATTTTGTGACCCAACAAGTCTCACTATGGGAGCGATATCGCAAGTCATTGACGGACGAGATCACTCGCCGTCAGCACCGGCTGAACGCCATGCTTCCCGATCATCCCAGACGACCGATTGAAACGCAGGAGCTGCAAAAGCTTCAAACGGTCACGCTCCCCATCGTGGAAGATGAACTCAAGGATTTATATTCGTTCATCTCCACCTATAACAAAATCGAAAAACGCAAACTCGAACTCTTCAAGGCAAAGGAATCGGCGCAGAACGAGATCACGGGCGTGCGGACAAGACTGGACGGAATGCGCGCGCAGCTCAAGCCGTTGGAAGTCAGGCAAATGGAGATGTCTGCCGACCTCACCCGGCTCAAGACTCCGCCGACAATTGCTTCCGTTGAAGGATATTTCTCCACCGGGGATGTCTCAGGTTCTGTCCGCAGCCGCTACCCGAAAGCAGACCAATCTGTCTTGGATATGGTGAATGGGATCCACAATAAACTAGCCAATGATTTGCGCATCCTTAAGGATGACGCGGTCAAGCTGGTGACGATCAAAAATAATATCTATGTTTTGCAGGGACAACAGCGCTCTCTTCAAAAGGAAGCTGCACAACTGGAAACAGATCTGCGCAACATGCCTGCGAACTGGGCACCGCGCGGACAGCGTCAGGCACGCCTGGATATGCTGCGCGATGCAGGCTTGAAGGCCGTCGAAGATGAAATGGAGAGGCTGGGCGAATATCAGGCTGCGTATGAGTATTCCAGGAAATCGCCGGCGGAACGGGCGCAGATGATCCAGGCCGAGGAGAGGGAAATGCTGGTCCTTCAGCAACGCAGCTCCCAGCTCGGAAAAGACGCGTCTGATCTGGAGACGAAACTCAAGTCGTTGGAGTCAATCCTCAGTACATCCGAAGCGGAATATCTTGTCCGCTATTCTCCCGACCAGCCTGTCACGGTCAAGGATATTGTGCGCGTCAAGGTCGAAGAGTATAAGGCGTCGCTTGCCGACCGGAATCATCTTCAACTATTGGAGGAGATCGTCCAGCGATTCATCAAACAGCCGCAACGATATCCTCTCTGGCTGCAATATATGGTCATCCATTTCTCAGGGATGCGCTATGCCACTGCACACGGCTCCTGGGCAGACCCGAAGGATTTGCTCATCAGTTTGCGGACCTCTGCACTCGAAAAAGATTTCAAGAAAATGGATGATGATGCCATCGAAGCGATGAGCCAGGAACGTGTGGCGGATTATGAAACGCCGAACCAGGCCAGTTCACCGAAACTTGCCCTGACAACCGATCCAAAATGGAAGGAGAAGATCGCCTTTCATTTGAGGGGACTCAAATCACCGGGTGTGTATTATCAACGCAAGGCTTTATTTGATCTGCGCATGGATGAGGAGGATTACGAGGTCGAAACGATGCCTGCGCAGGATGCATTGGGTGCGCTCGAGTCCATTAAGAGCACACTACCTGATTGGATGTGGAAGGAAATTGTTAAACTGACTGACCTGCGCGTGAAGGAAGCCAGTGATCCGAGCTGGGAGAAGCTGACTGCTGACCAGGAGGAGGAACGCAACGAAGCTCAATATGCCGAATTCCGCGAGATCATGAACAAGTGGAAACAGGACAATCTCACGGGTTGGCGCGAGGAACACGACAAATCGAACCGGCTCATCGTCACGCGCTCGGTATGCAATGAAGTGGCGGAACAGATCCAGCATTTGCGCGGGCACACGCCTCCCGGCGGACTCACTCCGAAGGCACCCTGGTATCTGAAAAACGAACGCGAAGGCACAGTGCCAGGCACACCGCGACCATATTTCATCAAACCATCCGCAGCAAAAGATTACACGGTGGGGGCCAGCATCCTATGGTTGCGCTTTGTGAATGAAATGCCAAATCCCTGGCGTGTGGCACAACCTTTGCAGACCAAACAGGGCGAGGGTTTGATTCCCGCGAAATATCTTGCAAACAGAGGGACTACGGGTGCATGGACGTACACGCAGGGAGATGTCGTCACACGTATGCGGATTCGCGTCACCGAGACCAGACAAACGGTGAAAGATCAGCAGTGGCTGCGCTGGATCCACGAAGCGACCGTGGCAGAAGTGTCAGAGAACGCCGATGGCCCCGTGGTTCTGACCTTCGAAACGGCGCTGCCGTACGATGATCCTCGTCTCTCGGCCGTGGGTGTCTTCAAACATGATCTGTATGACCTGATGTGGGACGGCGGCGAAGAGACCTATAACGGATCGTTCGTGGGCTTTTTACCCGAAGTCGCACTTCCCATGGACGACCTCAAAGTGATGCTGGATTGGAACCATATCCTGGGCCGGCAGCCGGCAGGTGATGACTCCTCCACAAATGGATGATTATTGGAGGAAAGTTACGCAGAAGATTTAATTTCCTCCTGCAACTTTTTCCCATTCGTCCCTGTATTCCACTATAGCCATGAGTGCGCCCTCCGACCG
>JBGPNQ010000109.1:0-14400 GCA_041487615.1 Anaerolineae bacterium
AAATTCGGGATCAGTGTTTGGGAGCCAAAGTCCCATTTTTCTTCAAGCAATGGGGCGGCGTGCGGAAGACGCGCAGCGGGCAGGGCGAACACTCGAAGGTCGCACGTGGGGTGAGATGCCAAGGAATTTGGTGAAAGCGTAATTTATTTACCACAAAGGGTCACAAAGGTTTAAGAACAGACGGCGCACCCATGATGGGTGCGCCGTCTGCCTTCTCAATTTTTCTCAGCAATGTTTGCGGTTAAATTCATGTCGTAACAACATTAACAGCAGGGACATCATCGCGCAGAAAATTGGGACAGAAGTCATAACCATTGTCCCAGGCAATTCCACCACCATCTTCAAGTTTCACATTACGAAAATAGGTTTTGTCCTTCAGCGCGGAAGAAATCCCCTTCCCGATAAAAGGTTGAATGTCAATCACTTTGCGGAGTCCATCCGCAAATTCGATTTCAAGCAGGTAATTTTCCAGGGGTTTTACAGATATAACGCGGTCCATTTTCTTACTCCAATGGTTGGATGGGTTCAAGAGGTTCCTCCTTACGTGCGCGTTCCCAGTCAGCCCGTAATTCATTGCGGTGAAGAACCGCCCATTCCAAAATCAGACCGAGCACGCGTTGAGGCAATTTGCCTTTCAGAATTTCCAGCGTTTCGATGGTGAGTTCAACTTGATACTCGCCATAATGGGCGTGAAAGTGTGGCGGCGTATGATCATTGTAGTACATGCGGATGATGATCCCGAAGAAGCGGCTGATTTCTGGCATGGAAATATTCCTAGGATGAGATTATACGTCAATTGTCTCGCGCAAATCCTTGCGGATTTCCATCCCAATCTTGGAAATCCTAGCTGTAGGACAGATCATGCCGTATTGGGTCACGGATATTCGGGATCAGTGCCTGGAAACCAACGTCCCATTTTTCTTCAAACAATGGGGCGGTGTGCAAAAGACGCGAAGCGGGCTGGTAGAACTCTCGAAGGTCGCACGTGGGATGAGATGCCGTTCAATTTGATGAGAGCATAAATTCTCACCACAAAGGGCATCCTTCGACGTTGCTCAGGACAGGCTCCGGCACACAAAGGTTTAAAAAAGAACGGCGCATCAACTCACTGATGCGCCGTTTTGATCATAGTTGTCGGACTCTTATTTTTACTGTGTCGCCTGTCCGCTCAGCGACGAGAATAAATGGCGGTGTCACGTCGGGAGCATTATCACGAATTGCCTCTAGAGTTTTCATGGTAAAGTCCGCGTGGATGTGTCCTGGGCGGATGTAAATTATCCCGATAAATTGTGCGCCCATTAAGGCGAGTCCACCAAAGTCGCTGTCATGAGTCAAGACCACTCTCCCTGCCTGGGTTGCTTGCAATAAAACTTGAGTATCAGAGATTCCAAATTTCCCTTGTTCAGAGACAGATTCAACATTCAAGCCCGCCTTTCGCAAAAACTCGATTACATCAGGATGAACATTCTCATCTGCAAGTAACGGAAAATCAAGCGCCTTCACTCCCCTACCTTCACATCCAGCAACACTTCGTTCTTGACCGATTGCGCGGCATATTTCAAAGCCTCTTCAACAGCTTCGGGTGTTAGTTGCGGATAAGCCTTAATCACATCATCTTTTGTTGCACCGCTGGCAAAGAGTTCCAGAATGAATTCAATGCTGAGACGTGTGCCAATAATATGAGGCTTGCCACTTAGAACTTCATTGTCATAAGCAATATGGGTAAACATACTCTATCTCCTGAACTGTGTTGATATTATAACGCTCAATCCAGCCTATCTTTGGTCCCGGCGCAAGACAATGGGTCACGGACATTCGGGATCAGTGTTTGGGAGCCAGAGTCCCATTTTTCTGCAAGCAAGGGGGAGGGGTGCAGAAGGCGTAATTTTCTTACCACAAAGGAACACAAAGGTTTAAGAACAGGCGGCCTATCTGTGAATGGATACGTCGTTTTGATTACAATAACGGGATATTGGAATAAACACTCCATTTTACGAGTTCAAAGACAGGTTTACTGGTAATGATCCCTGGTCTGGATGGATTACGTGCCCTGGCATTCTTAGCTATACTTGGTAGACATACCGATAATTTCAGATTCGGTTGGGCTGGCGTACAACTCTTCTTTGTGCTTTCAGGGTTTTTGATCACTGACATTCTGATACGGATGAAAGCCCACCTTCCGCGTCGTGACTTTTTCCTCAAGTTCTATGGGAGGCGTTTCCTGCGGATCTTTCCCCTCTATTATTTTTACCTGGTCGTTCTAGTCTGCTTCACGATCATCCTGCCTTCTCTGAACTTTAGACCTATGCAAAACGAATTAGGAGAAAATTTTTGGGATCAAATCCGGTATGCAGTTTCCTACTTATATGATTTTTATCGGGCCGGCGCAAACTCGACACCCACCCACTTCTTCTACCATTTATGGTCGCTATCTGTAGAGGAGCATTTCTATATTTTCTGGCCTTTGGTTATCTTTTTCACACCTGTCGACCAACGTAGAAGGTTGTTCTTTGCCATCATGGCACTGGGTCCACTGCTGAGAATATGTGTCAGAATCCTTGGTCAAGTTCATCCCTCCCTTTTCGGCGATCCGTCCCTGGCAGTTTACGTTCTTCCATTTTCGCACGTAGACGCATTTGCTTTGGGCGCCTACATCTCACAATTTGAAATTCCATATCCACGCCTGCAATGGGTCGTGCTTGTAATAGCAGTCCCCGCAGTCGGTATCCTGAGTCAATATCTGGCAACAGGCAAAATTGTAGTCGGCGCATTGGGATATGACATTCCCCTCCATAATTCCTACGAGGAAATCTGGGGATATTCCCTGCTCAATTACTTTTTTGCGGTCATGATTTATTGTGTAGTAAGAACCGGCTTATTCATCCGCGTTTTGGAAAGCCAGGTCTTACGTTATCTTGGCAAAATTTCATACGGTTTGTACGTTTACCACACATCAGTCATCTGGCTCATCTCCAACCTCAACCTGCCTATCCGGCCCAGCGCAACACAAATGTATTTTTTCGCTTTAGGTAGTACAGCTCTTGTTGCAACCCTCAGCTATTATCTGGTTGAAAGACCGATTAACAACCTCAAGGATATGTTTTTTCCAATCTCTCCCTGATATATGAACCGGACATTGTAGAGACGGATGGCGAGTCAGGATCCCGGTGCAACACCGACCCTGCAGGAATAGGTCACAGATATTCGAGAGCGGTGCCTGAGAACGAATGTTCCTGCCCCTGATTCTTTATTATGGTTTTGCACTTTTGGCGCAGCGAAATCCCGTGTCATTTGCCGAATAATTGGGGAATGCCTTCGTGCGGAAAGTGGTGGTTGCGTTGAAGGGAATGGCGTCATACGAGCCTCCCCGCATCACACGCAGGGACCCATCTTTGGGGCCGGTGGGGTTGGCCGGCACCGGACTTGTATAGGGGCCGTACCAATCGGCAACCCACTCCCAGACATTTCCCGCCATATCATACAAACCATAGATGCTTCTGCCGCTTTCGTAGCTCCCCACCTGCGACGTTTTGTCCCCGCAAAATTTGTCGCCCTCGGAGGCGTGATAATTCGCGAAACTGCAATCAATCACTTCACCCCACGGATAGGTGCGCCCGTCCGCCCCGCGCGCGGCTTTCTCCCATTGCGCTTCCGTGGGCAACCTGGCGCCGCGCCATTCGCAATAGGTCTCTGCCATATTCCAATCCACAAAGATCACAGGATATCGATCATATTGAGGATTTACATAGTAATCGGTAATGATCTGTGCGGGAGGGCTGCACGCGCCCGCCAACACACAAGCTTTATAAAACGCATTGGTGACTTCGAATTCATCCATGTAAAACGCGGACAACGTCACCTTTTGGGCCGGTTCAACATCTGAAGGGGTCGTCCCGCCCATCATGAAATCGCCCTCTGGGACAGGCAGCATTGGGATGCCTTTCGCATCCAAGATCGGAGTGAATTTCGAATCGGCACCGGGATTTTGAGTAGGCGACTGCAGGGGTACTGGTGTAAGAGCATCGATCGGCAGCATCGGTGTCGGAGTTTGGGTCGGCGTTTCTGTCACGGGGACAATTGTCGCCGTGGGAGGAGGCGTTTCGGTCGCCCTCTCACAAGAGGCCAGGAAAAGGAATAAGAATGAGATAAGGAGAATGTCTGGTTGTCGGAGCTTCTTGATCACCATGATTCCTGCCTGGTATGGAATTCGCAAATTATACTCTTACCCGGCCATGCGGAATCGCAATCCTGGATTGATGAGGCAGAAGCATAGGGATGGAACCGAGGAGTTTGACATACGCTAGTACCACAGTACCAGCTTATGCTATACTCTTACGAGAAGGAGGACCCATGATCGATCCTGTTCAAATTCCCATCCTGCTCAAGGCGATTGACTTTGTATTCGAAGAGGGGCGAAAGATCCTGGAGGAACGTCGCGAACGAAGGAAGATGAATGACGCCTCCCCCACGACCGAGGTAGTGCAGCCGCAAAAGGAAATCGCTCCCATGGAACCCGCGCAAATCAAAGAGGTCAAGCAGGATCTGCTTTCCTCCAAGATCGATGACCTGCTGTGGCAGAACCATGAAGCGGAGGTCCAGCATCTCGTCAGGCTGCTGGAGACCTATTCCCGCAACTACCATCTGGCAAGGGAACAATATGCCAAATGGGGAGACGCCCTCGTACCACCAATCATTATGCACAATATGACGGACGCCGAAGACTCCATGATCGAAACGATCGCAAGGCTTGAAACCGTTCTGTCGAAGGTCTATAAAAAAGATATCAGCCCCAATCAATAGAATACGCGGTGTGAAATGGACGATAACAAGGAAGAAATCACTCATCTCGAAACGATGATCTCTTTGCACAAGAAAAACCTCTTCATCCTGGAAGAGATGCTGGCGCGCTATGGCTCCGACCAACCCCTGCACCTGGTCAACAGCGTCACCATGGAAAAGGAGGCCATCCTTCGATATACCAAGAAAATCGAAGGACTCACCTCGAGCGGCAAGGAAGCTGAAAAATCAACAGCACTGGCAAAACTGCCGCGGCGGCCTTATTTTGTGGGACGAGAGTACGAGCTCAAGACGATCCTGCAGTCCCTGCAACCCAACAGCCGGACGTTTATTATCGGGATTGAAGGGATTGGAGGCGTTGGAAAATCCGCCCTGGCCATCGAAATCAGTTATCTCTGCATTGAAAACGATCTCTTCGAATCGGTCATCTGGATCTCGGCCAAGGAATCGATCCTTACCCTGCACGGGATCGAACCGGTCATCCCGGAAGCCAAGACTCTTTCCGATATCCTGATCACGATCGGCACCAATTTGGGGAATCCCACCATCGGAAACCTGGTGATCAAGGACCAGATCCAGCGCGCCTACAATCTTCTCTCGAGACGTTCAACGCTGCTCATCCTGGATAACTTCGAATCGCTGTCGAAATTGGAGCAGCGCGACATCCTGGATTTCCTGCGAAACTCGCCGATGACCCTCAAGGTGATCATCACCTCACGGGAAAGGGTTTCCGAGGGACAGATCATCCGTTTGCAGGGGCTCTCCTTCGAAGAGAGCAATGCCCTGCTGGAATGGGAAGCCCGACAAAAGCACATTCACCTGACACGCGATCAAAGCAAATATCTCATCGACCTGACCGGCGGACTTCCCCTGGCCTTGCTGTGGGTCCAGGGACAGATCGCCGTCCTCGGATACTCGGTCACCCAGGTCCTCGACAAACTCAGCCTCGATGCGGATATTCCCATCCTGCAATATTGTTTCAATCACAGTTGGAACTTGCTGGGACATGCCGATGCAAAGAAGCTTCTGTTCGTTTTGGCATTGCAACCGGATGCCGTCTCGAGAGCCGCGTTGAAGGATATCGGTGGAATCGAGAATAATGACAGCTTCGAGAATGCGCTCAGTGAGCTTCTGCAATTGTCCCTGATCGAGTACGAACATGATAACGATTATTTCAGCATTCTGCCGTTGACGCGCAGGTTCATCCGCTCGCAATATGTGAGCAATCGAAAATTCATCAAGCAGGCTGAACTAAAAACAGCCCAATACTATGTCAACTTTCTGGCCCAGAAAAGCAGCTTCAAGGAATGGCGCGGCTACGATGAACTGCTGGTGGACCGGAACAATATTTTGAGCGTTGCCCAATGGTGCTACAAATCCGTGGAGAAGAGGCAGGCAAAGACCGGCACCCTGACAAAACAGACCCGCGTCATCGCCTAGATTGTTGTACAGATTTGCACACAGTTCGGCAGTGTGCTCTGGCAGCGCGCTTATTGGTATGACCGCATGACTTTGGCACATGCTGCTCTCAACGCAGCTAAATTGATCCCGGACTGGAAATCTGTGAGTACCTTTGCCCGAAACATCGCCTGGATCTATTTCTACCAGGGTGATTACCTGAGAGCACTATTTTGGGCTGAGGAGGCGCTCTCCGCCACGACCAAGACCGAAGATCCGTTATTGATCGCCGCAGCACAAAGGTCTTTGGGGACAGTGGAACTGCGTCTGGGTAATTTTGAGCGTTCTGAAAAATTGTTACTGGAGGTTCTTCATACAAGCGAAGACTTTGCCACGGACGACTATGGGATCTACAGCAAAGGCTTCGCACAATATGGACTCGGCGATCTGGAATATGAGCGTGGAGGTATTGCCAGAGCTGGAGAGTGGTATCAAAAGGCTCTCGATACCTGGCAGGACCCCGTTCGGAAGGACCCGATTCGACATGTCAGCCTTGCCTTGAACGGGTTGGGCTACGTTGCCCTCATGGGAAAAAATTACGAGGAGGCAAAACGCCTTTTCCTGGAGAGCATCCAATCCGCGGAGGAGTTTGGACGGATCGAGGAACTTGCAAAAGGACAACTCGGGCTGGCTTCCGTCTATCTGGAAACAGAGACGGACCTGAAGACAAGTCTGATCCTGGTCATCGAAGCGATCGAGACATTTCATCAGTTGGGGATGCAGTATGAAATTCAAAAAAGCCAGGCGCTTCGGGAAAAAATCATGCAGGCACAGCCGCAGATTTTGACATCCGATTGAAAATGGATAATGAACTGAAGATCTTCCTCCAATCGTTTAAAGAATTGGAGAATCTGTTTCAAGCGCTGCCGATCACCGAAGCCCAGTTCCAGGAATTGAAGAATATCCTGTCAGATATTCTCAAGAACGCCAAACATCTGGCTCTGTATGATTCCATTACCCATGCCCTGAATTCGCGGGCCGGGAAGTGGCTGATTCCCACGGACCAGATCACGGGGTTGGGAAAGGTCGATGTATACGATCTTCGACAGGCAAACAAGGTATATGGAGTGTCGGTTGTGGATCTGGAGCTGCACAAACTGGCCTATCAGTTTATGTCCATATTCACTTTGGACAAGGGGGATTTCGTCCGCCGGTCTCCGGGGAGCGATGAATTCAGGATATTTTCAACTTCGAAGTCCCCGCAGGAAATAAAGCGCATCCTGTCGAAGCTGTACGCCAGCCAGGAAGCGGATACCTTATTGACCTGGGATTTTGGCACCGGTCTTACCGAAACCGAAACTGAGAATGAACTTCAAAAGCAAAGAAAGACCTTCCGACCGGTGGTCGTACGACAAACCGTTCTGGAGAGTCACTCCGAGATTCCCCGGCACATGGAGGAAAATAACAGTTACCAAAGTTGGAACGAGTTTAATATGCCCTACGAAGGGCTTATGGATACAATCTATTCAATCGCGCTGCCACCCAAATTGGAGCAGCAGACAATCGAGCAGGTAAAGATCACTCGAAACATTGTAGAAAGCATAGTTACCAGGGAGACGCTAACAGGCGCACTCAATGGTCTCGGAGCAAAGTGGTACCTGGACAATGCGGTAATCAAGAGTGTGGCACTCACCGATATGCTGAACATGCACGAGGGAAATTCCCGCTACGGGAGCGCCGCCATCGACCAGGATCTCAAAAGGTTCTCGAACATGCTTTTGAAGAATTTCCCGAAGGATGAAGGTTTTTTGCCTTTCCGATCTGAGCGTGCCGGCGATGAATTCAAGGTTGTATCGAGAAAATATGACACAGCAGAACTGGAAAATAGGATCCATGCTGCCTGGCGCAATGACCTGCACCGCGGATTGCTCGACTGGAATTATGGTGTGGGACAAAATGATGCAGAAGCCCATGTTGATCTGTACCGAAACAGAGTCAAGGACACAGAGAACATGAATATTTCAAGCTCAAGCGGCAAATCGACCTTTATCATTGTCAGGCCCGAGAGTGAGGAGTATTCCAAATTATTTGGGCTCTCAGAAGAAAAGGCGCGCGTGGTCAATGGAACACCGATTATTGATTTGCACCTGACCATGCAGGCAATCCGAAACGTCTCCGATTTTGCCAGCCTGAAAAAACGGCTGGAGGAGTACGCGCGGAATATGCGCCCATTCGAAATCTGTGTCAGGAATATTGCCCGAATGAATGTAAATAATCAACATGGCAGGTTGTGGCTGCTGGCAGAAAAAACCCCCACCCTGGAGAACATATATAACGATCTCGGCAAAATTGCCTGTGAAATGGGATGCGAGGGGTATCCCTATCAGGCAGGGAACTGGTTACCACATATAAAAATTGTCGAATTGCCTGAAAACACATCAACACAGATAAAAGACCCAACATTCGGGGTCGGCAACGGGGTGACATTTACAATAAGGCGATTTGAATGGACAGTGCAAAAAGGGCCGGAAAATTGGGAACTACTGGATCGATTTCCCTTCCAGGAATAATTATCTCATCCTAAGCAGAACATCCCGAAGGCCTGGCGGTTGCCCAAACATCACCTGCACCCGGTGCAAGTGTCGGGACAGTGCGTACCATCAGCAATTTACTCTTGGTTTTTTGGCACCATGATTCCCTTTTTGACACGAAAGGGAATCTTTTTGATTCAGCGGGATATTGACGCTCCACCAGGACAGATATCTGAATATTCTCCAAAATTATGCTATTATCTGGAAAGAGAAACTTGTTCGAATAAGGCAAAAAAGCATGGCAACCATCCTGATCGTCGATACACGCCCGACTGACCGCCAATTGTTCGTTACACTTCTGGGCTCTTTCGGGCACCGCATGCTGGAAGCCAATGATGGCGCCGAGGCACTGGAATTGGCGCGGTCCGAACTTCCCGATCTCATCATCACGGATATTGTCATGCCCAACATGGATGGGTTCACGCTGGTCCGCCGTTTGCGTGCGGAACCTCTCCTGGCGGGTGTGCCGGTCATTTTTCAAACTGCACATTATCTAGAGTCGGAAATCCACAAACTGGCAACGGCGAGTGGAATTGAGCACATCCTTGGAAAGCCTACCGAACCGCAGGAGATATTGCGCGCCGTACAGGAATCACTGCAGCGACCTGCCGCACCATCCAGGCTGCCTCAAACCGGACAGCTTCACCGCGAACATTTGCAGTTGCTGGCAGACAAGCTCTATCAAAAAAACATGGAGTTGGAGAAGGCAAACGAACGTTTGCGAAATCTTTCGTTAACCGATGAACTGACAGGGCTGAACAACCGCCGCGGTTTCGCGATTCTCGCCAATGGGTTGTTTAAGTTTGCCCGTCGGGCGAATCATCCGCTGTGCCTGCTGTATATCGATATGGACAGTCTGAAGCAAATTAACAACGCCTTCGGTCATGCCGAAGGAGATACAGCGCTAAATCATTTTGCCCGCATTCTGACAGAGACTTTCCGCGATTCAGATGTGATTGCCCGCATGGGAGGCGATGAGTTTGCGGTTCTAACGATCGATGCAACCGAGGGCAGCATTGCTGTGATCCATGAACGTCTGCAAAGCAATCTGGATGCTTACAACCTTGTCTCTGTACGCGGCTACGCGTTATCATTTAGTCTGGGAATTATTCAGGTCGACTTGAACTCCACGTTCACTGTGGATGCGCTGCTCTCCCAGGCGGATATCGCAATGTATGAACATAAACAGGAAAAAAAAGGTCCAGTGTGATAAGAGGGCGTTCTATTTCAGGCATTGTTTTTGTGGCTACTAAACCATGACCAACAAAGCAAAGTCAGTACGTACAGCCAGGGTTTTAAGGGAGCGCATCCCTGACACAACGAATGCCAAGATCATTGGCTGCATATTCGGGTGGATTGCTCGAACGCGTTACTGACCGAAGATTGACCGGGAACCGGAGCCATGAACCGCCGCGTATAACGTAGGCAGTCCCGCTTGAGGGTCCGCTCGGATTGGCGACCAATCCATTTGCAAGCGAATAAGTATCAGGGGAATACCAGTCCGCGACCCATTCAGATACATTTCCGGAAAGATTGAATATGTTGTAAATACTGGCTCCATCTGAAAAAGCATTGGCCGGTGCAACATCACTGTAACCGTCATTAAAGTTCTTGTTGGCATGGCTTTTTGAGCAATTCGTATCACAGAAATTAGCCTTTGCACCATCCAGGGTATTTCCCCAGGGGTAATTTTGCGATGAACCACCTCGAGCGGCCTTTTCCCACTCCGCCTCCGTCGGCAGCCGAGCGTCCCGCCATTCGCAATATTTTTTAGCCATGTTCCAATTCACCCAGATCACAGGATAATCGCTGTACCCGGGCATTCCATAATAAGCAGGATGTGTTTCGGAATTTGTTTTCACAGGTTTCATGCAAACCCCGGCATCCACACAGGCTTTATAGAGTGCATTGGTTACCTCATATTTGTCAATATAGTATGCGGCCAGGTCAACTTTGTGTGGTGGCGTCTCGTCTGTAAAGTATTCTGCTTTGCAGTTATCTGCAAAAGTCGTTGGGAATAACCTTTGACACTCCGCCAGTGCTTCTTCAATGGTATCTCCCATGCTGAATTCGCCCGCGGATACCAGCACCATTTCCGCACCGTTGAAGTCCGTGATTTGGGCCGGCAGTGGTGTCATTGTTGGGTTTGCCGCATCTGTCGGATTCGGGTTGGGCGATGCCGTTACGCTTGGTGTTAAGGCAGTCGGAGTCGAAGCGGCACGGGTCAAAGTAAAAGTAACAGTAGCAATCGTAGTCGAAGCAGGCACAAGGGGTATGCCCGGCCCTAAAAGCCAGACGAATACAAGACCGATCCCGACGGCAAACATGCAAAGCGATCCAATCACAATGAGATTCAAGACACTTGGGAACGCTCTCCTGGGCGATGGGAACTTTTCACGCTGTATCGGGGAAGGAAGTGATTTATCTGCCTCCCGATGTCCTGTCACCTTTTCAGGCTGTACTGGGAGCACCAGGGATTTTTCTGCCCTCTGGGATTCTGGCGGTTTTTCAAAGTGTTCTGATGGAGGCGTTGGTTCCGCTGGTGCCTGGAGTTGCGACACCTGCTCGAATCTAATTGATTCGCCATCATGCGGTTTTGATATGTCTGGGGAAGAGGAAATCTCGGATTTCTGAGCAGTATCCTTGCGGGTCTCCTTGATTTCCTTCGGTTCAGTAATCGGTGCAACCATTGCACCCAGCTGGAGGTTTTCCAACGCGCCGACGAGTGTGTTTACATCCGCATAGCGATCCCTCGGTTCTCTCGCCAGGGCCTTGATCAAGACCTGCTCCGCGGCCTCCGGCAGATCAGCGGTAAACGTCCGAGGGCTGGGCAGAGGTTCCATTGCCTGTTTGATCAGGAACCCCGCCGGCGTATCCGCCACATACGGCTTGCGTCCCGCCACCAGTTCATATAACACGACCGCCATCGAATACAGATCCGATTGCGGGCTGGTGATCCCCGTCCATTGCTCAGGCGCCATGTACTCGGGTGTGCCGATCGCCACACCGGATCCTGTGAGTGCGGCAGTCTGATTCCCTTCGAACAACTTGGCAATCCCAAAGTCAGAGAGCATCGGTTCCCCACTATCCGTCAGTAGGATGTTGGCGGGCTTGATATCACGATGCAATATTCCGTGCTGATGGGCGTAGGCGACACCGCGTGCAATTGGAAGCAATAAATGCACCGCTTCCTGCCATGGGACGGGCCGGTCAAGGAACTTCTTCAATGTGCCCCCAGGCAGGTACTCCATCACAAGGTAGGGAGATCCGTCATGCTCGCCATAGTCGTACACTTTTACAATGTTTGGATGGGAAAGCTTTGCCAGGGATTTGGCTTCGCGTGCAAATCGTTTTAGATTCTCATCCAACAGGTCTTCAGGGAAGGCAGCACTCCGAATAATCTTGACCGCCACATCCCGCTCAAGAAGCGTATCGTGCCCCTTATAAACCGTGGCCATGCCCCCTTCTCCAAGCCGTTCAGTTAGATGATACCGCCCGACATATTGTCCAGAAAGATCGCTCATACCTGCCCCGTTTCGATGTTATTTATGACATTATAAGGCAAATTCTGGATGCAGCCTGTATTCAAACAATTGCAGTTTGTTTCACTGGAAGGAAGCACAAAGGTCGAACATCAATACATGACCTCAAAATGGACTTTCCAAAATTCGATGTCATCTGTGTTGGGAACGGGTTGACGATCGCAGGCTCAACGAATATTTGGAAGGTGTTTGTCCCTTCTCTCAAGACCGATACATCCAAACGAATTGAAGCCGATCATTCATCCATTGTTTCTGCTGTGAAGTGACGATTCAGGAAATCCACCTGCGTACCATTGATAAACAGCTTTATCGGCAAAATGAAAGCCGCAGGCACGAATGAGTCCCTGCGGCTGATGGTTCCCATGCAGCTGCTTTACTGTCGTGTCAACGTATCATACTTTTCGCGCACCCGGCGAATATCCTCCCACATCAAGGCCTTGGGAGAGTTCGCATCGCGCGCGGGGTTACGAAGCAAATAGGACGGATGAAAGATCGGCATGATCCAGCGCCCTTCCGATTCGGTCCACTGGCCACGCAGGGTGGTGATGCCGGTTTTCCCAAGAATGGACTGACAAGCCACGTTACCGGTCAACAGCATAATGAACGGGTTTACGAAACGGATGATCTCACGAACGTAAGGACGATAGTAGTCGATCTCCTTATCGGTCGGTTTGCGAAAGGCTTTTCCTTCCTCGCCGGGCGGCATGCGGAAGACTGAGTTCGTGATGTACACATCCTTTTCAGGATCAAAGCTCGCCGCCTCAAGTATTTTATCCAGCAGTTGTCCCGCGCGTCCGACAAATGGTTTCCCCTGGATGTTCTCCTGCGGGCCCGGAGCCTCTCCCACGATCATCAACTTTGCTTCCGGGTTGCCGCGGCTGATAACAACGTTGGTGCCGGCATCCGCCAATGGATCGTCGGTCATGCGCTTCATCTTGGCGATCAACTCATCAAGGGATTCGTGTTGAGACGCTCCCAGCAAGTCAAGTTGGGACATCACCTGCCTCCTGAAAATAAATTCATTGGAACAAAGGCATTTTACCGCATCAAGCAGGATTCACGGAACGCATCGAGGAGACAAAGCTGGAAAGTTATCATGCTTCATTCTCAGCCGAGTCCATCCACCTTAAGTCTGCTTTCTCTCCCTGGTTTCTTTTCTAAAACAAAAACCCCACCCGTTCAGAAAACAGGTGGGGTTTCCATACTATCCATTCATCAAGCTTAAAGTTCGATCTTTGCGACCATCAGGTTTTCTTCAGTGGCCGGTTCAAGAGTGAAACCCAGCTCCTTGAAAATATGCCGCATGGCTTGATTATCTACAGTAAGTATAGCAGTGAGATTCTTGACCTGCTCGCGTTTGGCGACATCCACAACACGGCGGACCAGTTCACTGCCAATGCCCATTCCCTGATAGGGATCGCCCACCATCGCGCTCACGGTTGCATCCTGGCTGCCGGGGATCTTGGTCAATCGTCCAACACCCAGAATGCTCCGCGATCCATCCGCGTTGGTTCGCTCGGCAACCAGCGGAATATCGCGATCGTAGTCACAGTGACAGATATGAGATAGCCTCTCATGCAGGATTCGATCCTGTAGCAGCATCGGATGGAAATAGCGCAGGATCACGGTCCGGTCTGAAAGGACTTCATGCAATTTTACCAAAAGGGATTCATCTTCCGGAAGGATGGGACGGAAGGTTAGCTCAGTGTTATCCTTGGCGGTCCACTTTTCCATATATTGAATTGGGTATGGGCGGATCGCCAGCTTCGGAAGTTTTTCCTCGGGTGTGTCCAAGCCGAAGAGAACGACGCGAGCATCGAGGGCGATCAACTTCTCCGGCGAAGCCAGAAGCGGATTGATATCCAGTTCCTTGATCCAGCGTTGTTCCGTGATGAGCTGTCCAAAGCGGACAAGCAAGCGCTCCAGGGCAGCCAGGTCAACCGCCTTGCGTCCGCGTACACCCTTCAATGCGGTGTGGATGCGTGTCTGTTCCATCATGCGACGCGCAAGGGTTGTCGTAAGCGGCGGAATGCCTAGAGCGCGATCCTTGAACACTTCCACTAGTTGACCAC
>JBGPNQ010000110.1:0-14332 GCA_041487615.1 Anaerolineae bacterium
CATCTGTGGAGCGGCATACACTGACGTGTTTGTTACAGGATAAGCAAAACTACCGCACAATGCGGCAAGTAATAAGAAAAAGAACAGGGTGCGCCAAAATTTTCGTGAATTATTCATATAGGCAGAAACCACGGGGATGGAAGAACGTCCATCCGGTTAAATTATAAACCACCCCGGGATATATGCAATATCAAATTTGTTAGCGTACCTCGATCACGAGCTTTATGGCAGTCCGTATCTTATCGTCAATCGTTACTTCTACAAATTCGGGCACACAAACAACATGAATACCGTCGCCATTCAAGTATCCCACTGCCAGTACGAGAGCCTTGACAGACTGGTTGACAGCTCCGGCTCCAATTGCCTGCACTTCTGCCCTCTTATGTTCGCGGATCACGCCTGCAATAGCACCGGCTACGGCGGACGTACGGGAGTTCGCAGAAACTTTGATCATGTCCATTGTTTGCCTCCCGGCAAAATGCTTACTGTAGTGTATAGATTATGTTGGTCAAATTTATTGTACAGGATATAGGCTTTGAATTCAAGTCTTAAATAAACAATCATATTAGTATTAAATAGGAATCGTAATAGTAGTAGATGCTGTGGATAGTGTGGATAAGATTATCCAGCCCCCATGGGTGGGTGGATGCCATCGGAGGACACTTGCATGCAGGGGATTCTCCCGATAACGGGTTGCGCCTTCCCTGGGGATGAAATCGGGATAACTCATCCACAGGTTTATCCACAAAAATAGGCCACTGAACGGTCTTCCACATCTTGGAAGACGCAGAAACATCTGTCCATATATGGGGGTATGCTTTCAGAGATATATTGGGCAGGTAAGCAATCTCTCCACACCCAAAGGCACTTATCCACAAATAACCGCGACTTATCCACAGTTTTGTTGTCTAAACAATACCTGTTGACCTTTGTAATGCCCTAAATATGGTAATTTTTTTCCGGGTTTATTGGATCATTAATCCACAAATAGCGGTTCAGGGTTGCCCAGCACGGGTACGGGAGTGTAAACATAAATATCCAAAAAAGCCGCTACCGTAGCTATTTGCTCTCGAAAATTCCATATCAACAGAGATCCACCCCAGTAACGACGGTTGTTTGCCTCCACCCCATAGGCATTTAGGCCCAGAGCATTGCACAGGAAAAGTGCTCGCGGCATATGGAATTTTTGAGTAATAAGCAATGCACTCTTCACTCTAAAAATGCTTTTGGCGCGATAGCACGTATCATAAGTGCGTCTCCCTGCATAATCCAAAACAATTGCATCGTCCGGAACACCCAGCGAAATGGCATACTGACGCATGGATTCTGGTTCATTATAGTAATCAAAGCGATTATCTCCACTCATAAGGATTTTTTCCACTTTTCCAGCCAAGTATAAGTTGGCAGCCGTTTCCACCCGGTCACGCAGGATTGGTGTGGGCGTTCCATCTCTCCGCAATCCTGCACCAAAAACGATGGCAACCCGTTCGCTTGGAGCATTGTCCTGTTGGTATGTCCGATTCAAGGAATAAATGGATGTAATCAGGCGGGGCAGGATAACCCCCGCTATGCCCAATGCTCCAGCAACCTGAGTCAGACGCCATAGGAATCGAAAGAATCGTTTTATCATGAATGTGATTCTAACGGATTTTCGCCGCCTGAAGGCTCAAAACATAGACATGTAAATTCCTGACCTTTTGTTGCTGGATAGGTCATGTTACCCCTACGAGTAACCCATAATGATAGGGACTGGCAGTCAATCGGAAAGTGCCGTCTCCCGCAAAACGTTCTTTTACCAATTTTTGTGCCTGGATGACCATCTGCCGGTCATAAACCCTCATTAAAATCATGTTAGACTAACAATCTTGTAAACGAAATTATCGTTCGAAAGTCTTGAAAAATTCCTGGAACCGAATATACTGTATATAGTTCTGAGGGTGTTCCTCAGGCGAAATTAAACAATTTATTAGAAAGGAATTACATCATGTTCTTCGCACCCAAGGAAAAAGGTCAAGGTTTGGTTGAGTACGCGATCATCCTCGCTCTCGTCGCCATCGTCGTGATTGCAGTGATGCGCTTGCTCGGACCCAAGATCGGCAATACGTTCAGCACCATCTCGAACTCCCTGCCGTAAATTGCTCCCAGGAGCAACCAGAAGCCCTGTCACTAGACAGGGCTTCTTTGTATATTTCCAAAATCATTTGACTCTGAGGAGGTACTCAGGAAAAGGTTCCGTTTTTTGAAAGGAATAATTTATGTTTTTTGCCCCCCACGAAAAAGGACAGGGGCTTGTCGAGTATGCGATTATTCTCGCACTCGTTGCCATCGTCGTCATTGCCGTCATGCGTTTGATGGGACCGAAAATTGGCAATACGTATAGTTTGATCAGCAACTCCATGCCCGGATGAGAATCAAAAAGAGACTTGATAAAAAAATCAAGCCTCTTTTTTTGTTACAGCATCAATGTCCTGATGTTATACATATTTCTCGCGGAGAACGGATGAAATATAGTCCATGCTTGCTACAACAATGGCAATGGCAAACATCTGAGCGCTTGCGGCCCGGTAGTTCAGTAGATTGATGTTTTGCTGCAGCAGGAAGCCAATTCCACCCCCACCCACAAATCCAATGATGGTGGACATGCGTACGTTAATGTCCCAACGATACATGGTATAGGAAATATAAGGCGGGATGATCTGCGGAATGACCGCATATACAATCGTTTGTAAACGATTGGCGCCCGTTGCCTGAATGGCTTCCAGAGGACCTGCCATGATACTTTCCACCTGCTCGGAATAGAGTTTGGCAAGGCTGACAATGGTATGAAGTCCGAGCGCCATTACGCCCGCAAATGGACCAATACCAACGGCAATCACAAAGACAATTGCCATCACCAGGGCTTCGATGGAACGGAGTCCATTGAGAAACGTGCGTGTGATGTAGTAGATTACCATCCCGGTTGGAAGTGTGTCTTTCGCTTTCGTGAAAAGGGATAAAGCCAGACCAAGCAAAGTGCCTGTCAAAACAGGTCCCCATACTGTATAAAAAGGATTCGTGACCAGATACAACCATTTGACAAGTTGTCCAATTAATCCAAAGGCTGTTGCGCCAGCCAAAGTGGAAAAAAGGACATTGAATATCTTTACGTTGCCGGGTGAAAGTCTCTCTGTGCTGCGTTGACCTATTCGGCTCATGAAACTACTGGTTGCTCCACCTGCAGCCAGACCTCCCAATGCAGGCGTAATGATGCTTACGATATCGCCTGCCTGGAAGAAGAAATTGCCAAGGAAAGATAAAGATCCCAAGGAATGCATGCTTATTTGACCAAGATTCTTTGAAAGATTGGCTAACTGAAATAAACCATAAAAACCAATGAGAACGATCAGAAATATCGCCACCCATCGCGCAAACTGGACGAAAACACCTGGTTTGGATATTTCCTCCTGTGGCAAAGCCCATCGTATTCCACTCCATATAAGAATGGGGATTAGAACGACCAATAACAAATTGATTGGGATGTTTGTGGCAAATGGTGCACTTAATCCCTCCACCCAGCGGACAAGGACATACCCCAACGCGATGCCAATCGGCCATCCTAAAATGGAGAGGGCAATGCTTGCCAGAGGGCTTCTTACCGGTTTCATTAAATTGCGCGCCGCAATAAAACTAAGTGGAATCGCCAGGAATGTACCAAAGGTAGTTGCCAGAAGGGCAAGAAAAACCGTTTCGATAATCTTGGTCCAGGTATCATATGCAGTCCGTGTGAGATGCGGAGCCCCTACATTTTGACGCAACGTGGCACGGATATATTGAACATCTTCACTCGGTCGTTTTGGAAGAGTCAGATTGAAAATAAAGTGTCCGGATGCATCGGTATCGACGTTATCCCGTCCCAGCTCCACAGTATTGCCAGGGTCGCTCCCCGGGACAAAGCGCACAGGACCGGTCGTATTCGGAGCGAAGTTGAACCCTTCCACTTGAACTGCTTCCCCTGGATTCGCACAAGTAGGCGTGACTACAACATATGGGCCGCTTTTAGCAGGTTCTTCAAATACCGGGGCACCAGCTGCCGGACAGGTGACATATACGGGAGTATTGATGACCTCCTCTTTTTGATCGTATGCAAGGATGTCTGGTTTTGCCAGTGCCCGCATAACGCGGACCAGACTTTCCTGTCGCCGCTCGCTGCGCAGATCTTCAAGATCGACTTTGGTAATTTGAAATCCATAGGCGTAGATGAACAAGCCGGCCAGGATTGCCAGACCAAGCTGAATCGATTTCCACGGGGATGCTTTTTTATCGGCTTTAATGTCGTTCATTTTTCACCCAACACGTTCGGCATCGCGGCCGTAAATGTCTTTGAATTTCTTATCATCAATTTCCCTAGGTAAACCTTCGAAGACCAGTTTGCCTCCATTGAGGGCAACAACGCGGTCCGCATAGCGATGTACCAGGTCAAGGAAATGCAAACTGCATAGGACTGTAACACCATCCTTGTCATTGATATCTTCCAGGTGTTTCATGATGCTGTGGGCAAGGACAGGATCAAGGCTTGCAACAGGCTCGTCGGCCAGAATCATCTCCGGGTCCTGCATGAGCGCACGGGCAATTCCGACACGTTGTTGTTGTCCTCCACTCAACTCGTCGGCGCGGTGACTGGCCTTATCGGCTATCCCCACGCGCTCCAATTGCTGATAGGCTTTTTCAATATCTTGTTTGGGAAATCGATTCACCAGGCTCCAGGCGGGGTTGATGTATCCCAGGCGTCCTGCAAGTACGTTTGTGATCACTTTGGAGCGGTGGACAAGGTTGAAGTGTTGAAAGACCATGCCGATCTTGCGTCGGATGCGGCGCATTTCCTCCGGGGATGCTTTTGTAATATCTTCGCCATTCCAAAGGATCTGTCCATCGGTGGGTTCAATGAGGCGATTGATGCAGCGCAATAAGGTGGATTTTCCCGAACCACTCAAACCAATCACTGCCAGGAATTGGCTGTCTGGTACATCGAAACTGACATTATCAAGCGCCCTTACTCCGCCATCATAGATTTTGGTCAGGTTTTTTATTTGAAGCATAGTGGAGAGTCCTGAAAACTGGTGTCAGCGATATCCGGCAGGGTTCAATGCCGGGTATGTTTGCTTTCTTGTTTCATTGATCAATCCATAAAGATGGATCATGACAATTTGGGGCAGAGAGATTTCCTCTCCGCCCCAAATTCTTACAATGGACAGCAGATCTTATTCGGGAAGTTTGTAACCAGTGGCTTGGACCATCTTGCGAACCATATCATATTCGGCGTCGGTGGCGGGTGCAATGCCGGTCCAACCATAGAAGTCACCGCTGCCGATGGACTGGCTCCAGGCATCGGTCTTGGAAAAGGCAACCAATGCGTCCTCGATCTTGGTGCGCAGATCAGCGGGGAAGTCAGGACCAAAGGAGAGCGTATCGTTCGGGATGGCCTGGGAAACCGCAAGAATGCGAACCTTCTGCATAACATCCGGAGCCTCCGTGCGGATATTCGCGCGGGCGTCGAGAACGCGCCAACCATCGCACAGGAGTTTTTTGCCGTCGGCGTCAGGAGCACAATCCTTGATGACATCCGCAGGCAATTCATACATATCGGGCGTGACTTTTCCTGCGACAAAGTCTTCATAGCTGAAGACGGGCTTGCCTTCAGGTGTCAGGGGTACGCTATAGAAGGTTGTGCCGAAGTCGACCTCACCGTTGTAAACAGCGGTGACGGTCTGGTTGTGACCACCGGTCTGAACCTGTTCGCCGGGGGTAACGCCAGCAGCTGCCAACTCAACAAATGGGACCATATAGCCGGAGGTCGAGCCTTGATCGCCATATCCCCATTTCTTGCCATTTAGGTCAGCCAAAGTCTGGTAGGGGCTATCGCGCTGGACGATGTACTGCGCCCAATATACCGGATAACCGAAGCGAATGGCCTTGAAGGCGACATCCACACCGCACAACTGGCTTGCAATTGCGTAGCCAAGCCCTGGGATGAACGCCATGGTATCGGTCGGAGATGCGCAGATTTCCTCAACGGTGGCAGCGTAGGATGTTGGGACCGTCACTTCGAAGGTCAAGCCGGTTGCTTGATTCAAAGCATCAGCCATCACCTGACCACCTGTTGTGATGATATTCGCATCCACAGATGGGACGAACAACACTTTGATCGGATGTTCAGGTGAACCAATTGCTGGTTCAGATGTGGCAGTTGGAGGCGGAATGGGGGTATTGGTTGGCGGGACCTGAGTCGGTATGGGCGCCTCGGTCGGTGCCGCGGTGGCGGGCGCGCAGGCAGAGACTACCAGCACGAGGATTGCCATCACGGCGAAGAGCAAATTGAGTGACTTCTTCATTTCTTCTCCTCTTGAAAATTAGAATTTGGGAAAGGTTCCCAGACATGGAGATAATACAATTTCCCTGCAATTTCGACAAGTGACGTTTGATTAAAAAATCCGGCAGGTTATATCTTGTTATCCGAGTGTCATGTGAAGATGAATTTTTCGCTGCTCCACATTATTTTACAAGTGTGGATAGATCGACTCCCGATGCATCCACATAAACGCGAAATTCTTCATAATAACCGTCGTTCACTGCCTGTAACGCATCTGTGTTAAAGGCAGTTTTGAACGCTGCTTTTCCTGCATCGGTTTGCATAATGGGAGGAATCAGACTCGTGAATAGATCACGCATCTCCTGTGGCATGCTTGTTGAAAAAGCCAGTACTTCATATGGGATGATCGGCGGGATTCGCCAGACGACAATCACCTGTTCCATGAGGTCAGGAAATTCATCTTCAAGAGATGGGAACTTGCGTGCATCAATGTACGTGGCGCCGAAATCGCAAATGCCGCTTGCATACAGGGAGCGCACAACGGTGGGATGGCCTTCGACAAAAGCAGGCGGCCTGGTTACGATCTGATTCTTGTTGAGAAAACCCAAAGGGATGATATAGCCTGATGGAGACGTTTCATCGCTCCAGCAAGGTTTTTTATCAGCAAATTGTGCCAGCGCTGTTTTTGCATCTGCTGTGTTTTCCTCGGACACGGAATCAAAATAAGATTGAAAACCGCCTTTACGGGTGGCAAGGAACTGAGCGCCATATGTGCCTTCTTTATCCTTGAGAGTGGCGTATGCGGCTTTCACAAGTCCTTTTTGATAGGCAAGGGCATATGCAAACGGATCAAGCAATACGATGTGCGCGTTCCCTTTCTCAAGTGCATCCACCAGCGCACTGTAGGAATCGGGAATCACGGTAACGACGGTGTAGCCTGTCCGTTCGGTGAATTGGGCTGCGATCGCTTTTGCTGCATCGATCTGCTCCTGACTTTTTGCGGAGGGCGGCAGGGCGAGAATCAAGGGATTCTCAGCAAGACCAAGCTGAGCCTTGGGAAGCGGTGGGATGGGCGTATCGGTTGGCACGGCGCTGATCGCGTGAGTCCCGATCGTAGACGGCGCATTTGCGCGTGGAATCGCGCAATTTGTGATTAAAAGTGCGCCTGTAAGTAAGAGTATTGTTAATCGAAAGCGGATAGGGTTCATGTGGTATTCGTTGAGATTATAATACGGGCATGAAAAACAATAACCTGCTATCTTTATTGATATTGATCGTGATCGCGGCAGGCGCGTATTTTATTGTGCAAACAATCCGACAGACGCAGCAGGCTGTTGCCGGGCCGTTCAATCAGGTCAGTGATGCGAACCGGGCATTGCAAACCCAGGTCTCGAACCTGCTTAATCCCACACCCACGATCATTGCCGATCCTATCACGTACATCAACGAAGTGCGCGCGCTGGCACGCCTGGAAACGATCCAATATAGTGTAGAAAAGGTGATCACCGGTGAATCGGGAGGCGGCACGTTTCAGTCCCTGTTCGGCGATAAGATCCTGTTTGTGGGACATGGCACCGTGATCGCCGGCATTGACATGTCGAAGCTCAGACCCGAAGATATGCATTTCGAGAATGGCGTTCTTACCGTTAAGCTGCCACCGGCTGAAGTTTTTATTGCCGCGCTTAACAACGAGAAATCCTACGTATATGACCGTGAGACTGGCGTGCTAACCAAGCCTGACGTCAATCTTGAGACCCTTGTGAGACAGAGAGCCGAGGAGGAGATTCTGAAAGGCGCGCTGGAAGATGGTATTCTCGAACAGGCGCAGACCAATGCGGAAGCCTATCTCTTGAAATTCTTTGCCGCGCTCGGTTATTCCAACACAATTTTTGTGAGCGATCAGGGTTAAACCAAAAGCGTATAAAGCGAAGACTTCATACAAAGAATTCGAGAACATCTCGAAGTAATTACGCCCGACATGGAATAAGGAATCAAAAACAAGCAAGGTGGTAGCCTTGCTTGTTTTCTTTCCAGTTCAAATATGTTATAGGGTGACGATTGCATCCACTTCGCAACCGTCACCATCATCTGGAGACGGAGAGATAATACGGATATAAGGATATGTCCCCGGTGGAACAATACCGTCCACATCGATGAGAACGCCTGTCGAGTTGTACAGGATGTCGGATGCAGGAGCAGTTGTAAAATCGCGATTATCATTTTCGATTCCGCCGATCACATTAAGATTGAGGTTCGAATTGGTATCGGCGTTGTTGTCACCCCAGTTGAAGATCGTATACCAGTTATAGCCATCACTGATTTGCACAATGACGTAATCCATGGCAATGCCTGTTCCGTTTGGCAGCTCGTAGTACACAAGATCATAAGCCGAATCCCCATCTGCAATGAGAGGCGTATTGAATGCAAGTGTAATGGACGAGCCAGGCGGCAAAATGTCAGTGATGCCATCCTGTGTTGGACCAATATTGCCATTGGGGAAGCTTGAGGAAATGAGGATCTGGTCTGTGTCACCGGCAGAGTTATTGAAAAGCGCAGAATCGGTAATGCCCGCTGGAGGGCTGATGGATGCGGAGTTGGTCAAAGCTCCAGTTGCGCCAAAGGACACATTTGCAGTGACCGTGTACACAATGCCAGCACCGCTGGGCAGGTTGACCGTATCCGCGAAGGACGCATTACTATTGGAGACAGGATCACATCCATTTCCACCGCCATACGCTGCACAGGTCCAGGTCCAACTGGCAATTTGAGCCGGGATATTATCAGTCATGATTGCACCGATTGCCACACCAGGTCCATTGTTCGAGATCGTCACGGTATAGGTAAGTGTCTCGCCAGGGACATAAAGGGCGCCGTTGTCATATTTTGTGATCTGTAAATCGGCATCCGAAGCCGGTGTGCTCGTGGGAGTTGCTGTGGCTGTGGAAGTAGGCGTGGATGTTGCAGTGTACGTGGAAGTTGGGGTAAATGTTGGAGTAGGCGTGTTTGTTGCTGTATATGTAGATGTCGGCGTATATGTGTTTACAAGTGTGGCTGTGGGTGTTCGGCTGCCTGCCGGAACGGATACCGATGTAGGCGTCGATGAAAGATAGATCAACGTAGTTTTGGTACTTGTTGGGCTTGCTGTGGCTGCTTGTGTATTCGTGGAAGGAATACTTGGAATAGTTGGATTATACGGAGCTGGTGTATTAGCATTGTTTGGCTGCTGTGTCGGAAATGAGGCCCCTGGCGTGAGAAACAGATTCATCCAAACGGGTGGTGTAAGGATGGCTGAGTCGACCGGTTCAATGAATCCGCCTGGGCGCAGCGTGAGGAAGTCACTGTTCGGGTCCAGTTTCGAATCCATATCGGCGGAGAGCTGCCAGCTTGGAGAGAAGCGAAGAGCCAGGGATCCCGCGAGAATCAGGCACAGGAATCCGATCAGGATAATGACAATGATAAGGAACCAATCCCATAATCGGCGATCATTTGCTTTCATGGGGGTGTCCATTGACCGGCAGTCTTACAAAAACAGTTGTGCCGGGATTTGTCTCTTCGTTGAAGCCGGGGCTTTCGAGCCAGATGCGGCCGTGGTGTGCGTTGGCAATGCCGCGTGCGATGGCGAGACCCAATCCCGGGCCCCCTCCTCTGAATTTCGTCTTGCCTGACGAGTGTAAAAGAACTTCGCCGGTTTGATAGAACTTTTCGAAGACGAGTTCCTGATTGTGTGGGTCTATACCGATTCCAGTATCTCGGATGGTGACCTCAATTTTAGATTTATGACTATCATCTGAAACCTGTTTTCCACAGACGGTGATCTGTCCGCCATCGGGTGTGTATTTAATGGCATTGACGATGATGTGATAGAAGAGTTTATAAAGCAGATCTGTATCGCCATGAATAACCGGCAGCACATCCAACCCTTGCGTGCTGAATGTCAGCCGGCGTTCTTCAAGTGCCGGGGCGAACGTCTTATTTACCTTTTCAATGACCGAGTCGATGTTTACTTCTGTCGGCAGGAGTTCGAGACGGTTCATATCGATGCGTGAGACATCCAGCATATTGTCGATGATCTCAACCATGCGGCTGGTGCCTTCAAGAATACCGCGCGTGTAACGCGTCAGGTCGTCATTCCCCTTTGATTTGACCTGCACCATCTGTGAGTATCCCTGAACAAGTGTAAGCGGTGTGCGCAGTTCGTGTGCAGCCACCTGAATAAAGCGCATCTTGGCACGGTCCATCTGTTCAAGGATCTGGTTGGTCCGTTCCAGTTCACGGGTGCGTTGCTGCAGGTGATCGGTCATTTCATCGAAGGTGCTGGCAAGTACCCCGATCTCGTCCCTGCTCTTGATCTCGGTCCTCTTGGTCAGGTCGCCGCCTGCAATGGCACGGGATGCGCGGACAAGTTTCGATAACGGCGCGATGATGAGCCGTGAAATGAAATAGCCGATCAATATCACGGCGATCATCGCCACAGAATAGATGAGGATGTATGTATCGCGGTTGACGGTTCCGGATGCAACCACAAAGTCCAGCGGCAGGACAACGGAAAAAACAGTCAGGCTGTCATCTCCGATTTTGAGCAATCCATAAGCAAGGCTGTACTTGCGTCCGTCCGCTTCAATATCCTGTCCATGGACAACCGCTCTGCTTTCCACTACACGCTGGCGGAGTTCACCCGGTATGGAGATTGTGCGCAGGAATAAGGCATCTGTACCCTGTGTCCCGACGGTCGAGGCAATGGCCTGTCCTTTTTCATCGTAGAAGATCACGTCTGCCAGTGCCACACTTTTTAGTGATGGCAGAACGGTGTTCAATGAAGTGCCCACCACCACCGTGCCGACTACCTGCTCATTGAAGATAACCGGGATCGCGGTGAAGTAGTAATAACGTCCATCAACGGGGTCAATGGCCAGCGTGCGTTTGGGCAGGCTCTCAGGATTGTTCTCGCTCAGCAAATCGCTCACCATTGACAGCGTGGCGGCTCGTCCTTGCTGGCTGACATCCATGATCGTGCCGTTCGATTGTTTGATGAAATGGATGGATTCCTCTCCCCATACATTGAACACCATGAGACTTTCAACGTTCAGACCCCCCGTGATCGGTTTCGCCAGATCCAGGACATGCGCTGCATCCCCGGCGTTTAGCGCCTCGCCAAGTCCGCGCGTATACGCTATTACGCGCGCCGCCTCCAGATGTTTGACCTCCTGTCGTACCATTGAGTCGGAGACGACTCGACCTGCTTCGATCAACTGATTGGAAAGCCGTTCACCCAGGGACCTGGATACCAAACGTGTGACTACATAAGCACCTGTGATGGCTATGAAGAGAGTGAGAAGAAGATAGGGCAGAATAACTTTGAAACGAATGCTCACGAGAGTCCCATTCCTGCTGTTTGATGTGTATTTTGCATTATATGGAACAGGACGGGAAAAGATTAAGAATGCCTCAAATTGTCAGTAATTTACAAGGTATCTATCGATTATGTAAAGTTGTCTGTTTTCGTACATACAAATATCCCCTGACCCTGCAAGCCCACGTACGGGCTTCCGTGGAAATAAAAAGTCCTGATGGTTCAGGACTCTTCTTATGGGCGCTACCAACAGGGTGCTTCGCGAAGGGACTCGCATCGGACCCTGCAGGAAACCCTGTCTTAGCCACCTCCTCAACTTCTTCCAGGTGGCGACTTAGGTTGAAAGTTGTGATTTATTGCAGATGTGCAATTGTGCCTAGTTTCGGAAAATTAGTTAGTACGTCTTCTTCTTTCTCGTATCATGTGACAATTGAAACAAACAACATCACATTTCCTTATTTCCGCTTTTATCGTTTCTATAGACCAACCCCTACCGACCATTTCAGAAATACCAAGTTTCTTATCCCCTCTCACATGGTCAAAGGTGAGTACTAGAGGATTATGCTCTCCGCAATCCGCACAGGGATTTTCAAGTAAATATTGGTAAACGTATTCCCGTCCTACTTCTCTGGCGTTGTGCGCCGCTATTCGGTTTATTGTCTTCGCCAATTCTCTGTTCTTAGCATAATGGTTGCGCACTAGCTCTTGCTGACACTCGCGGCATACGTCTTGTAGAATTCCAAGCTCTTTATTCTGATAATTGAATTCGCTTTTGGGCTTCCAAATCTTCTCTTTAGAGCAATAACTTTCATTTGGATGACTCGCCTGATTATGATACATATAAGAGCGTTTCATTATAGCCTCCCTAATTTTCCCATTCTCCAACGACAAGCCCCTGTTCGTTCTTGCGTTCTGAGGGAATGACAGTTGAAGCAAACAACATCACATTTGCTTATCTCCTCTGCTATTGCTGCAACAGATAAACCTTTCAAAACCATATCCGCTACATTATCGCGCTTCTCACCTCTCACATGGTCAAACGTCAGAATCATAGGGTCTGTTTTTCCACAATCAACACATGGATGACTTGCAAAATACAGAGTAATAAATTCTCTAGCTCTCCGTATAGCATTTGCTTTGTTGGCTTTATGCCGTTCTCGTCTTCGTTCAATATCCATGTTGAGACCTCCTTTTGTCCATTGTGATTGCATCACTTTTGCATCGACTAATACCTTTGATTAAAAGCCCGGTCTCCCTTTGTTAGAGGGAGACTCGGTAAGTTACTTTGCGACGCCTCGATTTTGGGCAATTTTCCCATTTTTCGGAAAAAAACTGCCCATTTTTTGTGGCTTCTGAGGGACTCGAACCCACGACCCTTCGGATGTAAACCGAATGCTCTAACCAACTGAGCTAAGAAGCCTATTAAGAACCCTTCCGTGTAAAGGAAGTGCTCTAAACCCACAGGGTGCTTCGCGACCAACTGAGCTACTATAGTGCCGCACAGCGGTAAGCGCCCGCGCGACGGCCATTATACATCATGTTACACTTGGGGCGATTTAAATTTGGAGGACTGCCATGCGTGTTGTACGTTACGAATTATCAGAAGGAAAATCAAAGCCTAGATATGGATGGCTGCTGGAAGATAAGGTTGGCGAGATCAGTGGGAACGTCTTTGGGCGCTATCGACGCAATGAAGTCCAAACGCCTCTCGCGGACGTGAGGCTGCTGGCTCCAAGCGAGCCGAGCAAAATCGTATGCGTCGGTCGCAACTATGTGGAACATGCCAAAGAGCTGGGCAATGAAGTACCCAAAGTGCCGCTGATCTTTTTCAAGCCGCCCTCCTCGATCATCCCCAACGGCGGGACGGTCATCCTTCCGCCTCAGTCTGCCCAGGTGGAGCATGAAGCCGAGCTGGTTGTCGTCATCGGCAAACGAGGCAGGAACATCACTGCCGAGCAGGCGAAGAGATATATCTTCGGCTTCACTATTGGCAATGACGTCACCGCGCGTGACCTGCAAAAAACGGATGGACAGTGGACGCGCGCGAAAGGTTTCGATACATTCTGCTCGTTTGGACCGTGGATCGACACGGAATTTGATCCAGCCGACGCAGTCATCACCTGCCGCGTAAACGGACAGATGCGGCAAATGGCATCCACGCGCGACATGGTGTTCAACGTGGGAACACTGATCGCATACGTTTCATCTGTGATGACGATCGAGCCGGGTGACCTGATCTTCACCGGCACTCCGGCTGGAGTCGGCGAATTGAAGAATGGCGATGAAGTTGTCGTTGAGATCGAAGGATTGGGAGTTTTGAAGAATCCTGTAAAAGCAAGTGAACGATAGGCAATCGATCAAAAATTCAGGCCGAAATTTTTCCCAACCCGAATTCTTTATTGCGGTACCTGACATTTATTCGGAACGATATTTTCCGGTGTGAATTTATTCATGTCGTATGCATAATAGCTTCTGTCCTCGAGCAAAGGATAATTTGAACCAAAATAATTGTTGAATACCACGCGGAAAGAATTCACAGGGGTGATCGTTTCGTAGAGATCCTGCTTTGCGTCATCGTTGACATAATACGCATTCAGAATCGACATTCTCATTTCAGGAGTGACCGGCACACCGGC
>JBGPNQ010000111.1:0-14265 GCA_041487615.1 Anaerolineae bacterium
GATAGGATGAGCAGAAACAGGTATGACAAACTTCCCGCCAGAATAATATGCCCACATGCAGAAGGCCAGGGTCAGGGCACACAGTATTTTCAACAGTGAATTGCCCATTGCGTTCTCCTATTTGCTCCGATCTTCAAAAATCGGGTGAGCTAAAGACAGATATATTTCGGGCATGATGAATTCCTTCTCAGTTTTCCATTGCGAGGAATCTCAGGATGCGCGCATTCACGGCTGCGGGCTGCTCTATCGAGAGCATGTGACCAGCATTAAGTATGATTTCAGTCTCGATTTGCGGGATCAGTCGTCTTGCCAGTTCAATCGCCCTGGGCGGGTTGAGTCGATCGTGATCGCCAATGAGCATCAGGACAGGGATATGGATCTGGCTGAGCCTTTGCCCGTTGAATGCGGAAGGCATCACACCTGAATAACCCCTGGAATTCATCGCCCAATTCCAATAGAGAAGTCCGAGGATAAACTGCTCGGTATATCTCTGATTGATTGTAAAACCGGGTGCCACCCAGGAATAAAGTGCAGCCTTCAAGACGGCTCGAGCCCGAATACGCATAACGGATGCAGCAACGGCTCTGAAAAACCAGTTCAAAGGGATAAATGATGCTGCCGGACTTAGCAGAACGATCCGCTCCACGCATTGCGGAGCATGAAGAGCGAAGTTTAGAGCCAGCCAGCCTCCTCGCGACAGACCAACCACATGAGTTTTCGAAATTCCAAGCTCACTGACGACACTCTCCAACCAGGCAGAGCAATCCCTGTTTGTGGCATTCTGTTGCGTGGGAAGACTCTTCCCAGGTTCGCCAAGGGTGTCCAGGGCAAGTACACGAAATTTTGCGCTCAGTTCGGCAACATTTGGAAACCACATCGTTGAACTTGCATATCCACCATGCAAGAGGATGAGCGGAAAGGCATTTTTCGACCCACAAGCATTAATGTGCGTTCGCCCATAACAAGTTGTCACATCAAATGATTCATAAGGGATGGGCCATAGCTGCATCGCAGCATCATAAGCAGCAAAATATTGTGCCGCACCTTCAGGGGAGCGATAGGCAGAAATTTGCTCAGACATAGGATTTTCTCCTTCGAGTTTCTTATACTCAGCATGGGATCGAACTGTTTCACAAGATAATTGTCAAATTGAATGCCAACAGCGCCATAGCAACGATCAAGTAATAAAAGCGAATGGCGCGCCCGCCAGTGTGGACTCTCAAGCCTGGACCAACGAGCAGGGCAATTATCACGGCCAGCAGCAGGCTGACAAACGGCAGGCTCAACAGGGCAATCTGCCACCAGAGCAAATCCACATAGGGGCGCGGCCAGGGAATGTACGCCAGGGTGTACACCATGTTGGGTGTGAGTGCAATCAAAGCCAGGTAGACCAGACTAAAGAGAGAAGCTAGCGCAGAGAGTCTTCCCGTCAGGACCTGCCATGGACCGGGCAGAGCGTGAATGGCGACAGCTCCCATCGCTGTGCTTTTTCGACGAAATCTCCGGATCATCGTGCGTAGCGGCCAATAGAACACAGCAGACAGGAACACCAGACCGCATGCAGTATAGAAAGCGATGTAGAGAAGCCCTGTCCGTATATCGATCTTGCCCAGGCGGATGTTTGAGTACGTTGGGATCCGACCACGGAAGTCAACGGCATCGCCGTACGGAGAAAAATACAACCCCGGTTCCACTTCGGTCAGCGTATCTGTACTGCCCCAGTAGGATATCGTCAACGTACCGTTAGGGTCACGGATCTCTGCCATCTCGTCCACGCCCAGAATCATGTACGTCCCCACCAAAGCGTCCCTCCGCTTTACGGTAGATGGTTCTTCTGGCAGCGCCTTGCTCCATATCAATCTTTGCAAAGCAGCGTCAAATAAAATATTGCCTTTTTTATCAGGCAAGTAAGCTGGCTCCACTAGAACCGCGCTTCTGGCGCGTTGAGCGTAAACCTCAGGGGCGTTGGCGATAATGCTGTCCAGGATCTCCTTGTTCAGCCGGTACACAAAATCGTTGCTTAGTTCCGCATTGCATAGCACAACCGCTCCCAGTTTCAGTTCCGGATACCAGATCATGTCACTGTTGAAACCAAACCCGCCTCCGCCATGTTCAAAGCGACGCGTTCCATGGTCCGTGGTAACAATGATTCCTTGGGCGTAATAGTGGGCGGGTACGTTGGGTGGCGTGTACATGGTTTCCGCCAGATCCTCGCCCAGCAGGCGGGTTCCATTCAGAGCGCCTTTATTGATATGAAACTGCAGGTAGCGCGCCATGTCTGCTGCGGTGGTCCACACACCACCGGAAGGGATGAGCAGGAAATCTACCGGAGGCCGCAACGGATTACCCATTGTGTGTCCAATGGCACGTGTGGGATTGGCACGAATCCGCTTCACATCCAACGTGCTGTCTTTCATCCCCAATGGATCCAGCACCTTCTCTTGCACGTACTGGATGAACAGCATACCAGAGCGCACCTGCAGGATGTATCCTGCCAGGTCAATGCCCAGGTTGGAATAGCTGTATCGAGTCCCTACGGGGAACTTTAGCCAGGTATCGGAAATGCTGGCAATGTGCTTTTCGAACAAGTATGCCGGGTGATCGTAGTTGCCGCCGTATGGCGCTTCATGAACAAACCCTGCTGTGTGGCTGAGCAATATTCGCAACGTGATCTTCTGTTCGGGATGCTCCTCGAAGATGCTGTTGACGTGAAAATCAGGCAGATAGGTTGTGATGGGTTCATCCAGATCCACGAGGCCATCCTGGGCAGCGAACATCGCGGCCGTGGCCGTGAAGGACTTGGACATGGATTGGATCGAGAAAAGTGTGTTTGGGGTAACAGGTGTTCGACGATCCCAATCGGTGTAGCCAAAGCCCTCAGCCCATAAAATATTCTGATCATCGACGACGGCAATTGCCAGGCCGGGCACATTTTCCTGCTGCATGCGCTGCGGGATTTCCTGACGGTATTTGGCGATGATGTCTGCAATATCATCAGAGGCGACCGAACTTGATGGATTTGGGGCTGGAGTACAAGCCGTTCCATAAAGGAGGATGACTGCCAGACAAAGGGCAAAGATCTTTTTCAACACGATCAATCTCCCGGGTAAATCACATCGACACTCTCCCTAAAAAATCACAATTGACAGAACTCCAGAATACGGGCATTCACAAGATCGGGCTGATCGCTGTTCAGCATGTGACCGGCGTTTGGAATGAGTTCCGTCCGGAGATTGGGAATCAATCGGGTTGCACAGTCAAGCACTTTCCGAGGCTCATACATGATCTCGTGATCACCGAGTAACAACAGAGTCGGCGTGACCATCCGTTTGAATTCTTCGTCTGCAAATACAGGTCGCATGAACGATACATTCCGTAGATTCATCATCCCAATCATCATCTGTTCATAAACAGGATCCTCCGTCGAATAACCTTTCGTGGAGGCTCCATTGATGAACCTTTTTATCGTTGAGCGAGATGGCAGGAGCATCATCGGCATTCCATAATTTGCCCATTGCAAAGTTGGTGGACCAAAGTTCGGAATTCCTGGAGCAAGCAATACAATGCGATTCACTCGTTCGGGATGGGCTAAAGCGAAATTCGCCGCCAGGAATCCACCATACGATAGGCCGATGAGATCCGCCTTTTCGATCTTAAGTTGTTCAAGAACCTCCAACAGCCACTCCGCATAATCCTCGCGGCTGTCCGGCAAATGAATTGGTTTGCTTTTGCCTATATCACCGGGCGTATCCACGGCATAGGTTCGGAACCCCCGACTCAAATCAGCGATGTTATGGATCCATGAAGTCGCGCTTGAATCCTGCCCGTGAAGCAGGATGATCGGCTTGGCTGCAACGGAGCCGCTGGCAATGATGTGGGTAGTGCCAAACCGGGTCGGCAAGTCCAGCTCTTCGTGGGACACCGGCCAATGCGCCATGACATCTTCATAGGCTTTCATGCTCTTTGCTTCGCCCTGCGGCGTTTTGAAAAGGGAAATGCATTCAGTCATCGATTTGCTCCTTTCAAGCTTCAATCCGTTGCTCATTTAGACCAAAGGCAGGCAGGTTTCTGGCATGAAGAACTTTCTACATTGCCGAAATGAGGAACAACAATCCAAGAACATCACCGAGCAGATGCGCCGCCCAGGATACGAGAAGGTTGTTTGAGCGGGCATAGATAATGCCAAAAAGGATTGAGTCAAAGATAATGCTGCTGATATCCAATGCCACAACCAGGAACGGACCAGCCGAGTAATGGCTCAGACCGAACACAAGTGAAGCCACCCCAATCGCAGCTGGGATTCCGATGAACGGAGTCAACCGTCCCTGAATTAGGGTTCGGTGAGTCAGCTCCTCACCGATCAGAACGATTGCAAGAGGTATGGCGTATACAAACAAACCAGCTGCTGTTGGAGGAAACGGCAGCCGCTCAACGATGTGTTTGACGATCTCGGGGGCAACGGTGCGTTCCACTAAGAACCAAACGGGCTGGCTGATGATTCCAACAAGTACGAACCAAAACCAATTGGTGCGCAGGTCCGCCCAAAAGGTGTTGAATTTGAATCCCAGATCAGACCAGGTGCGATGACGCTGGTGACGTTCAATTAATAGATAGACAATTGGTATCAGGGAGAATATGAGTTTGAATTGTGAGAGGAGCAATATGCCTCCCAGTGAAATAGCTGTGACGATCAACGTTTCGATTAGAACCCGGTTGTCTTTCATGTGACTCCTTCGGCCTGATGGTACATCAGACAATAAAAAGACTCCCCCGTCGCTGGGGGAGTCTTCACTATCCGAACGGATAGTGTGTCCGAATGGACAGGTGGACCGCCTAAACAAGATTTCAGAACTTTGTCATCAACTCACCACGACGGAAGCCCTTGCCGGCAAACCAAAGCAATCCCACATCGATCAACCAGATCACCAGTCCCACGAACAGGACAAGGCCCAGGCTAAAGTACATCACGCCGGAAATTTGCCCAATCATGAGAAGCAGGACCGGCAGGACCACTAGTCCGCCGGTTTGGTAGGCATCTTGAAACCCTTGTGCCCGTACGGAGACAAACACCATAACTACGAGTCCCAACCCGGCTACGGCAGGTGTTACCCAGAGCACCAAAGCAATCCACATCCAATTCGGGAAGAAAATATGCCCAAGACTGTGCCAGCCTGCCGCATTGACCATGACGGCATAAATGATAAAACTCAAGAACGCGACTACAACCGCCGCCATCCACGCCCCTAATAATTTGGCGGCGAAAAGTTCCCGGTCGGTCGTCGGAGTATAGAGTAATGCTTCGAGGGTTTTGCGTTCCTTCTCGCCGGCAAAACTGTCCGCTGCCAGAACCGATGAAACCATCAGCGGCATGATAAGAAACATGGGAGCCAGCATATAGACCAGGGCAAAGACGATCATTTGCTGGTCAGCGGTATATCCACTCAATTCGTTGAGCAAGCCAACAGGCATACGCGACAGAATTTCATCCATGTTGCTGAATGGTGTACCCGCCGCGTTCGCCCATGATGGAGCGTAGGCCATGATCCACGGGAAGATCACAAACAGGATCAACGGCAGGATGATCATCGGCAAAACCACGCCTTTGTTTTGCACCGCAACTTTCAAATCCTTGCGGACGATGGCTACGATTGCCCGAGTATTCATTGTGCACCTCCGTTCAGAGCAAAATAAACTTCCTCGAGATTTGCCTCCTGCGGAGCGAGGCGATAGACACGCAGTCCCCTTTGCACGAGGACAGATAATAATTCAGGGATGGATTCCCGTCCCGAAAGAGTCATGCTGAGAATCTCCTTCTCCTGTTTTGGAGGACTGATCACCAACTGCGGATACTCCTGCAAAATCTGCAGTGCCGATTCCATTTGAGACGGATCGACCTCCAGGTCCACATCGAGGCGTTTGACGTATTGACGTGTCAGGTCCGATGGCGTGCCCAAGGCCACCAATTTGCCGTGTTCCATCACGGCGACGCGGTCACATAGTTTTTGAGCTTCCACTAAATTATGTGTGCAGAGAAATACAGTACAGCCCTCCCGTCGTGCAAGGTTTTCCACCAGGCTATGTACATGGCGGGCAGCGACAGGATCGAGAGCGGCGGTAGGCTCATCGAGAAAAAGAACTTCAGGTTTGTGGAGCAGGGCGCGGGCGAGCGCGAGACGTTGCTTCATCCCCTTGCTGTAACCGCCGACCTTTTCATCGGCGCGCTCAGCCAATTCAAATTCAGTGAGCAGGGAATTTACCCGCCCGGGGACATCGGCGCGCGGGACATTATATAGATCAGCATAGATGGATAGATTGTCGCGGGCTGTAAGGCGTTCATCGAGCGAGGGAGTTTCGGTGAGCACTCCGGTCCGAGCGCGCAACGCGGGACCTTCGGTCTGCGGATCCAACCCAAGCACGCATGCCTGCCCGGAGGTGGGTTCGAGTACTCCGTTGAGCAGACGCACAGTGGTCGTCTTGCCTGCGCCGTTATGACCGAGAAAGCCAAAGATTTCACCGGCTTGCACATCGAGCGTTAATTGATCGACGGCCTGCTTTTCACCAAAACGCCGCGAAAGTGAGGAGATTTGAATGACAGGAAATGACATAATGGGTCCTCTCAAGCAACTGAATTTCTTGCTGGCTCGTAGCCAAGCCGGCCGCGTGTCAGGATGAGGATCAACAATGCTGGCACCCCAAAGGCAATGAGGAGAGCCCAGTGCATGCCGATCATGCTCACGGCTGGAAAGAGTGCCAGCAAACCGTCTGCCTCCGGGGCGTCGACGCTGGCATGCGCCAGGATGGCGGTGAAAATGCTTCCCCCGGTGTGGTTGTATATCCATGTCATGATGACTGCCAGGGACACAACCGCCAGTGTAAAAATGGAGAAGTTTGTGAGAAAGGTAGTCCAACCAACGCCCGACCCTCCCCCTTTGCTCGCCGTCAGAAAGTCCGGCAAATGCCAGCAGCTCCACAAAAAACCCAGGGACAGGGTCCCCCACAGTGGGCCATAGCGCGGTTGCATGTGGGGCAACGCAAAACCGCGCCAGCCGGTTTCCTCACCCAGCCCCACTCCAAAAATGGTGGCGACATAATACACCGGATAGCCTACCAACAGGCTGGTCGTAAAACCTTTAAAGTTCGCCAACGCTCCCGGCTGGATGATGACACCCAACATGACCAGCGCAGGAATGCCCAGAAGGATGAACAGATACCACTGCCACGGCGCACGCCGCTGCCGGATGCGCTGTCGCATGTCATGCAGGCCGGGTCTCCCTGCGATAATGGCCGTCATGACGACCGCGGCCAGGGCTGGTCCAAAAGTATGCAGGATATAGAAGATGGTGAAATTTCCATGCAGGATGCCCCACTCCGCGAGCACATACGGGATAAACAAAATCCACGAGATCGCGTATGCCAAGAGAAAGTAGAAAAACAAGGGATGCTGCCGCATCACCTGTTGCAGGTTCCTCGAAGCAACTGTTGATTGACCGGATGCCAGTGAGGTGTTCATGAAAACTTTCCTTTCTGCACTTGAGGTTTGGCTTGCCATGTTCCTCATGCGTACACAAGGCAATACGCGCCAGGCCTCTCAAAATCATTGTAGCGAACAGAATTAAAAGACTCCCCCACCAATGGGAGAGTCTTCACTGTCCGAATGGACAGTATGACCGAGTGGATAGGTAGTTTTGCAACCGCCTTGAAACCAAGTTATACTTGCTACATGGATGGAACAATTAAGCTCCTCGCGTTGATAGCCACAACCTCCGCGCGGGATGCCTTACCTGTTCATGTTCTTTCTTTAACGCCCCCCCCCATTTAAATTTTTCAATACAACCTTTCAATTTTTGCGCAGACTCTTCTTTTGTCCGCGCTGTTTGTATTTAATCGAAAGCCGAGGTGGAATAAAAATTGAAACTCCGTGAAACCACCAAAGAAATGATCGCCTTGCTTGAGCAGAAATCCGGCTGTCTTGTGCATGTGATGGAAGATGCCAACCTGCCCACACTTTCGGTAATAAAAATTGCCCAGGGAAACCTGCCCGCGCATATTATTTCGTACAAGCCTGTCGGCAAAACCCAGGCGCCCGATTACGCGATCATATTCCAGTGTGCAATGGCAATCCGCTTGTTCGATTGCCCGCCAGAAGAGAGGCATGTGATCGCGGCTTCTCCAGCAGGTAGTGACGCTTTGCAAGCCATTCTCACCCGTCCCAATGGCATCTCAAAAAAGATTCAACTTTCTGACGCCCATTTGGATGAATTCAAAGATCAACTGCTCAACGGACTGCTCTCCCACCTGCGCTCTGTGCCGCCTGCCCTGCGCGTTAGTGAAAAACTATCGTTGGAGCATCCCGAACTGCTTGAAATGGAAGGCGCACACGCGGAGCAGGAATTACTCATCAACAAAGAGACGCTCGCCGATCAGATTAGAGCGATCATGCCGCAAGAGGTCTTCAACCCCACCCAGTGCATCAACGCGGCGTTTGCCATTTTCTGGGCAGGTCGCCTTGAACGACCGGAGATCGTAAACCCTTATCGCTTTGCTGGTTTCGAATCGCAGGGAAACAAGTTGCTGAAAATTTTCGAGAGGATTCCAAATGACCCAATCAACGATTACGAATTAATTGACAATTGGGCTGACTTTCTGAAAATTCGCGACTGGTACACGTGGCTACCTTATCGAGCGCCCTGACTGAGGACAAAATGACCCTGTTTCGAACGCACAATTTTTTTCTGGACTTGAATAACGACACGCGATCTTTCTTATTCCCTGAAACGGCTCAGACGGAAAGCAAGGATGGGATCGCACAGCGAGTCCAATCTGCGTTCGATAATTTGCACGGTGTGATTCAGACTCTCACGATCGGCATGACAAAAATCGAAGTGGTGTGGAACGATGACCTGAGCAGGCCAGATAATCTCGATCAGATCGCCGCCATCCTGACGCAGGGAAATTATTTGGACGGCATTCTGCTCCTTGAGTTTTTTCTTTCCGAAAATCCCAACAACCCCGACCTGTTCTACAACCTTGGCATGGCATACAGCGACCAGAACAAACTGACTCACGCCATTGGACTACTTTCACGCTTGATGAACATCCAGCCCGGGCATGTGAATGGACGCGTGGCTCTCGGCATCGCTTTGATCAGAAACAATGAGACCGAGGCAGGGGTCAGGGAGTTGCAGACCGCCGCCGAGCAGGAACCCGAAAATCTCTGGGCGCAGAGAAACCTCGGGGCGGGGCTGATCAAGCTCAAACGTTATTCCGAAGCGATGGGACATCTACGTACAGCAACGGAACTCGCCCCGCAGGACCAACAAGCCTGGTATGGATACGCTCAAGCTCTCGAAGCCATGGAGGATATTGTAGATGCCGAGAAAGCCTACATTCAAACCATCGAGCTGGATGAATTCAGCAACATAGCCGAGCTTGCCCGCAAGGCGCGCTCGAGCATTGCGAAAAAGTCTTTCCGCAAGACCACGCCAGGCATATTACGCATGGATGCGGTGATGTATTGCCTGGACGCGCTTGAAAAGTTCGATGCCATGAGCGCGGACGAGGTGCAAAGGATCGGCTTTGAGATCGCCATGCTGGGCACGCGCGGGATTGACGTGAACAACCCAGAGAGCCGCTACACATTGAAGAACCTGCCTGGCGAGTTTAGCGGACTGCATCTTTTATCCATTCAGTATGTGGCTTTCAAGAAGATAGCGCCTGAGCAGAATATTGGCTTTGATTTGAGCGCCGAATATCAGGCGGCGTTGAAATTGTTTGGGGAAAAGGGAAATGAACACAATTAGGGAAACTGTTCATGACTAATCAACCCGAAGCCTTCTCCAGAATCCTAATTGATAAAGAACTTGAATTCAGCGGATGGGATTTGCTTGACTCTCATCAGGTACGTTTTGAGTCGCATACGCGTGACGGACGCGCGGATTATTTGCTGATGGATAAAAACGGGGGTGTGTTGTGCATACTGGAAGCCAAGCGTGAAAATTTAGACCCATACGATGCCAAAGGACAGGCGCGCGGATATGCCGAAAACCTGAAAGCGCCGTTCGTGATTCTTTCAAACGGCAAAGAGCATTGGTTCTGGAATTTGGAACGAGCGTATGAGCATGATGCCTATCGCATTGAACGCCTGCCTTCACGTGAAGATATGGAACGGCAGTTGCTCAAAAACCTTCAGCCGCCGAAACCGTTACTTTCTGAAAAACTCACGCCTGATTATCTGCGCCGTTTTCGCGATGACATAAAATTGCGCGGTTATCAAATCGGCGCACTGGATGCAATCGCAAAACTATTTGACAATGACAAACGCCGCAAGTTTTTGCTTGAAATGGCAACAGGCACAGGCAAGACCCTGTTATGCGCGGCATTGATCCGACTCTTCCTTGAAACCAGAAACGCAGAACGGGTTTTATTCATCGTTGACCGCATTGAACTTGCCAAACAAACAATGGAAGATTTCAATGTCGTTTTGCGCGAGTACAGCCCTGTGATTTATAAGAACGCGCGCAGAACTGGAGAGTTATTAGGTTCAAGCGTTGTGGTTGCGACCATTCAATCTTTGATGGTGGACAGACGTTACCGCGAAGAGTTCACGCCGTTTTATTTTGACCTGGTGGTGAATGACGAAGCGCACCGTTCCATTTACGGCGACTCGCGCGAAGTGGTGCAATTCTTTCAAGGTACGCGTGTGGGACTTACCGCCACGCCGAAAGCCTATCTGAAGAATATTGACATGCAGAAACTTGGGGAAGATAACCCCAAGGCACTCGAAGCGCGTTTTCTGCGCGATACCTATCATTATTTTGGATGCGAACCTGGCAACCCCACTTTCCGTTATGACATTATTGATGCAGTGAAAGACCCTGAAGGTCCTTTCCTTTGCACGCCTAAGATCGTGGACATTCGCTCGGATATCACCACCCAAGCCCTGGAAGATACTGGCTGGACAGTGAGCATGAATGAGCAGGAAGAAAGTTATAAAGTGCAGGATTTGGAGCGCAAGATTTTCACGCCCGCACGCAATCAAGTGATGTGTGATGCTTTTCTTGAAAATGCTCAAAAGACGCCCGATGGAAAATTGGGGAAATCCATCATCTTTGCAGTGAACCAGAAACACGCCACCGAGTTGACCAAACTCCTGAATGCCTTGCACCCCGAAAGCGCGGTGACAATTACTTCACGGATTAAAAGCGCTTCAGGCATAGCCAAGGATTTCCGCGATGGCAAGCGCAAGGAACCCATTGCCGTTTCCGTGGACATGCTCTCGACAGGTTACAACTGTAAAGATTTGTTGAATGTGGTTTTGATGCGCCCAGTGTTCTCACCCACTGACTATATTCAGATCAAAGGACGCGGCACACGCAGATTTACATTCAAGAATGGAAACACGGAATACGAAAAGGAGTTTTTCTTTTTGCTTGATTTCTGCGGTGTGGCTGAATATTTTGAAGAAGAATATGATTACACGGTGCCATTGGAATTGCCGAAGGAAGGCAAATTACAAAAGGGCAGTGGCGGAAAAAACGTCAGCGATGGAAAAGGTGAATACATTGATAGACCTGACAGGTCTCAGAGACCTGTCAGGTCTGGCGAAATTCCCGTTTGGCGCGGTGTGGATAAAGTCATCTCGACGGATATTCACATTGTCGGACCCGATGGCGAGAAAGTGGATGTGATGACATTCCGAGGCGCGTTCGAGCGTGACTTGAAAGACTTCGCACAGAAATCGCCTGAGTTCCAGCAAGCTGTTGAAAATGAAGATGATGACGCAGTGGAAACCATTCTCAACGAGCAATTCTTCCACAGACCCGAATGGTATTACTCGCCCGATAAACTGGTGAAATCGTATCGCGTGCCCGCGCCTACTTCGGGGTTTGTGTATCACGCGCTTGGAAAAAAATTATTGCCCACCATTGAGCGGATCGTCAGCGACACCATTGATTCACTGGCGGCGCGTTTCAATTTACGGTACAGCGAACAAAAATGGTTACAGGCTTTAGCGCGCTTGGTGATTGACGATTCAGAAGCGCGCCAGCAATTCCTTGAAGATGACATTGCCATTTTCACCCGTTCCCAATTTACAAATTTAGGCGGGGTGCAGGCGTTACGAAGTTTTTCAGATCGGGATGATGTCTTTGAGGCATTAAGGCAATCGTCGATTATGCAGCAGTCGCTTTCGGGCGGGTTGAATGGGTAAATTATTAGACCTGACAGGTCTTATCGTGACGATAATCCGTCATAACGCGTGCGTGGACTGAGACGCGTGTCTGAAAAGGTTCATCGGAGACCTGTCAGGTTTTTTTAGGATTATCATGCTCAATTCCAACTTTCAAAACTCTGGACTTCGCCAAAAAGTAGACCAACTGATGAACATCCTGTGGTCGGGCGGGGTGAACAACCCGATGGATTCCATCGAGCAGTTGTCGTATTTGCTATTCCTGCGCTTGATATCAGAACGTGATGATGAATTTGCGGCGTTGAGCAAAAAGTATACACGGATATTTTCGGGCGAGTGGACAAAGTTCAAGTGGGGCAACTTCGTCACGTTGACGGGCGACCAGCTTTTCGACGCGGTGCGAAGCGCGATTGAGAAAATCCACGAGCTGCCGAATCTATCCAAGACGGGCAAACTGCTTTTCGAGCGCGCGACTCTCAAAATCTATGACCGCCCCACGTTGCGCGCGGTGATTCAAGTCCTCAATGAAATGGATTTGAGCGAGCATGAAGGCGTGGATATGAAGGGCGATATGTATGAGTACCTGCTCAACCAGATCGCCACCTCTGGCACGAACGGACAGTTCCGCACGCCGCGCCATTTCATTGACCTGATCGTGGCGTTGATCGACCCGCAGCCGAATGAAACCATGGTTGACCCCGCCTGTGGCACGGCGGGTTTTCCCGTTTCGGTCTTCACGCACATCAAGCGCAAGCACACCAGCAAAGCGGATTTGGAACGCGGCAGACTCTCAGGCGATCTGCTCACGCCCGCGCAATGGAAATTTCTTGAAAATCACACCTTCACCGGTTTTGACAACGATGCCAACATGGTCAAGGTTGCCATTTTGAATATGTACCTGCACAAAATGGAAAAAGCGGACATCCGTTTCCATAACCCGCTGACAACCGGAATCGGCTCGCCATACCCTGGCAGAACCTTTGACATTGTTCTCGCCAACCCGCCATTCGCGGGCAAGATCCAAACCGAAAGCATTCTTGCGGATATAAACCTTGACACGCGCGCAACGGAATTGCTGTTCATGAAATGGTTTGTGGATCACCTCTCGCCCACAGGACGCGCGGGCGTGATCGTGCCAAACGGCGTCTTGTTCGGCGGGAACAAAGCCGCTGTGAAAATACGGGAATTGATCGTGAATGAATACGGCTTGCAAGCCGTGATCAATTTACCCTCGGGCGCGTTCAAGCCGTATTCTGGCGTGGGCACTGCGATTTTGATTTTGGATAGAACGAAAACCGACCCCCACCGCCCTTCGGGCACCTCCCCCAAATCCGCAAGTAAAAGTATGGTTGACAAGAAAACTTCCAATGCGGATTTGGGGGAGGCTGGGAGGGGGTTCATTTGGTTCTATGATTTAACCGCCGATGGTTTTTCATTGGATGATAAACGCACACCGATTGAAGCCAATGACATCCCCGATGTAATCGCCAAATGGGAAAAGCGCGAAGAAGGCGCAAATAGTTACCGGGTGCCGATTGCAAAGATTCTCGAAAGCGAAGACTATTCTCTCTCCGCAGGAAAGTACAAACCTGCAAACACCCAAGTCACCAACCACGACGCGCCGAAAGATATTTTGCGCGAAGTGTTGGAGCTGGAAGATGAGATTACGAAGAAAACAAATAAATTATTGAATGAAATTAGCAAATGAAAATTACAGAATACAAACTTTCTGATTTGCTTATAACACTTGAAAATGGTGGTCGCCCTGCTGGCGGCGTTGGTTCAATTGCAAGCGGGATTCCAAGTGTTGGCGGTGAGCACCTAACCGCCGATGGTGGATTTGATTTTAGCAAAGTGAAATATGTGTCAGAAGAATATTTTCAAAATATGCGGCGCGGGCATATTCAGATAGACGATATTCTTATTGTAAAAGATGGCGCAACAACTGGAAAAATATCATTTGTAACGAGAGATTTCCCATTCAATAGAGCGGCTGTCAACGAACATGTTTTTATTTTGAGAGTGAACAAAGATAAAGTTTTATCGAAATTTTTGTTTTACAATCTTTTCAGCCCACC
>JBGPNQ010000112.1:0-14230 GCA_041487615.1 Anaerolineae bacterium
GGTGAAGGACTTCGCCCATCGGGACGAGGTCGTCATCGCCACCAAGGTACATGGCCAAATGCATGACGGATCGAATGGCGCCGGGCTGTCGCGCAAGGCGATCCTGAGCGAGATTGACCACAGCCTGCAGCGGCTTGGGACGGAGTACGTGGATCTCTACCTGATCCATCGCTGGGACTATCAAACCCCAATCGAGGAGACGATGGAAGCGCTGCATGACGTGGTGAAGGCCGGCAAGGCCCGATACATCGGCGCCTCCGCCATGTTCGCCCGGCAGTTCCAAAAAGCACTCTATGTCGCTGAGAAGCATGGCTGGACGCGCTTCGTCTCGATGCAGGATCACCTGAACCTCATCTACCGCGAAGAGGAACGCGAGATGCTGCCACTCTGCCGCGACGAGAAGATCGGGGCGATCCCGTATAGTCCACTCGCATCGGGAAGATTGACGCGTGACTGGTCATCGGAGACAACGCTTCGTTCCGAAACCGATCAAATAGCGAAAAGCAAATACGATGCGACGGCCGAAGCCGATCGACGGGTCGTGGAGCGGGTCGCAGAGCTCGCGAAAAAGCATGCGGTTCCGCGCGTTCATATTGCTCTTGCCTGGCTGTTACAGAAGGAGCCGGTGACTGCACCTATCATCGGGGCAACGAAGACCACGCATTTGGAAGATGCCGTCGGCGCCTTGTCCGTTAAACTGACTTGGGAAGATGTCGCATATCTGGAAGAGCCGTATGTGCCGCATCGCATCGTTGGTCATCAGTAATTTTTCAACACGGAGAATTCCGTGAAGAATTCTCACCAATGGAGCCATTTGCGTCCCACCTCATCCCCGCCCGAGCTTACGAGCGCCAGGCGCCGACGGAGCCGCCTTATGCTGAGTCATCATAAATAGAAATGCTGAGCTGTGTGTCGGGGAGACAAGGCAGTCTTGCCGGTTGTAGGATGAAGGCGATGTGTTGACGGTTCGGCATTCGCCTCTCGTGTCGAAACATCAGAGCCTGACGTGAGCACCGATATTGTGCCGTGCATCACGCAACTCACTTTGTCGGCGTGTGCCAATGCACAGCACAATGTCATCGTACGCCAAGCGCGAAATTGGCATGCGTGATCGCAGACCTGGCGTGGTCTGAGGAAATCGAGTCAACTCTTCAACGCCAAATCAATGGAACTATACCCTTCACGGTCACAAATTGGGCCTTTTTACTTTGTGGGAAGAGCAATTTGTGACCGGGGGCATTATAAAAGCACGAAAAGAATATCTGCTCAATTTTCCGGTTTATTCCATGGGTCCATTCAAAGGTATAGGTTATAGTCGTGGTATCCGGTAAAATAAATGTCTGGGGATGCTGTCTTGCGATAAGGAAACTCATGACAGACCAGCCTAACAATTACAAGTGGTATATCCTGGCTCTCAGTATTCTGACAAATATGTTCGTGGTGGCGATACCTGCCATGGGTATGTCGGTCTTAGCCAAAGAAATATCCCAGGACTTGAGTCTGAATCTCGTGCAGATTGGCATCGTGTGGGGTGTTGGGTCCTTACCTGCCATCCTGACGAGTCTGTTGAGCGGGGTGGTAGGCGACAAAGTCGGACCGAAGCGCGTACTGATTGTGAGCAGTTTGCTGGGTGGGCTGTTGGGCGCGGCGCGCGGATTGACTGTGGACTTTCTCTCCTTAACTGTCATCGTAATTTTGCTCGGTGCGCTCATACCCTTTGTAGCCATTAACAGCCTCAAAACGGTCGGACAGTGGTTCCCTACGCATCAGCTTGGACTGGCCAATGGACTGATCTCCATGGGCATGGCACTTGGCTTTTTACTTGGGGCTCTGCTCAGTGCCACAACGTTTTCCCCACTGCTGGGCGGCTGGCGCAATGTTTTGATCGCATATGGAATCGCGGGGGCCTTGCTCAGCATCCCCTGGTTTTTTACACGTGCTCTTTCGTTGCAGCACCGTCAGACCATGCAGAACATGTCCATGCGTGCTGCGGTTTTGCATGTTCTCCGAATAAGAAATATCTGGCTGCTCGGCTTCACACTATTTGGCGTGGGTGGCTGTATCCAGGGCCTACTTGGTTATCTGCCGATCTATTTGCGCGGTATTGGTTGGGAAGCCATCCGAGCCGATGGGGCGCTTTCCGCCTTCCATACAATCAGCATGATATTCGTTCTGCCTGTTGCAATCTGGTCTGACCGGCTCGGTTCGCGCAAACGCCTGCTCCTGCTTGCCGCCATGATGGTGGCGCTTGGCGTGGGATTACTAAGCATTGCCAGCGGCATCTGGATCTGGCTGGCAGTGTTGATGGCTGGGTTCGTACGCGATGCCTTCATGGCGATTTACATCACAATGGTCATCGAGACCGATGGCGTCGGACCCGCCTATGCCGGAACAGCCACCGGATTTACCATGGCAATCAGTGGCATTGGCAATTTCATCGCCCCGCCGCTCGGCAACAGCCTGGCTGTATTGTGGCCTGGCGCTCCCTTCATCTTATGGGCCGGGCTGACAGTTTTGGGGATGGTTTGCTTATCGCTGGTGAAACAAAGGAGCGCCGATGTTGGCATCCCGGTTTTGGAGAGAGCCCTGAAACGAGGCTAATAATCGAAGCAGATGTATGTACGCTTCGCAGCCGTCCGAAGTTGCTGATGCGGTGAATTACACTGCCAAGCAGATGTTATCCAGGCATCGATTTTTCTCTTTGCGAAACACTCCTGTAGATGTGACTCAAAAAGACCAGCGGTCACATCTCGGCGGGGACGAAGTCCCACACGGAGCAAAAGAATTCATCATATACTTTGAGAATTAAGGCTTTCATATATCCAATACCTTCGCCAAAATAATGTGAAAAAGTAGGGCTTTTCGGGTACAGTAGGTTTGCGAAAACAGACTGAAACCGAGAAGGCCATGACTGAAATTGTAGCACTTTTACAAAGCATAGCACCAGTCGTATCAGCGACCATTTTGCGGCAGATGAGTCGTGTGATCTATGGCATGTTGATCAGCAATGGACGGATCACCATGCTGGAACTTTCCCGTTGGAGTGAGAAAGGCGGCAGTTACCGAACTATTCAACGGCTGTATCAGACACCATTGCTCTGGTTACAAATTCAGTGGATCTTTTTTACGAGCTATTTTCGAACATCCGAGCGTGAATATATTGTTGCTGGAGATGAGGTCGTATTTGGCAAGGCAGGCAAAGAGACATACGGGATTGGGCGTTTCTTTTCCAGTCTGCAAAACCGTGTCATACCTGGCTTATCGTTCTTTGTGTTTTCTGTGATCCATGTCAAAGAGCGGCAATCCTATCCAATCCAAGTAATTCAAATGGTGAAGGAGAAAGAAGCAAACAAGAAGAAGGTAAAGAAAAAAGCAGTCAAAACAGAAAAGCGTCCTGTAGGTCGTCCGAGAGGCAGCAAGAATAAGAAAAGTGAAAAACCAATGTTGAGTCCCGAATTATTGCGGATCCAACCCGTTTTAGAGGCATTTTTGGTGGTTTTGAAAGGTGTTTTGGCTGTGCAGTATCTGGTCATGGATGGTCACTTTGGAAATTATCCAAGTGCCTGGATGGTGTTACACACTGGATTGCAATTCGTTTCAAAACTTCGTTCGGATGCGGCTCTGTATGAACCCTTCACAGGAACATAGTGTGGACGTGGTGCTCGTCCCAAATATGGCGACAAAGTCGATGTCAGCAAGATGAAAAAGAAATATCTGAAAAGTGACAAAAGGGAAGACGGCATTCGCACACAAATGTATCAAGCCATTTTGCTCAACAAGGGATTTGCCTTCTCGATCAATGTGGTGGTGATCCTGAAAACAAATCTTTCAACACACAAGCAAGCGCACATCATTTTATTCAGCACGGATTTGAAGTTGCCTTATGAAAAACTCTATGATTACTACACCTTGCGTTTTCAAATCGAGTTCAACTTCCGGGATGCCAAGCAATATTGGGGCTTGGATGATTTTATGAATGTCAAACAAGAGGCTGTCACCAACGCAGCTAATTTGTCTTTCTTCATGGTCAACTTCAGTTCTGTTCTTTTGCGGCGTCATCGAGAAAACAATCCTGAGTTTAGTGTTCTGGATTTGAAATCTCATTACCGCGGTTGCAGATATGCCTCCGAGACAATAAAATTGCTTCCGCAAAAACCTGATGGCATTTTATTAGCCGAGATCTTCGAACAAATTGCCCGTTTGGGCATGGTTCATCCCGTTTTTGAGCCAGTTCCTACTTCTTGTTTGGCATAGGTATTGATATCAAGAGATTATTCGTATCAGATTTAACTCGCGGTAAGTCGGATCTCTGTTGCTTTCAAGCCATCCGCACTCGCTTTGAGCATGATTTCGCCAGCCTGCCCGCTGCTTCGGACTACGGCCACCAAGTGACCATTCCAGGCTTTGCGCTTGTTGCCCATATACAATTCCTCAGACATTGGGTTTGCCGTTCCAACCGCGATCAGCTCTCCCGCACCAGTCACTTCCAGGGAGACTTCGGGCTCAGCCCACTTCACCACCCGGCCATCCTGATCCAGGACATCCACGGTCGCATAGGCCAGGTCGCCAAATTCACTATGGATTTCGGGACGGTCTACTGCGGAGTGCAGGCTGACCGGAGAGCCCGTGGTTTTCAGGCTGGTGCGGGTTGTTTCCTTGCCGCTCATGTAGCCCACTGCTTCGATTGTACCGGGCTGGTAGGTGACTTCAAAGGTAGTCTTGTTTTTCATGACTGCACCAGACGGCTTGCGCCCAGCCGAGACACCGTTCACGAACAACTCCACTTCATCATCAATCGAGTACACATCGACTTGAGTCTGTTTGCCTTCCTGTCCGGGGAAGCTCCAACTGTCGATAACGGGTTCCCAGCCCCATTGATTAAATTGTAGTTTCTTGCCGAACAACTGCGGGTCGAGCACAGCAACGAACGGCACTGTGCTCACGCCCCATAGCAGGTCGCGGTAATAAGACTGCGGGCGCTTGAAACCACAGATGTCGATATCACCGCAGTTGGCCAAATGATAGGGCCAGGGTTTGGCAGCGAAGAACGGGGTGGGGTCATCGACCGTTACTTTGCCAATGCCCGACTCGCCCAGGTAGTCGATCGAGGTCCAAACAAAGTCGCCGATTACATAAGGCAAGCGCTCGGCTTCCTTCCAGAATTCATAGGCCAGATAAGGGAAGGTCTCGGTTCCAGCCATCACTCGCCCGGGGAAGCGCTTGCCGTCCCAATCGTAGCGTGAGAAGAGATAGTTGTAACCGACCACGTCCAGGGCCTCGTTAAATTCACGGGTACGGTTGCCCCAACTGTCTGTGGCTGGATCAGTGGGTACCAGTTTCTTGGGGTCAAACATGCTTTGCGCATCGGAGAGTTTTTCCATGAAACTGGGGTCAGCGAACATTTCTTCGAATAGGAAGGGCAACGCTGAAGTGATCCAGCGTGTGGCATCGAGCGAGCGGATAAAATCAGCCTGTTTGCGTGCCCAGGCATAACCATCCGAAACGCCGGTACGTTCAGGCACTTCGTTTCCAATCGACCACATGATGATCGAGGGATGGTTTCGGTCGCGCTTGACCATCGATTCAGTGTCGTGCTGCCACCAATCCTCGAAGTACAGGTGATAATCGTTGGGGTTCTTGCCCATGCGCCAGCAGTCAAATGTTTCGTCGATGACCAGCATGCCTAATCGGTCGCAAGCGTCCAGCATCGCTGGGGCAGGTGGGTTGTGCGCGCAGCGGACCGCGTCATAGCCGGAGGCTTTCATGAGCTCGATCTTGCGTTCCTCAGCACGATCATAACTGGCCGCGCCCAGTAGTCCATTGTCATGGTGCACGCAGCCACCCTTGAGTTTCATCGGCACACCGTTCAGACGGAAACCGTTCTGCGCATCCACGGCAATGCCGCGGATGCCGAATGCCGTTTTCTCCGTATCCATGAGCACATCCTCTACCAGCACTTCACTGATCAGTTCATATAGATTTGGTTCATCCACCGACCAAAGCCGGGCATCCTTGACTTTCAGCATTTGCTGGACTGTCGTGCCTTCAATGGGTACGTCCGCCTGAGCCACAGTCACGCCGCTGGGATTGAGAATCGTCGAGCGCAGGATTGCGCCGGCCGCGGAACCGGCGAGTTCCGTAGCAACATTAACCGTTGACGCTGCCACGTCCACCACCGGCGTGGTGACAAACACGCCCCACGGTTGAATGTGCAAGGCGCCGCCTGTGCGCATCCACACATGCCGATAGATGCCTGTGCCAGTGTACCAACGCGAGTTGGGCTGACCACTGTTGTTGACGCTTACGACCAGTACATTCTCCTCACCGTACTTGAGATGCGTGGTGAGATCAACGATAAAGCTGGTGTACCCATAAGGGTGCAGCGCGACCAACTGACCGTTGATGGATACCTCGGCGTTCATATAGACGCCTTCAAACTCAAGCTGTATGCTCTGCCCGCGCGATTCGTCAGGGAACAGGAATTTTTTTCGATAGGTGACGAGTCCGCTCCAGGCATAGCCCCCGCCGTTGCCGGTCGGATAACTCTGGTTGCGTGCTTTGGTGATGGAGAGATCGTGCGGCAGATTAACCGGTTGCCACTGAGCGAAGCCCAATGCAAAGCCGGTTGCTTCGGTGTATTCCCAGCCAAGATCAAAGTTTTGTTTTTTCATTTAGCATTCTCCTACCGCTTGTCTCACGCATGTGGAACATGCGTAAGTAAACTTTTTAGATGGTTTTGCAGGCTGAAACTCATGTCGCAAGTTTACCTGATTATGCGGCACTCTGTAAGCAAATGGGACGAACTGCCGCGCGTTTCAGCGGGGCCGATTTCCTGATAAATATCCTATTAGCTCAGTCTCTCCGGGGCAGAGGAGATCGGGTCGGGGCTGAGGAACAAAAGGGCGCTGTCATGAGGGGCGAGTGTAACCGGCAAAGAATCAACGGCTGAAGGCCAGGGTGAGTCGGCTGTCCAATCAAAGACATGGAGCGGCCCCGGCAGCCCAAGCAGAGACAGTGGATAACTTCGCTGGACGGTTCCGTTGCCGGTGTTGAAGATCAATACGGCCGCAACAGCTCGCGGGCCGCTCCCCGGGTCAGGTGTGTCGTGCATGTCGCGCACCTGGACCAATACCGGATCGTTGGGAACTGACTTCAGCATCTGCCGCCCATCGGCCATATCGGTCCTAGTGACATGATTGGCGGTCGTCCGTCCAAGCAATGGGAAGCGGCAGGTGCGTCGGGCGGGGTTCAGGATCAGCTTCCAGAGCCGGATACGTTCGGACCCCAGGTCGCCCAGATCGTCGGAGGTCATGATCACACCGGCGGACATCCCCGCGTAGAGTGCCAGCGATCTGACCTCCGCGTCGGTCAGGTTGTGATAATGCTCGCGCAACAGGACGCTATCGGGGTCGATCTGCCAGAGGATGTTGTTGGTGAAATTGCGAGTGGACTGGTCACGCAGCAGCGATTGGGCCGAAAAACCGATCCCGTCCCAGTCCACACCGATATCCCCGCTGATACGGATGCCATCCACAAAGCCGATCGACGGCCACAGCGGGCAGCCGCAGCCCAGCCACGGAGTGTCCGCGCCGATCTCCTCGCGGATCATTTTCAGAACGCTGAGGAAAATCTCCACGCGGGTCAACCCGGGTTGATAGTGGATCACCTGATCGGGGCCGAACCCGCCTCCCCAGAACATGCCATCGGTCTTGAAATAGTCCACGCCCCACTCGTGGCGATACGTATGGAAGACTTTACGAAGATAGGCGAAGGCTTCGGGGTGGGTGGCGTCCAGGATGTAATAATCCTCCGATCGTTTGTGCCAGCGGAATTCCCCGTAGAGATGCCAGGGGACGAAGGGCTTGCCGGTCCGCGCGTCCAGCACTATCCAATCTGGGTGGTCGCGGTACAGGTGGGAGCGGTTGCCAACCATGAACGGAGCAATCCACAGGCCGGGGACGAAACCGGCGGAGCGGATCGAGTCGAGCAGGAATTTCATCCCGTGCGGGAACTGTGGCTTGAGCTCCAGCCAGTCGCCGGCCTCGAAAATGAAACCATCGTCGATCTGGAACACGCGCATGGGCAGGTCTGCGCTTTGGGCCAGGCGGGCAGCGGAGTGTACCTGCTCTAGCAGAATTTCCTCGCTAATCGTGGCATACAGGTTGTACCACGAGGACCAGCCAGTGATGCCCGGCCCGGAGACGCGCGGCGGCAGGGGAGATCGCTCGGCCACAAGTTTTGCCCAGGCGCGTAGAGCTTCCTCGACTCCTGGATGGGCGAAGACCACCAGGCGCTCAGCATTGCAGCGCGAACCAGTGCGCGTCTTGCGATCCCACAGGGTCTGGATGGTGAGAGCGACAGGGCGTTGGTGGGTTTCGTACTTGAAGGTCTGCTGGAAACGGTCGTGGCGGTCGAAACCCAGGACTACGGATCCAGCACCAAAACGTGGAAGGATCTGGGTCACGGCATAGCCCTGCTCTGCCCGGTCAGCGTATCCATCGGGCATGGACTCCGGCTCCTGATAGGTCGCGCCGTCCCAACAGTTGTAGCCCATCGGCAGGTAGGCGCGCATGTTTTCGATGGACGTGAACCGTAAACCGAAGGAATCGAGTACGAAGTCAGCAGGGAGATCCTCGAGCCAATAGTGGATTTGCAATTGGGTTCCACCCGCCCCTTCCACCAGCCCTTCAGCGGGGGCCACTGCCAATCCGAAAGCGCCTCTGCCGAGGCTGGGCGCAGTCCCACGTAATCTGATCCCGGAATCGGTTTGTTCGAGGATTTCAACCTGGCCACTCTCCAGCGCAACGCCGTTCACCACCGGCCAGCCACCTCGCAGGGTAACCCCGCCAATCCTGAGGGTAAGAGTTTGCTCGAGACCATCCAAAGAAAAAGACGCAGACATGGCTACCTCTCGATTCGTGGAACGGATATTGACAGCATCGTACAAGTGACGGTGCTTGAACATGGTGGTGGAACTCCCTGAATTGATCTCTTCTGTCCTTGCCACAACTCCCGAATGCGACGAACGGCCGGCATGCTCACCTATTGCTCCGCAGTGAGCCAATGGACCGCCTGAATCATCAAGCGCTGATAAAGTGGATGCTTCCAGACTTCAGGGAAATGCCCGGGCGCAATGTGTGCCACCCGTCCTGCACCTTCCTGTTTGCTCCAGACCATCGGGTACGCGACACCCTGATGAAGCGCGACCATGTGAATTTTCACCGAAGGTTCGCAAGCCTCGATATAAAATTCATCATGCACATCAAAGGCTTGGACGCCCTCCGTGATGGGATGCTCGCCAAAAACAGGAGCGATCGTAAACGTAAACGGCGCCGGATGGGAAATGAATCTACCGCCGAACAATTGACCTAACTCCAGACTGGATTCACCCATGACCGTAGCGCTATGAACAGTGAGCAGTGCACCGCCATTTTGAACCCAACCCGTCAATCCCTGCACTTGTTCATCCTTCAATCTTTCGGGTGTGGGTATTTCCTGTTCGGGAGTATTCTTCGAGAGGCATGTATAACTGAGGACTACTTGATAGTCTGCCTGGTCGAGGCGCGTCAAAACATCCAAATCGTACGCAGCCTCCACCGACCAATCATTCGCCGCGAATAATGATTCCATGGCCTGCGCAAAACCGTCGAAGTCATGATACAGGCCGCCCAGAATGATCAACATGTGTTTTGTACGAGTTCTCATCCTGTCCTCGCCTACCACGGCAAAGGTACGCCCTGATAATCCATGTAAATCGGGTCATCCACATGCCATTCTCTCAGAGCCAGCTTGAAGATAGCCTCCGCCGACTCATCGGAGGCTAGCGGAGCTTCCGGCCCACCCATGTCTGTTCGCATCCAGCCAGGATGGACGGCCAGCACTTTGAAGCCGCGCGGCTTGAGATAATTTTGCAGGATTTTGGATTGCATATTGAGCGCAGCCTTGGACATACAGTAGGCATATTGGCTTTCCCGCTTGCAATCGGCAATGCTGCCCGCCTCAGACGAGATGTTGAGGATGAGTTTCCTTTCTCCTTTTTCCAACAAGGGTTGGAACTGTTGGATGATGCGCAATGGCCCGAAGGTGTTGACCTCCATTGTCTGCTGAAGCTGTTGATCGGCAAAATCCAGTTGCTCCAGGGATAGCTGTGAATTTTTGAGATGAATTCCAGCATTGTTGATAACGATGTCCAAAGCACTTGTCCGCTCCGCGACTCGCCTGGCCGCCTCGCGCACGGAGTCTATATCAGCCACATCCAGAGGGATAAGAACCAGCGCTTCGCCATATTCGCCTGCCAGCCTGCGTAGCTCCGCATCCGAGTGATAGACTCCGGCAAATACGGCAAACCCTCCCTGGACGAAACGCTTCACCAGCGACAACCCAAGGCCCGCATCTGCACCCGTGACCAGGACTCTCTTTTTCATTTTTTCTTCCATTAACAATCACCTTTCCAGTCGAATTACAGTATCGGCTTCATCGCGTTGTTGAGGGCGGAGGGTGAGAAACGTATTCTCGCCGTGATGCGTCAATTTCACCGGCGAACCATCCTTCAACAGGACCGCCTTTGTCACATCCGTTGGCACATCGCGCAACGTGACACAATCACTGACATAATCCAACACGTGTATGTAGTGCGTTCCGCCGTTCCTGGTACTCACGCTCGACCCATTCGTCGCAGGTTGAATAACCCCTGAACGTGTGCTGTACACCGATTCGCCGTGAATACTCAACCATTGACCCACGGCCCGCAATCGTTCAGCATGAACCGGCAGGATCTCGCCGAGCGCAGTCGGACCGACATTCAGCAGATAATTGGCACCAACACTGGCGGAGCGTGCAAGTGTTCGGATTAAATATTGTGTCGCTTTGTGATTCTCATCCCAGTCATTGATGCCCCAACTGTCGTTGATAGTCATGCAAACTTCCATCGGCAAGTTGGAGATGGTGGTGGTGTTGAACCCGGACGTGTTCTGTCCTGGCAGATCCTGTTCGAATCCCTGCACATCCTCGCCGGGCAGTGGTCCGGCGTGGCGATTGTTATGAACGATGGCGTCCGGTTGAAGGGTATGGATCATATCGTACAACTTTTCATACTCGAACGATCCGCCTGCCGCAAAATAAGCCATGTCTCCATCAAGTAGATGATTGGGCCAATCACCGTCGAACCATAGACACGCGATCTGGCCGAACTGGGTGCATAGCTCGCGTACCTGTCCGTGCAGGAACGCCACATAGTCGGCCCAGGCCATCCCGCTCTCGTTTCGGAAACGGTACGCAGGATGATGCCAATCGAGCAGGGAGCTATAAAATCCCAGCTTAAGATCATGACGTCGCGCACAGGCATCGGCCAGCTCATGTAACGGATCACGCCGGAAGGGTGTGCGAGTCACCTTGTACTCGCTCAAGGCCGAATCGTACATGCTGAAGCCATCGTGATGACGACTCGTGATGACCATATATCGTTGTCCCGCGTCGGCGGCGATGCTCACCCATTCATCAGCATTGAACTTCAGCGGATTGAACTGTTGCACCAGCGGCTCGTACTCCGACACGGGGATCTTTTCGTTGTGCATCACCCATTCACCACGCGCCAGAATGGAGTACAGTCCCCAATGGATGAACATGCCGAACCTGGCATCTTGAAACCACTTGAGTCCTTCAGGAGATACTTGTTTCGTCATTATCGTACGTCTCCTTCCATGTCAGATAAGGCTCAGCCTCGAATGTGATTTTCTGAAATTAACTTTCAAACTCCATCTGAGACGTTGATCTGACCGTCCTTCAACAACACGATTTCATCTGCGTACTTATCCACCAGAGGATCATGCGAAGACATCAGCACAGTGGTCTGGCCGATGGCAACGATATCCTGGAAAAGTTTGAAAATATCGCGGGAGGTGTTGCTGTCCAATTCACCGGTCGGCTCATCGGCCAGGAGCAGGCGCGGATGATTGGCCAGCGCGCGCGCAATCCCCACCCGCTGCTGCTGCCCACCTGACATTTCATAGGGACGATGATGGATCCATTTCGTCAACCCAACCAACTCGATACATTCCAACGTTCGTTCACGGCGCTCCTGGCTGGGAACATCGATCAACCGCAGCATCAACTCCACGTTCTCGTAGGCCGAGAGAGTTGGCAACAGACCGAAGGATTGAAAGACGAACCCCAATTCATGTCTGCGCCACAGCGCCAGTTCATCCTCACCCAGCTCGGAAAGGTCGCGGCCAAACACATGCACACTGCCATTCGTAGGACGATCCAGTCCACCAATACAATTCAAGAGAGTTGTTTTACCACTCCCGGAACGGCCTTTCAGTGCCACGAGGCGTTTCGGTATTACATCCAGATTGACGCCGCGCAAAGCCTGGATACTCCGCTCACCGAGCTGGAACTCGCGCCGGAGTCCCTGAACCTGGATGATAAATTCCTGCGCTGGGACTGTCTGACTCATTGCGGCCCTCCGCGGCTGCGGCGCAAACGCAGCCACCAATTATGCAGTCTGCGGCTTTTCTGTGCTTGATTGATTTCCGGCGCGGCCGCCTCAACCTCATCCGGAGACGTACTTTTCGTTTCCGTCCCCATGGCCGGACGAATCAAGATCCCATCCTCCATCGCCTCGAGCAGGACCCGGCCCTGAATGTTGAATTGCTCCAGATAGTCACGCGGCACTTGCAAGCGACCAGCCGAGTCTACCAATACATATTCCTCGAAAGTCTCTTCTGACTTCTTATGCGCCGACTCGACCGCAGCGTTTGGGGCAGATTGACGCACCGTCTCGCTGGAGGTTTTTCCGTCGCGAATCGCAACCACCCGATTCACATGATGGGCAATCTCCATATCATGGCTGACAATGACAGTGGTGAGACCATATTGACGGTTTAGATCCTTGAGCAATTGGAAGATACCCGCGGCTGTGGCTGAATCCAATTCGCCCGTCGGTTCATCAGCCAACAACAACACAGGGTTATTGGCCAGGGCTACGGCGACGGCGACCCGCTGTTGTTCACCACCTGATAACTCAGCGAGGCGGTGATGCTTGCGCTCGCTCAAGCCGACAGCATCCAGTAACGCCTCCACACGAGGCCGTTCTTTGCTCCAGCTCTGAGATTGAATGGTGATCGGCAGGCGGACATTTTCGAGGGCGGACAGGTAAGGTATCAGGTTGCGGACAGCCTGCTGCCAGACGAAACCAATCTTCCTCCGGCGATATTCATTGATGGAGTCATAGGACATCTTAAGCAGATCATCCCCATCCACCGAGACCCTTCCAGCCGAGGGACGGTCAAGGCCGCCGAGGATATTCATCAGCGTGGATTTGCCGCTGCCGCTGGCGCCAACAATTCCGAGCATTTCGCCGCGCGCCACCTCCAGGTCAAGCCCTTGCAGCGCCATGACTTCCAGATTGGCCACCTTATAAATTTTGACCAGCGCATCACAGCGAATGAGAACGTCCGCGGTCATGGTGCAATCACCACCTGGCCTTCGGTAAGACCCTCTGTGATCTCGATGCGATCATCATCGACGATGCCCACCTTGACATCCACGCGGTGTTCCACAGCGCCCTCCTTAACGATCACGAAGTAACGACCTTCGAACTCACGCACAACTTGTAGAGGCAGCCAAAGAGCATCGGCCTTCTGCTCCAATAGGATGCTCATACTGGTCATATCTCCGACCTCATAACCCAACTGCGCCGGGGACTTGTCCAGTGCCACTTGAACAGAGCCATCCGTTGATTCAGTATCCGCATTGCCGTAGGGATATGGCAGTGCCCGGATTCTCCCTTCTGCAACCGGAATATTTTTCCCAATCGAGCTGACGGTGACCTTCATCCCAATGACCAGGCGGGCCTGATCTTCCGGATCTACAGTTGCGCTTGCGACCAGGTCATCCAAATTGGCGACCACAATGACCGGTTTATCGGCCGTACTTGTAGCGCCTTCAAGGAGCGAAACCGAGAGGACAGTTCCATCGATCGGTGACGTGATGCGCAACCCATCATAGGTGACGTTGATCTCGTCCAGGGCGATCTGTGCCAGTTCCACTTCCTGCTCCTGAATGGCAACGTTGATCTTGTTCACTTCAGATGTCTGTGGATTTTGCAGGCGCGCCAATTGCAGGTGGAGTTGGGCGATTTTCAAATTGGCCTGGGCGCGACGGAGTGCATACTCGTCCTTACCAAGCTCCAGTTCTGCCAGGAGCTGGTCTTTGGTGACTACATCGCCAC
>JBGPNQ010000113.1:0-14159 GCA_041487615.1 Anaerolineae bacterium
GTTCGTCGACGAATTTGGATTGGACCGCAACCCAATCGGCCAGATAACGCTTGTGCTCGTTGGCAGAAAGAGGACGAATATCCAAAGCTTCAACATGCTTCTGCCTTTTTTCCAGCTCCGTCTGTGCTTTTTTCTCGTCACCGAGCACCTGCACAGTGTGATCATACTCAGATCCAAACTGACCCTGGAGCCGTGCTGATCGTTTACGGCGAGCCATCGTCGGCCACAAAACAGCGACGATGACCACTACTACCAGGACGACCGCAACAATAATATATGTAGTATTCATACGAAATCTCCTTCTACCGCTTGTCTCACGCATGTTTCACATGCGTAAGTAAATTTTTTAGATGGTTTTGCAGGCTGAAACTCAAATCGCAAGTTTAGCTAATTATGCGGCACTCAGTAAAGCATGAAAATGTTATTGGAAAAGCTACTCACCGAAGGGAACCGCTAAGTGTGATGTGTAATTCGTTGGCTTTACCGCAAGTAGCCAATTATGAACAGTACGATTAGTACTACGATGATGGTATAAATCATTGGGAATCTCCTTTCTTATTTTGCCTATGACGCTGCAGTCTGTCTGGATATTCCTCCCCATTGCACCGGAGCGCAGATCTATATGATCCCCAACACATTCAGAACGATTAGGATGACAGCAATAACGAATAAAGTGTGAATCCAACTGCCTGTTTTCGGGAAGCTTGGACTTATGTTTCCACCCAAAAAGCCGAGCAGCCACAGTATTATTAGAATTACGATGATCGTCCACAACATGAGATTTCTCCTTTTTGATCTATTGCACTATAACTCATCCTACAACAAACCCTCCCCGGCCACATCCAACGGCCGGGGAGGGTTTGTCTCCGCCACTTGGGGGAGATGCAAATGGTCAGGGAACGATGCGGCTGCGCAGGGCAAGGGTTACCGCCTCGGTGCGGCTGGCTACCCCTAATTTCGAGAGGATATTGCTGACATGGGATTTGATCGTGGATGAACTTACGGTCAGTCTGCCGGCGATCTGTGTATTGTTCAGTCCCTCAACCATGAGGCTCAGGACTTCACGCTCGCGCTCCGTCAGGTCGAGGCCAGGCACTCGTGGTTGATTGGCTGTCTCGACCAGTGCTTGCGCGGCCTCAGGAGAAAGAGTGGCGCGGCCGGCATGGGCAGCGCGGATGGCTTGCACCAGTTCATCTGCGGAGACATCCTTGAGCAGATAGCCGATCGCTCCGGCTTCCAGCGCGTTCTTCACCAGGTCCCCCTCTTTAAAAGAGGTCAGTGCGATCACCTGCACCTGCGGAAACTGCTGGCGGATGGCGCGGGTCGCGGCTGCTCCGTCCATATCGGGCATGACCATATCCATGAGGATCACGTCCGGCAATACCTCAGCACAGAGTTGGATGGCAACTTCACCGCTTTCGGCTTCGCCAGCCAGTTCCAGATCATCGAAAGCTTTCAGGAAGGTCGCCAGTCCGCGACGGACCATCGTGTGATCGTCAACGAGCATGACGCGAATGGGTTGGGAAGGAGAGTTTGTCATAAGGCCTCCTTGGGTGGGGTTTGAGTCCAGTGGATAGTGAGCTCGGTGCCTTGACCGGGCTGGCTCGTGATCGATAATTGTGCGCCTATTGCTTCGGCCCGCTCGTGCATCATGCTCAAGCCATAGTGACCGGATGCCGTGCGTTCAGGATCAAAACCCTGGCCATCGTCATGGATGATCAAGTCGATTGCGTTTTCTTCATGCCTTAGGTTGATCTCCACCATGCTGGCTCCAGCGTGTTTGGCGACATTATTGAGCGCCTCCTGGCAGACGCGATAGATTGCCACCTGCACATCAGCGGGAAGGACGCCTTCTCCCAGCACGGTTACCGTGGCTGGGATATTTGTGCGTCCGGTGAACGCATTTCCCAGCAGGCGCAGCAGATCGCCCAGCTCCGCATCGGTCAGGGTTGCCGGGCGCAGCTCGGCCAGCAGGGCGCGCATCTCGGCCATTGCACCGCGGGTCAACTTGCGCAGATCTTCGAGCGAGCGCCGTGCCTCCTGCTGGTCCCGGTCCCATAGGCGAGGCAGGACTTCAGCAATCAGCCCTGCGGAGAAGAGTGACTGGTTGATGGCATCATGCAAGTTGCGCGCCAGGCGCTGTCGTTCCTCCAGGACTGCGAGCCCCTGTGCATGTCCATAGAGTTCCGCATTGATCAGGGTAATGGCGGCCTGATCCGCCACACTCAGAGCCAGGTCGGCATCATGGGAAGTGAAGTAATTCGACTTCTCGTGGGCCACGCCTACACCCCCGATAATACGGTTTTTTACAGCCAGTGGTACCCACATCCATGACCGCATCCCTTCGAGCAATGCGGCAGTCCCACCATCCAGAAGCGCGCGCAGAAATTGCGCCTGCGGATCGTCGCTCCACACATCGGCGATGCGGATGGGTCGGTGACCGTTGAACAACGCCTCCACGGTTTCCGGGCCCTGCAGGTGGATGCGGAAAGGCGAGGATCCTTCCAATTGCGGCGTCCCGCGCATTGCCAGAGTGGCCAGTGTAGAGTCTTCCAGGGCGAATAGGCCGCAACGCGTGTATTCGATAATCTCCCGCAATTGGTCGAGGATCAGACCCGGCTGAAATTCCAATGTGGATGCCAACGTATGAGAGATGGCGAGCAGAGTCGCCTGTTCGCGCATCTGCGCTTCTATTTTTTCACTTAGAACTTTTTCTGTTTGGATGCGTTGACTCACATCCCGGATGACGCTCAACAGGCACGGCCGGCCCCGATAGCTGATCTTCGATCTGCGAACTTCAACGTGAAACGGTGAGCCATCCCTGCGTATATGAACGCTGAGCGATTCGAACATACTGCCCGGTTCAGCCGTCCGGACCTGCTCTCTGAACAGGGTGTAACTGTCAGGAGGCATGAGGACCACCGGATTTAGTCCGATGAATTCCCGGCGAGTATAACCATGCATTTCACACGCGGCGGGGTTGGCTTCAACCACGGCATCCAGTTCCATATCGTAAATCACCAACCCGTCAGTTGCAGCTTCAAAAATGTTTCGGTATTCGTCTTCGGAGCGACTATCAGGTATTTGACTCATAAAGCTTACCTTTTGCTGAGTTCAATTGCTTGAAGGCGGTGGATTTCAGCCAACACATCTTCGGGCTTGGTTTCCATTTCAAGGTCCGCGAGTTCACTGTTCTCATGATCTACGATGCCCAGCTTGTCCTGTATGGCATCCAGCATTTGTAACACGCGTGTCAATTCATGTTCGGTCAGCAGTCCAATGTGGAGGTCCAGGTCAGCCCGGCGTTCAGTCTCTTCTCCCAGGCGGTTTTGGCTGATGAGCACAAATGTTGAAAGAAAAATCGCTTCCAGAGATACAATCATGGTCAGGAGTCCATAGGGAAATGGATCAAACACGCGCACACCGAAACGACCAGTGTTTAAGAGTATCCATCCTCCAAACCATACAATATGTACATATGCGAAAACCATCCGTCCCGAAACGGATGTAATGCTGTCGGCGATGCGACCTTGCAGGCTTCGTTCACGCGCGGCCTTTGTGCGCAGATGAATGATCGTGCGAATGTTTCGCTCGATCACTTTACTCAGGGCCGGGTTGTCTTTTTCGGCTTCTTCTTTTTCTGTTCGATCTCGTTGGCTCTGTCGCATAGGGCGAATGCTCCTTTGCTCTTCTTTTGGATAAAGTTTCATTTACCATTATATTCATTCTACTGCAACGGACAAATATCATTCATGCGTTTCGAGCTTTGCCAGGCTATTATGATGTGCTGCAACCTCTTAAGGGATATGAAATGAAAATGAGACATTCACAGAACCTGTCCATTTTGATATTGCCGGGAGTGTCTAATTTCGTGGGCTTAGCCACAGAGCCCACCGAGATGTTTGAGTTTTTTCCACCTGCCCCAACGGCAGGTGCGGGTCAATGAACTCAGTGTTCTCTGTGGCAAAGTTAGATTTAGCCCATCCTTTTGGACACTCCCACATTGCCGCGTAATTGGAACCAATAGTATGTTACACTGATACAGGCATTTCATAAACGATTTGTTTATCAACTGGGGGAAATGGCGGGTGTTCCATAGGGGACATCCATTAATACCATGGCCCATTTGCTCTGAAGTAGCTCGATTAGTAGTAAAGGAAGCATCATGAATAAAAGAGAAACTGTACAGGCCCTCGTCGATTCCGTCCAGAAGGGCGATTTTGAGAATGCAAAATCAATGCTTGCGGAAGATTTTCAATTCAGTGGACCCACCCCTGAGCCGATCAACAAGGACGCCTGGATCGGAATGAGCGCCAACCTAAGGACCGCCTTTCCGGATCTGGACTACCATTTCAGGGTCATCGGCGCGGATGGTGATGTAGTCAGAACCACATCACAACTGAGCGGGACACACACCGGCTCATTCGATCTGACGAATATGCAGATGGGAGTGATCCCTGCTACGAACAAGGCTTTTTCTGCCAGGCTTGAAAAGACAAAGATAACCGTCAAAGAGAATAAGATCACATCCTGGGCGGTTGAGCCCACCGATGGCGCTGGGCTGAAAGCGATCCTGGGTCAACTTGGTGTTAAGGCTGCTGTCATGTAATGATGTGCAGGTTTACTCAAACGCAACAATTGAGAACTACCGCCGAATCCATTGATAACCAAACTTTTGAACAGTTTTGTAGATCGAAATTCAAACTCTAAGTTTGGTTGATTTGGCGGCACTCTGAAAATAACTGGATTTGTATGGTATTACAGCCGTCAAGCCTGTTACGGGGTTGACGGCGTTTTTTATCCCGGCAATTCTGTCGGAGAAAGCAGTACTAAAAATGGAAGCCAAGCTATATATAGGAAATTTGTCCAAGTCAACCACCCAGGAGGAATTGAATACGCTGTTCACACAAGCTGGAGAAGTGACCGCGACAGAAGTAATCAAAGACCGTAAGAGCGGCGAGGCCAGGGGTTTTGCCTTCATAACGATGAGTGCACAAAGCGAAGCCGACAAGGCAGTGAGCATGTTTAATGCATATTCATTACACGATCAGGAACTGAAAGTTAGCCTGGCGAAGCCGCGGTGAGGCCCGGGGCGTCAAGGGACAGGGCTTGATTCTCCTCAGGATGGAAGCTGTACATTTTTTGCCATGCAACAAACCAGTTAAGCATTCGCTCCTCCAAAGTGCTACAATGATATTGAGAGGTAGCACCAGCACTTGGGGGAATGCCTGCTGGCTTTCCTTCCCTCCCGGAAAAGGAGTTTGCCATGGATAAGAAGAATCCGCTGCTTGCAGGGCTCTTCAACATGCTTGTGCCGGGCTCAGGTTATTGGTACGCGGACCATGACCGTGAGCGCTTTGTCAAGACACTGATCATTGGAATCGCTGCAATGGCCGCAATGATCGTGCTGGGAACCGTCCTCCAGAAAACGACTGGCTTTCCTCTGCCGCAGGGCATTTGCGTGGGGCTCCTTTTGTTGTTCGTGCTCGTGCCATTGTTCAGGAGCGGCCAGAAAGCCGCCCTCCATCACAATTTCGTGATGGATAACGCCAGCATGTACACGACACGGCAGCGAGGCAACAACGAAGCTCAACTCGCAAGAAATCAAAATCTGCGCGACAAGGGTTATATCTCCGAGCAGGAATACGAAAGCCGCAAGGATGGCATCACCAAAAAGTAAAGACCTGCGCTTCTAAAGCCCAATCGGCTGAAAAGCATCGAATACAAAAATGGGTCTTTCTGCAAGGGACTTCCCGTATAACGCGCCATGCAGCAGTTATATGGAATATTGGTTTCCTTTCTCCTCCATGGATTGGAGCAGCGTCACGACGAGGTCTCTTTCCCGGTATTTGCATTACAAGACTGCACGAAAACTACGAAGGAACAGTACGAATGATCATTTTGAGTTCAAACACGCTGATCGAACAGCCGGTCAAACAGGTCTTCGATTTTGTGAGCAGACCTGAAAACGATTTTCAATGGCAATACGGAATCCTGGCAACGGCTCGGCTCCCGAAACGAGGCAGTACCATCGAGACCTTCTTTCGGAGCATCGGTCATTTAATGGGACGCCGGAATTTAAGCACATTTGAAGTTACAGAATTTGAGCCGGACAAAAAATATGGATTCAAGTCCCTGAGCGGGCCCGTCCATTCCAGGACATCCTACACCCTCGAGAGTGTCAGCGGGAAGACAAGGATTAATATCTCCATTCAGGCCAGTGCCCCCAACTTCTTCAATATCACTGAGAGGTTGCTATGGAAAACGTTGAAAAAACAACTTGAGGAAGATGTGGCCAGACTCAAAACCATTCTTGAGGAAAATTCAACCGCTTTCCAGGCTCAACCGGATGGCATCCAAAAGTAAAAACCAGCAGCATGTTATGGAAAATGTATTGTCAGGATCCTGGCAACGTAATCATTTGGAACGCATAAAAAACAAAGGAAATTTTTCATGAATATAGCCAACCATTCAATCATCAGGCGGGTTGCTTTCATCGGTAATTATTTGCCGCGCCAGTGTGGAATTGCCACGTTCACCACCGATCTTTGTGAGGCGATTGCTGATGAGTATGAAGAGACAGCCTGCATCGTCCTGCCGGTCAATGATATCGAGGCGGGCTATGAATATCCGTCGCGCGTACGGTTTGAACTGACCGAAAAAGATATTGAATCCTATCGCAGGGCAGCGGATTTCCTGAATTTCAATAATGTGGACATGGTCTCGTTGCAGCACGAATACGGCATCTTTGGAGGGAGGGCGGGCAGCTATATCCTGACTCTCTTACGGGAATTACGTATGCCTGTTGTTACAACATTGCATACGATCCTGCAGAATCCGAATCCTGATCAGCGTCGGGTGCTCCAGGAGATCATTTCCCTGTCGGACCGTGTGGTTGTCATGAGCGAACGAGGCGTGGAATTTCTAAAAAGTGTGTACCAGGTACCTGAAGAAAAGATCGATCTGATCCCGCACGGTATACCCGATGTAGCATTTATGGATCCGAGCTTTCACAAGGATCTATTTGGCGTGGAAGGCAAAAGCGTGTTGCTGAGCTTCGGCCTGCTCTCTGCCAACAAAGGTATTGAGAACGTCATTTCAGCACTTCCGATGATTTTGGAGAAATATCCAAATGTGGTCTATATGGTCGTTGGCGCAACCCACCCTCACGTGATACAGAACGAAGGTGAAACGTATCGCCTTTCCCTGCAATGGCTGGCACATGAAAAAGGCGTGGAAGCGAATGTGATCTTTTACAACCGCTTCGTCAGCCTGGATGAACTTGTCCAATTCATCAGCGCTTCAGACATTTACATCACTCCCTATATCGACGTGGCGCAGATCACTTCTGGCACGCTGGCATATACTTTGGGAGCAGGAAAGGCGATTATCTCCACACCCTACTGGTATGCTGAAGAGATGCTGGCTGATGAACGCGGCGTGTTGGTGCCCTTCAAGGACCCGCAAGCGCTGGCCGCACAGGTCATCGATCTGCTGGGAAATGAATCGAAACGTCATGCAATGCGAAAGCGTGCCTATGTGTTTGGGCGGGACATGATCTGGCCCCAGGTTGCCCGCCGTTATATGCAGACCTTTGAGCGTGCCCGTGCGGAACGCCGTCATTTTGTGCAGGCAGAGTTTGCCGTCAAAGCATTGGACAAACGTGCCGGGGAATTACCTCCTCTCCGCTTGGACCACCTGCGTCACCTCACAGACGAGACTGGTATCCTGCAACACGCCATTTTCACGATACCCAACTATCGCGAAGGATATACAACGGACGATAACGCCCGTGCCCTGATGGTCAGTGTTCTGCTGGAGGAATTGGGGAATAAAGAAGCTATTGATCTGGCAACACGTTATCTCGCATTCACGTGGTATGCCTTCAATACAGAAACAAGACGCTTTCGCAACTTTATGGATTACCAGCGTAACTGGCTCGAAGAGAGCGGCTCGGACGACAGCCATGGCCGCGCTTTGTGGGCGCTGGGGATGGTGCTCGGACGTTCGAATACACCAACGATTCAAAACATAGCGGCTCAAATATTCCAACAGTCGCTGCTGGCCATTCTTGAAACGACCAGCCCGCGTGCATGGGCATTTGCACTGATTGGGATCCATGAGTATCTGGGTCGCTTTACTGGTGACCGGCGCGTCGGACAGGTGCAGGAGGAATTGGCGGGTCGGTTGCTGGCACTCTATCAAGATCACCACACAGATGAATGGAATTGGTTCGAGAACAGGTTGACCTATTGCAACGCCGCATTGTCACATGCCATGTTATTGTGCGGCGAGTCCTTGGCCAATCCTGGGATGACCGAGATCGGTTTGGAGTCTCTCGGTTGGCTCGCGAATTTACAGCACGCGGACACGGAAGGAAAGCATTTTGTTCCGATTGGTTCCAACGGTTTTTATCAACAAGGTGGCGATCGGGCCCGCTTCGATCAACAACCCGTGGAGGCACAAGCAATGGTCTCTGCCTGCCTCGAGGCTCATCGTATCACCGGAGAAAAAAGCTGGCACCTGGAAGCCCGGCGCGCATTTGAGTGGTTCCTGGGACGAAACGACCTGCACCTACCGATCTATGACCCAACAACAGGTGGTTGCCGCGATGGTCTGCATTCTGATCGGCCGAACGAGAATCAAGGCGCAGAGTCAACTCTCGCCTTTCTTCAGTCACTTTTGGAATTGAGATTGGCAGAAAATGTGGATCGACCCAGTGAGTATATACACAATGAACAAGCAGCCCTCGGATCTATTTCAGCGATCCAAGCTCAACCCCTTTCTGACAGCCGCAAACTGGCCCTATCAGGTCAATAGCGTCTTTAAAGTCACCATCCGGGCGAATGGCACATCGTTGCTGTTGTGTCGCGTCGAGGATTGATGCGGACGGCAATATCGCCTGTGAATGAGCCAGCTTAATTTGTAGGCCGCGTCCGTGCACAGCAAATGTAAGATGGGATGACTTTTCAGTCATCCCATCTTTTTATTCTGCGATTATTGAATCATGAAAGGGCTACGGTACCGCTAGCAAAAGTTGTGGCACGTTGTAACCTTTGATCATGAGATACGGCGCTTGACCGCCGAGATCAGCCGTTGCATATTTGGCTGTAATGGTGATCGAGTCGCCAGGGAAGAGTGAGACGTAATTGTCAGTGTATGTCACGGGCAGTACTTCCAGGCCGTTACTTCCAGCGGTCACTTCCACATGCGTGAAGAAGGCGATATTTGTGGCGTTGCTATTGGTGAGGGTGATATTCACGGTCTCTTGACCAGAAGCAACTGTCCGCGAGACTGAAGTGGAAATGTTGCTGTTGGAGACCAGGCTGTTGAGTCCCGTCAGGTTGGCGTAGGTGCTTACGGATGTGGAGTACCAGGTAGACTTATTGCCCAGTGCGTCGGGAGTCGTCGAGTACCAGTACAGGTTATTACTGACCACCTGATTTGAAGAATTCTTCAGTTGAAGCCGGATGAAGTATGTCGGTGTCAATCCGCTTATGGAGGGGATCGTGAAGACCTGGGTTGACGCGTTTGCCGGAACGCTGAGAGGTGCCAAGTTGGTATACTTCACCGTCAGGTCGGGGATGTTATAGACCGTGACAAGCGCAGTCATGCCTGTGTAACCTGTCAGTGTTGAATTGACCACCTTGACATTCCTGCCGAAGTAGTCATACAGGATGTGTACCGGTTCATCCGCTTTCTTGGTTCCAAAGTATCCGCCCGCGGGTTTGAAGTAATAATCATACAGGCTCCAATGCACGGATGGCCAGGCATTGTTCTGCATCCAGAAGATGGTACCGAAGCTCTTGCTGTATTCGTTACCGTTCCAGGCTTCAAAGAAGGCTCGCGTGGATTCGTAACTCAACAACTCAGACTTATTGGAATAATCTGCGGCGCCGGTGGTTGTGCCATAGCGCCTGTTCACGCCGTCGGTGTACCAGGAGATCTTGTCGAATGGATTCTTCCCCGCATGATAGTTGAATGCTGTGCCCTGGGGCCACGTATCGGCCTGTGTTAGGAATTTCAATTGACTTTCCAGCGGAGGAGGTGACTCAAATCCCTCTTCGGCAGTGGTGCCAAAAGCGCTGCCCGCCCGGCTCGTATCCCACCACAACACCGGCGGTTCCCAGACATACGGACCGTCCATCTTGACGCCCGCGTTGGCATTCGAGTACGAGGCAACGTTATCCAGTGTTGGGTTCTGCCAATGCAGGTTGGTCGCAATGGTATGGTATTGGGTAAGATGCGCCGTCGTTGGAGGCATATCACTGCCAAACGCAAAGACCAATGAACTGGCATGTGCGCGCAGATTGCGCATCTGACTATTCAACGAGTTATAGGCAACCGTTTGATCTTCCGTGCTCCAGCCACTGTCGCTTTGCCACTTGCTGCAGCACACGAAACCCGGCATGGTCATGATCCCGTATTGATCGGCGAGATCATAAAGTTCTTCATTGCCCAGTGTGCCTTCAAAGCGGACGATGTTGAGTCCCATGTCTTTGACGTATTGCATATGCGTCTGGTTGGTTTTTGTATCCCATCTCTGTAGCATATCCCAGACATAACCGCCGCCGCGGAATAAAATATTCTGACCGTTGACCTTGTATCCTGCGAACGAGGTGCCGTTCACTGTGGTCCGATAATCCGTGAACTGGCGCACGCCAAAGTTGATGGACTTGCTATCCCAGGTTTGCCCGTTGGCAGTGAATGAAACACTCAAGCTATAAAGTTCCGGACTTCCATATTGATAGGGCCACCATAGGGCGGGATTATTGACGTGGAGTTGTGTGAACCCAACCGGATCAAAAGCAATCTCGCGCCGTTCATTTGGATTTAGTACCACGTTCTGACTAAAGCTGATGGTTGAGTATCCCGATTTGGTGATCGTGCCGCTGACAAGTCCACCGATCGTTGTGTTCGTGCCGTTCATTGCGTCCACGTATACGGTCAGGTCGGCGGAACTCGTCGCCGGCAGGGGCAGGACGGTCTTCACATAAGGGTCGCGTAATGCAATCGGGCCGGTCGTATCCAAAAAAACTTTGCTCCAGATGCCTGCGTTCATATCCGGCGCTTCGGGATTCCAGTCCACCGTGCAGAAGGATAGATCATTACAATTATGAGCCGGTGGAGTGATCAACAGGGCTACGGCATTTGCCGCGCCGGGATGAATGAGATTGGTCACGTTATATTCATGGATGACCATCGTACCGACCGCGTTGGCATCAATCTGAGTTTCATTGAGCCAGATCTGGGCGCGATAACTGATGCCTTTGAAGCGCAGCCAGTATTGCTGGCCCGCGACACCGCCAACCGCATTGAACTGTCCGCGATACCACCAGTTCTGAGTGGTCAGGTCTGGAACAGATTGGAGATTCGTTCCAAAGTAAATATTTTGATAAACGTTATTCGCCACAAGTCCTGCCAGGACGGTGGATGGAACGGTGATTGGATACCATGTGGAAACGTTGTAGCCTGTCTGTGAAATTGTCGCACCGTTATCGGTAACGTTATTTGCTGAGATAAGCGACCAACCCTGAGTCAGCTCGGCTGAACTGACCATCGGCACGGGTCCGGGTGTTTGCGTCGGGCCGGGTGTGGGAGAAGGTCCCGTCGTCGTTGAAGTTGGAGTTGGTGTCCTTGTCTTTGGAGCGTTCGGACTACTTGCGCTGGCAGAACCTCCCATGATACTCAACATCAGTATGAGTACCAGCACCGCCGTCAGAGGGATAAACAGACGATTTTGCCTTTGCATGAGAATTTCCTTTCTGTCATCTATCGTTTGACGATAGATCAATCATACGATTTGAAAACCGACATCCAGCCTCATATAGAATGGGGACAGGAAACAATCTAAATACTTTTGCCATCTCCTTTCTGTTTTGACACGCCGTCAAAATAATCATTATTCTCATATTGTTCTCGTGCAGTCCAGCCCCTTTCAATCAGGAGCTTGTCGCCTTTATTGCCAGGGAACGACTGTATCGCGATAGAAATTCACGCCCATGGCTGTGAGCCGTGGTCCATGACTTCCAAGACGGATTTTATACTCAATCCAGCTGCGCCCGCTCAGGGGGGACCAGCCAAGTTCGGCATACCCAGGAAGGCGTGGGTAAGCCATGTAATCCATGTCTGACCGGGTGACGATCGTCTCGGTCCACAGTGGGGCTTCCACTCCAAGTACACTGCTGCCAGGAATGCCGCTCACAATTGTCGCCGGGTCCCACTCATAACCGGTCTGGGTATTGATCAGTCCTGCCCACGTTTGTCCAAGCTGCGTCTTGCGGTAGTACTTCATATCGAGATAAGCCCTATTTGCCGGAGACATAAGGACCCTGGCTCCCTTCTGGACGGCAGTTGGGGCGAAACTGTCGATTGTGTTCCAGTGTTGGGCGACCGAAGTAATGGAAAGACCATTGATCTGAGCTACCTCTTCCCACCCGATCATTTGCTTGCCGTGCGTCTGAACAATCGTCTGGACCTGCGAGACAAAGCTCACATAGTCTGCGGTCGTCGTCGAAGAGGCCTCGTCGCCGCCAACATGGATGTATGCCCCGGGTGTGAGAGCAGCCAGTTCACGGATCACATCGTCCACGAAGGTATAGGTGATTGGCTTGCTGATACACAAGGAACTGAAACCAACGTTCGTCCCGGTGTAACGCGCGGGTGCCACTCCGTTGCAGTTGAGTTCCGCATAAGAAGCGAGCGCCGCGTTGGTGTGTCCTGGCATATCAATCTCAGGAACTACAGTAATGTAGCGGCTCTGGGCATATGTCACAATATCTGAATATTGGGCCTGGGTGTAATAGCAATTGGTGCAGGTTCCACCTACCTGGGTGCCGCCGCCATAGAGAGCCAGATTCGGCCAGGAGTTGATCATGATCCGCCAGCCCTGATCGTCAGTTAAATGGAAGTGGAACACATTCAGTTTGTAATAAGCCATCAGATCGATGTAGCGCTTGACGTCAGTAACACTGAAGAAATGACGAGCTACATCGAGCATGGAACCGCGCCAGATGAAGCGCGGATAATCTCTAATGGTTCCAGTCAGCATAGACCAGGGACCTGGTTGCACGGTAGAATATTCGATCGCGGCCGGTAACATCTGCCGCAGCGTTTGAATGCCTCTGAACAGACCCGCGGGTTTATGAGCCGCGAGGGTCACCAGATTGGATGTCACAGTTAATTCGTATCCCTCGTCGCCTAGTGCAGGATCGCCGCCGACAGTAGTCAGATAGATGTTCCCATTTGCAGGAGGGCTTGTAGTAGGAAGAACTTGTATTCCGTAACCGGTCGAAGGATTCAGTTTGTCCGCCAGGTATTGGCCGATACCGATCAATTCGGCCGTTCCGGGATTGACGTAAATATCCGCAGCAGCCGCTAGAAGGAACGTGCCACCTGTGGAGGTGATCGAAACCGGCATCGGGATAATATTCCCGATGATTGACGGGTTGGGCGTGGGCGTTGGAGTGTTGGTAGGCTTTGGCGCCGCATAACTCACCATTGGCTGCATGCTGCCAAACATAAGAATTACCAGCATCGATGCAGCGACCGGGATAACATAAATTCCACTTTTCTTTTTCATGAGAGTACCTGCTTCTTTCGAAATAGACAGAAAACTCACTTATGCAGAAACGAGGAGATGAAATTTGTTACACCTGCATTTGTTTTGCATTTCTCGGAAAAGATCGCTAATCCTTAAGGGTTAACTTTGTATTCGTAAAGTTTGAACCTCCTTTCATTTGAGCGCGCCAGTAGGCTACTGCTAACGAGCCGTCCAGCCGCCGTCGATGAGAAGAGTGTCGCCGGTGATGAGCGCTGCAGCAGGCGAAGCCAGAAATACAACCGCGCCTGCAACTTCCATCGGCTCTCCGATGCGCCCCAAAGCGATCCGCGACAAAACATCCGCGCGGAAAGAGGCATCCTGAAGCGCCTCAGCAGTTCCCGGGGTATTGATGAACGTCGGCGCGACCGCATTGACGGTGATGTTGTATTGTCCCCATTCCACGGCCAGACATTTCGTCAAGTGAGATATGGCCGCTTTGGTCATGCAATAGATGGATTCGGTCGGGAGGGCCACGACTCCCGCCTGAGAGCCCAGGTTAATGATGCGACCATACTTCTGCGCGATCATCACCCGACCGGCGGCCTGACTCGCGAAA
>JBGPNQ010000114.1:0-14085 GCA_041487615.1 Anaerolineae bacterium
TATTCCATGGTTTTCTCCTATGAAATAATTATTCTCTATCCTGCAAGTGTCGTGAGTCTTTACTACGTGCTCTTGTTTTCAGAATGGGCACGCTCGACAGCAAGGAAGGTCACCATATCCCAGGCTTTACGGACACCGACGAGCAGGAGCAACATCATTGCTGAACCGACGATATACAGTGCCGGAGACGGATTCTTCGGGAGCACAAATGCTGCGAGGATCAGCAAGACATTGGCGAGAAGAGGAAATGCCATATACCATAGCCAGTCTTCCAACGTCGATTGATAGTGAGGTACCCCCCCACAACCGTCGCAGTACGAGGATCGAATAGTACACCATCCCCAGACCCAACAGGCCGAGCAGAAGGCTAAGGCTTGAGAATGTTTGCCAGGGAGCGCTGAGTACTCCAGGAAGCAGAAGGACAGCGCCAAAATGCACAACCGTTGGGGTATTGAATGCCGATACTGCCGCATTCAATGTCGACCGATGCGCATCGATACCAGCGATCAAGGTTGTTACCACAAACATCAATCCGGTCAGGATCGCTGCAGCGGTCCCCATAATCATGTAAAAGTTTTGCCAATTGCTCAAGATGGGTAATTCGGATCCTTGTATCATAATTTCTGCCTTTGAAATCAATAAGGTGTTTTTTTAGCGCGGGACAATTTTGATTGTCGCGGCTCGCACCGCATGGGTCACCATAGAATTGACGATGCTTGCATAACGACGATATTTTGTTGAATAGGCAGTGTCGATATGGTCATTGATGTCCGAGCCAGACTCTTCCACGAAGTTAACATCCTTGTCCACGCCGCCCGCGCGAATGTGTCCTTCGTGGCAATTCTGAACACCACGGAACCAGGCAGAGGTACGTCCATTCACAGATCGGACATACAGATCATAGCCAATGTGGACAACCCAAATGATCACCGGTTTTCGCAGTGTACCGTCACGCCGCAGTGACGCTATCTGCAGTTCTTCTGCCTTTTCGATCTTGTTGAGCTCCTCGCTTGCCCATGAGTTCATCGAGGCAGCTCCCTTGCAATGCAGGTGGCGATATTTTCGTCGTGCTTAATTAGCCACGCGGCCAGTAATCTTTGTGACTCCTGCAGGCTCCCAATCCCAGGTTGCGTTTGGTTCTACTTCCAGTTGCAGTTCATCGCTCGTGTAGTGGAAGCGGAAGATCGGGCAGTACGCGTCTTCAGTGCAACAGACCCTCACTTCGGAGGTGTCTTCTGCCGTCCAGGCGCCGCACGAGGCAATGGATTCATCGCCACGTCCGCGCACACCTGCGATCCCCTTCAGCCATGTGGAGGTACCGATCTGTATCTGGTGCTCGCCGTGGTCATCGCACAGAATAAGTGTATTGCTTCTGTCGCCGAACTGGATTGCGGCGCTCTCAAGCTTTAGATGGTTACTTTCCAGCTTGTAGACCTTCCCCGACCATTGCTCCGCATTTGGCGATGAGGTTTGTCCATTCACCAATGGCAGCGATAAGGTCGCCAGCTTGTCGCATAATTCGCTGTAGGCTTGTGAGTTGGCAGGTAACGCTCCCGACTGCATGGCAGGCAGCAAATGCTCCCAAACCTTGTCCAGCACGAGCTGCATATTTTGCACGCCACTGATCATGGTCAGCACTGCATCCTGCTCAGGCATGACGATGCAAAATTGACCGAAGGCGCCGTCACCGCGGTAGGCATTGTGCCGGCAGCGCCAGAATTGATAGCCATAGCCCACCGACCAGTCCGGGTTGGTCTGCGTGTTGCTATTGTCGGAAGTGGCCCTCGTTGCCTCGGCGATCCATTTCTCCGGTACAATGCGTTTGCCCTGCCACAGTCCATTCTGCAAATACAGCTGACCAAAGCGGGCGATCTCCTCCGTCTTGATATGCAGTCCGGTACCGCCGACGTTAATCCCACGCGGATCGGTCTCCCAGATAGGGTTCTCGATACCCAAATGGTCGAACACGCGTGGGCGCAGATAGTCCAGCAGGGTTTCCCCTGTCAGTTGGGTGATGATGGCTGAGAGCATGTATGTGGCGGCGGTGTTATAGACGAACCATGTGCCAGGTCCGTATTCGATGGGCAATGACAAAAACGCGCGAGCCCAGTTGTCATCTCCACTCCGGAACACGGGCAGGGTCGTATCCTCCTTGTGTCCGGTGTTCATGGACAGCAGATGCCGCACACGCATGGATTTCAGGTTCTCGCTGGGGTTTGAAGGTGCATCGTCGGGGAAGAACTTCAATACCGGATCATCCACCGTGAGTCGCCCCTCGGCAACCGCCAGGCCAATGGCGGTGGATGTGAAGCTTTTGCTGAGCGAGTAAAGCGAATGCGGAGATCCCGGTCCATAGGGCGTCCACCACCCCTCGGCGGCCACGTTCCCGTGCCGCAGAAGCATGAAGCCCTGCACCGCATCCAATGGATGGGCGTGCTGCTCGACCGCTGTGATGAAGTCAAGGACTACCGAGGACGGGATGCCTTCGGCTTCCGGGTTGGTACGCATCAACTGAGTTACGCTTGTCATACTCGTTTACTCCCTTTTAGAACTCGATCATCGCTTTGATCGCTTCGCGTGCGTTCATTGCGCGGTAGCCATCTGGAACGTTGTCGAGACTTCCAGTCCAATCGAAGACGCGACCAGCATCGCCCGCGCCATACATTACAGTTGCACGCATTGTTAATAATCTCCAGTTTGTATTGTGATTATTTGTTTCGATACATGGTTCCAGGGTTATATATCTGCATTCTCGTAGTTAATGGTATTGATTTCTTTTTCTGCGCTTAAGGCTGCCTGCTTTGATGATTCCTTCTGATCTTGATATAAAGTATACAGCCCACTTAACAGAGTCAAACCAGCGCCGACCCAGGTCATCAATGTTGGAAATTGATGCCAAAGGACAAAGCCCCACATGGTATTGATTGGCAACGTTACATATTCAAATGGGGCAACGACCGAAGCCAGCGTCAGACTGTAGGCTCGCGCCATAAAATACATGCCGCCCGCCCAGACCAATCCCAGCCCGGACATGACGATCAAATCCAACAGGGTTGGCATGGCCCAGGCATGAAAAAGGAAGGCAATGCTCGCAGGAGCGTTGGGCGTCGGTCCAACCGCAATGGCTACTGGAGCCAATATCGCAGCAGCAACAAGGTAAAAAAGCGAACTGTAATACGCCATCGTGGCGCTGCTATCGGTTGTTTGCAGGCGGCGCGTGAGTATGGCCGAAAGCGCATAGAACAGTGTCGACAGCAGAATAAAAATGGAACCGATGTTAAAGTTCGCCGAACCGGGTCTGACGATGATCAGAACCCCAATAAAACCGACGCTCAGGGCAATCCAGCGACTTGGACGGACCCTTTCGCCCAGAAGCGCCACCGATAACGCAGTGATCATCAAGGGAGCCGAAAAGCGAATCGCGGCGATCTCAGCCAGCGGCAAGGCAGCCAGTCCCATAAAGTACGTGGTGTACGAGAGAAACAGAAAAAGGCCACGCACATATTCGAGCTTATGTTGTTTTGTGGTTGGCAGCCCTCGCCGCCCTTCAAAGCGAAAAAAGAGCAGCGTAATCGGCATGGCAACGATTCCGCGGAAAATGACAATTTCCAAAATGGGATAGCTGCCGCCGATCCATTTCACGGCAATATCCTGCAGGGAAAAGATCAGCAGTGCCAGCACGAGGGAACCGACCCCCAATATATTTTTATTGGCTGTTTTCATGGAGCCTGATATTGTTCATCGCTGACATGTTCCATCCAATCCGCGGACTTGTCATCGAGATTCTCCTGAATGGCTGGGAACAACTTGTTTATTAGACATCCAGTTTCCTGGTGCCGAGCCACTTCACCTTTTCAGGGTCACGATGGTTGAAGAAACTACTGGTTTTTGTGTCTACCGTTGTAATAGCGGCCATATCTTCCGCATTTAATTCAAAATCAAATACACTGATATTTTCAATCATCCTTTCTTGGCGGGTTGATTTTGCCAGGACGATAATTCCCCTTTGTACAAGCCAGCGCAGAATTACCTGGGCAACGCTTTTGTTGTGCTTTGCAGCGATGGATAGCAATAATTCATTTCGAAAAATATTATTCTTTCCCTCTGCAAATGGGGCCCATGCTTCAACCTGAACGCCGTTATCCTGCAAAAACGCTTGCGCCTCAATTTGCTGTTGGAAAGGATTTACTTCAATCTGATTTACCGCCGGCGTTATTTTGTTATGAATCATCAAGTCCATGATTCGGTCAGGTTGAAAGTTGGAAACGCCGATGGCTCTGACTTTGCCTTGTCCACACAGTTCTTCCATCGCGCGCCATTCGCCATATACATCGCCGAAGGGTTGATGGATCAGGTACAGGTCAAGGTAATCTAATTGCAATCGTTTCAGGGATCTTTCAAAGGCTTTGATCGTGCCTTCATAGCCATGGCTCTGAATCCAAAGTTTTGTCGTGATAAACAATTTTTCTCTTGGGACGCCGCTTTGTTTGATCCCCCTGCCAACTGCTTCTTCGTTCATGTAGGAAGCGGCAGTGTCGATATGGCTATATCCAATTTGAATGGCGTCAATCACGCTTCTTTCACATTCGGCCAGATCGGTGATCTGAAAAACGCCGAAACCAAGAATGGGGATTTCCACACCGTTGTTCAATTTTAGAGTTTGCATAATTTTCTCCTTCTGATTCTGGTGTTAATAGTGTCGTTATGGGGTAAGTAGTCTGGTGAACGAGAGCGAGGCTAACGTCCAGGTACCACTTTGCTGCACATACACTTCTGTCACCATGAAGGGATTCGTGACCTCGTTGCCGCCAACAACGGCCAGCAGCGTAATTCTGTTTAAAAGGATGGCGGTCCCGCCAATGATATTCACCGACACTTCATGGATGTCCGCATTCTTGTAGTGAATCCCGCCGCTTTTGATGATATCGAGTTCCCGTTCTTTTCCCCAGGATCCTCCCATATGAACAAAGACAGACTTTTCATGGAAGAGAGCATCCAGGGCATCTATGTCACACTCTGACATCCAGCGCCACTTCTCTTTAGAGAGATCGATTACTTCTTGTTCCAGGTTTAGATTTTGCATATGTCTTTCCTGATGTTTATGCTTGTTATTCAATCTCTGATCCAGCCAGGTACTGCTCATCGCTGACGTGTTCCATCCAGTCAGCACCCTTGCCGTCCAGTTGTTCTACAATCGAGATATGTGTCATCGCTGTAGTCGGTGCGGCACCATGCCAATGCTTCTCCCCTGCTGGACACCAGACCACGTCACCGGGATGTATCTCTTCGATTGGGGCACCCCAACTCTGGACTCGCCCACGGCCCGATGTAACAATCAGTGTCTGACCCCGTGGGTGGATATGCCACGCTGACCGTGCACCTGGCTCGAACGTCACGCTGGCACCGGATGCGTGCGTATGATCATTTGGCTGGAACAGCGGGTCAACGCGTACATCGCCGGTGAAATTTTCGGGGGATCCTTTCCCCGAAGGCTGTGAGCCGCTTCGCTTGATTTCCATTTCATGAACTCCTATCGCATTCACTAAATAGGATTGAGCTACTTCTTGAAGACCTCGCGTGCAACCCTAACGGCCGACATTGCCCGCGGCCACCCGGTGTAGAAGGCCAGATGAATCATCACCTCGGCAAGCTCGGTTTCCGACAGGCCGTTCTCCTTAGCCCGGTTCAGGTGGCCTACAAGCTGCTCCGTGTTCCCGTTGGCGATGAGCGCAGCGACGGTGACCAGACTGCGGTCACGTTTCGATAGGTCTGCACGTTCCCAGATATCCCCAAACAGGACGCCATCCGTGAGCTCCGCCAGCTTGGGCGCGAAATCTCCAACCAGCTTCTGCGCGGGTGATAGTTCTTTTGATTCAGACATTTCGTATCTCCTGTTCTCATGGGTTCGTTATGTGATCAGAATCGCTCAGCGACCGGTCATTCGCTCCATGCTATCGGGATAGCGATCCCCTTGTACCGCGATCTTTGAGGCGGCATTCTCGATCTCACGCAGATCGTCGGGCGTGAGTTCGACGGCCGCTGCTCCGATGTTCTCGTCCAGCCGATGCAGCTTCGTGGTGCCGGGAATCGGAACAATCCAGGGCTTCTGGGCGAGCAGCCAGCCGAGCGCGATTTGCGCAGGAGTCGCCTTCTTCTGTTCTGCAAATTTGCCCAGCCAATCAACCAGAGCCTGATTCGCTTTGCGAGCTTCGGGCGTAAATCTTGGGAGGGCGTTGCGAAAGTCAGAGCTGTCAAATGTAGTGTTCTCATTGATCTTGCCTGTGAGGAAGCCCCTGCCCAGGGGACTAAATGGAACGAAACCAATTCCGAGCTCCTCAAGAGTTGGTAATACTTCCGCTTCAGGGCCTCTCGTCCAGAGCGAGTATTCGCTCTGGAGGGCGGTGACCGGCTGGACAGCGTGGGCGCGACGGATCGTTTGCACGCCTGCTTCGGAAAGGCCGAAATGCTTGACCTTACCTTCCTGAATCAGGTCCTTGACCGTTCCCGCTACATCTTCGATAGGCACGTCAGGGTCCACACGGTGTTGGTAGAACAGATCGATGGTATCGATCTTGAGTCGCTTGAGCGAGGCCTCGGCGACCTCCTTGATGTGCTCCGGCCGACTATCCACACCTCCCTCGGAATCTAGTTTGAACCCGAACTTAGTAGCGATTACCACTTGGTCGCGGAAAGGCGCGAGCGCTTCGCCGACTAGTTCTTCATTTGTGAACGGGCCGTACACTTCTGCAGTATCAAAGAACGTAATGCCCCGTTCCACGGCTGTGTGAATCAGTGCGATCATCTCTTGCTTATTTCCGGCCGGGCCATAACCCGAGCTCATGCTCATACAGCCGAGCCCAAGGGCCGAGACTTCCAGATTGCTGTTTCCAAGTTTGCGTTTTTGCATTTTCCAAACTCCTATCTTTTCGTCAATCAGATGATTTCCAAGGCTTGATCTTCCGTTTGAATCATTTCTTTCTCTTTTTTCAAAACAGCGTTTTCATACACCTCGATTTTGTGATCCAATATGTCCAGAGTCTTTTGCATTTCTTTCATTCTGGCCACAAGCAGGTCGCGTTGCTCAATTAGGATCTCTTTTCGAGCTTCAATGGTTTTGTCGCCCTGCTGTACCAGTGCGACATATTCAATCAGCACCTCAACGGGAAGTCCTGCACTCCTCATGCACTTAATGAAATCAACCCGTCGTAAATCAATTTCGTTGTAATCCCGGATACCACTTGCATTTCGATTTACGGGCCAGATGAGTCCGATCCGTTCATAGTAGCGCAGCGTATCGGATGAAATCCCAAACTTTTCACTTACTTCCGCGATTTTCATAATTCACCTCGACCGAGAGTGTATCACTTGGAGTCGACTCCAAGTCAAGGGTTTTTATGAGAATCTGAAGCAAACACTCTTGTGAAAAGTATGAGAATGATTCGTGAAAATTGGGACACCGACTGACACACGATGGCAGGTCACCCCCATTCTACTTTTTGCGTTTTCGCAGTGCGAATTTGAAGATTTTTGCGGTCCGGGTCTTGGTGAAAGTTTATACGGGGTTAATATCTCTCGAAGGTTATGAATTGCAGGTTATTCAGCCTGAGAGGCAGAGACCTGTAATGAATCTCATCTTGCATGATGACGGTTTTGGCTTTATGCTTGAAATAATGCCATGGACAATATCCAATCTTTATCTTTTCCATTGACGCTGATTGTAGAACGGGAAATAGTAAAATTAGAAAGATCTCTCCGTCATGTGCCTCAGGATTGGCAAGTTATCTCTGTCGGCGCGGAATTAAGTGGCTTTTTGGTGATTTCAAGTGAGGTTGATCGCTCACGAGCCTCTCGTGATTGGTTGCTAGATGAATTGCGAACTAAATCCCCGGGTGTAGCAGTATGTACGAATGTTGATTTACTTTTTCATCCATCACTGAATTTAGATCCGCTTGTATTGTTCCGTCAAGCTAGTCGTCATAGAAAATTGGTGGTGCTGTGGCCTGGAACGTATGGCAATGGCGTTTTATCCTACGCAGTGCCAGAACACAAACATTATCGCTTCTGGAAAAATCTGGAAGGCGTAGAAGTAAAGGGAGTGAATGATGCGCTATAGTGATCTTGTCCAGTTTGAACCAATTGAGACTGTTATTCAATTGACAGATGCAAACAAAGAGAAAGCTGCCCGCGAATTAGTCAGTTCTTATGTGATCTCTGATCGCATGGCTGACCAGTTAATCAACCTCATCTTTCCTCAGATCCAGTTTCAAAAGCCACATGACAACAAGGGTGTATTGATCGTTGGTAACTATGGCACGGGTAAGTCGCACTTATTGTCTGTGATTTCGGCGGTTGCCGAGCATGAAGACATGATCAAAGAGGTCAAGCATAAAGAAGTGCAAAAGGCAGCAAAATCGATCGCAGGAAAATTCAAGGTGTTGCGTGTGGAAATCGGTGGTGTGACATCCAGCCTGCGGGACATTCTGCTCAATGAACTGGAAGGTGCGCTGAAAAGGTGGAAGACCCCGTATAAGTTTCCTGCTGCCAATGAAGTGACGAACAACAAGAATTCGATTATTGAAGCGGTTGCACAATTTCAGGAAAAGTATCCGGATCATGGGATATTGCTTGTAGTAGATGAGTTGCTGGATTTCCTGCGCACACGCGAAGAACGCGCCTTGATCCTGGATCTGGGCTTTTTGCGGGAGTTGGGAGAGGTTGCTGCAAGCACGACCTTCCGATTTGTTGGCGGACTGCAGGAGACGCTGTTCGATTCTCCGCGCTTTGCTTTTGTGGCGGAGCAATTGAGGCGTGTAAAAGACCGTTTTGAACAAGCGAGCATCGCTCGTGAAGATATTGCATTTGTCGTTTCAAATCGTTTATTGCAAAAGAACAATAAGCAACTAGCGCAGATCACTGAACACTTGCGCCAGTTCACGCCGCTGTATAAACAGATGGCAGAGAGACTCAGCGAGTTTGCCCAGTTATTTCCAATTCATCCAGCATATATTGCTACCTTCGAGCAAGTGTATATTGCGGAAAAACGGGAGGTACTCAAGACACTGAGCCAGGCGATGCGGCAATTAATGGATAAGGAAGTGCCAACTCAAGAGCCAGGGCTGGTATCGTATGATTCGTACTGGACTGTGTTGCGGGAAAATGCTGCTTTGCGTAGTATGTCTGGTATTTCGGAAGTTATCGAAAAAAGCAAAGTACTGGAAGGGCGAATCAATAACGTATACACTCGTGAACAATTGAAGCCAATGGCGATACGGATCATTCATGCACTAAGCATTCATCGCCTGACAACAAGTGATCCTTTCGTGCCGCTGGGTGTGACTGGTGAGGAGTTGCGCGACAATCTATGTCTCTATGTAAAAACACCTGAAGCGACAGGGGAATTCCTGCTTGATCAGGTTCAGGTGGCGCTCAAAGAGATCATGCGAACGGTGCAGGGACAGTTCATTACCTACAACGCAGAGAATGGACAGTATTACCTGGACTTGAAGAAGGTCATTGATTTTGATGCCAAGATCAATGAGCGGGGCGATTTCATGGGAAAGACCGATCTCAATCGCTACTTCTTTGATGCCTTGCAACAAACCCTCAACTTGAGTGATACGACCTACGTCACGAATTATAAGATTTGGTTCTATGAATTGCCGTGGGGTGAGCATAAGGTAACGCGCCCAGGTTATTTGTTCTTCGGAGCACCTGACGAACGAAGTACTGCCCAACCACCAAGGGATTTTTATATTTACTGGTTACCGCCGTTTTTCGACCGCAACTATCACGATGACCGCAAGGCTGATGAAGTCATTCTGCAATTGACGAAGTTGGATGATGAATTCGATAAGAAAGTGCGTTTGTATGCAGGAGCCAAGGCTCTTTCAAATGAATCGAGCGAATATCGTCAGGAATATGCCAATAAGGCAGATGAGTATTTGCGCGGTTTGTTGCGTTGGCTGCGCGAGAATGTCACTGATAAATTACAAGTTATTCATCAAGGTAAGGAAGAGTCGATCAGTGCTGTGTTGAAAAAGACGAAGAACACTTCGGCGCAAACGACTGAGGATTTGCTGAAATTGATCTCCTCTCATTTATTGGCTCCTGAATTTGATGATCGCTATCCGGAGTATCCATCCTTCAAACGTGCGACACAGGTGGTCGCAGAGAATTCACGTTCTGCCACGGCAATGGAAGCTGTTTATCATCTCGGTGGGCGAAGCCGAACCAACCTGGCGTCTGTGGTACTGGATGGGTTGGAACTGTTGGACGATGATGGAAATATCCGCCCATATGAATCTCGTTACGCAAAAAAATTTCTGGATGTCTTGGTAAAGAAACCAGAAAACCAGGTTTTGAATCGCGGAGAACTTATCGAGTTGGTTGCAACTGGGATTGTTCCTATTGAAAAGGATGTTTTCTTCCATCTTGAACCTGAGTGGGTGGTCGTGATCCTGCTGGCTTTGGTTTACAACGGCGACGTCGTTTTGAATGTAGATGGACGTGAGAAGTTAGATGCCAGCACTCTTGATCGTGTTGTCACAAGATCACTGAGAGACTTGGCTGACTTTCGCTTTTACGAAAGACCCCGCACTTTGCCTCTTCCATTGTGGACAACTATATTTGAAGGGCTTAGCTTACAGACAGGCTTGATCCGCGATGAGAACACGCGTGAAGATGCGGTAAAGCAGTTGCAAGGCAGGGTGAATGCCAAATTGGAACAGGTAGCAAAACTGGAAAGCCGTGTGCAATCGGGTTTGAATGTTTGGAATACGCCGCTCTTCACAGATCGCCCAACCTTTGCGGTGGAGAGAGGAACGGTCGTTGGAAGTGATCAACATGGTGTATCTCTGAAATCAACGGAATTTCTAGCAGGGTTGCGCGGGTCGAAGAAATTCCTCGAGGAGTTAAGCAAGTTCAATACAGTTGGCAAGTTGCGCAATTTAAAATTCGGACCATCTGAGATCAAAGACTCCATTAGGGATTTCGAACGTGTGGAACATACCGCAGAGTTGGTTGACCTGGTGGCGCAGATCCAGCCGTTGACCAGTTACCTCGCCGTGGCGAAAGCCGAACTGTCTGAAGATCATCCCTGGGTGGAACGTGCTGAAGCGCAACAGAAAGCCTTACTGGATGACCTGCGAAGATTGGCAAAAGGTGAGGGGCAGGTAAAGCCCGTTGCCCTCACGCGTGAACTGGAAAAACTCAAGAAGGATTACATTGCGGCGTATGCAGAGTTACATCGCCAGTTGACTCTGGGACCCAAAGCCGATGATCAGAGACGGAAGTTGTATGACGATGCACGTTTGAAAGCGGTTGAGGAGTTGGTTGAAATCGATTTGCTGGCAGCAGGCGGCGGGTCCGAATTGAGCGTATGGAAGCGTGAGATCCAAAATCTGAAGACATGTCGCGAGTTCCATGAGGGCATGTTGCAGGATTCGCCAATCTGTCCCTCCTGTAATTTGCGTCCATCGTATACGAACACAAGTGTAAGCGCTGAGAAGACCCTCAAGCTGTTGGATGAACGGCAGGACAAGATGTTGATCGGCTGGCGGCAAGCCCTGCGCACCAACCTGGGAAGTGAGACAGTAAAACACAGCTTGGATGCCATGTCGTCGAAGGAGCGCAAGCCCATTGAGGCGTTTCTCGCGCAGAAGGATGAGGACCCGATAATCCCAGATGGATTTGTAAAAGCCGCTTCACAGGCGTTTCACGGAATCGAGTCAATTACCATTGCAGTGGAGAACTTACTCGAATCACTCAAGACGGGAGGTTTGCCTACCACAGTGGATGAGTTGCAGAAGCGTTTTAACGATTACATTCAGAAGACCATGCGCGGACATGACCCGCGCAACACACGTTTGAATTTGGATAAGTAAGGCTATTCAATGTGAGCACAAGGTTGTTTGACAAACGGAATGGTGTATGCTATAAAATAGGCATATCCCCCCTGTTCCTTCGGGGACAGGGTGCGAGGCGGTCTTTGGCCGCCTCTGCTTTTTTAACTTATCGGCGGGAAAAATGAAAACGATTGTATACATAGACGGTTTCAATCTGTACTACGGAGCGGTCAAGGGAACGCCTCATAAATGGCTCAACGTCATGACCCTTTGCAAGCTGCTTTTGCCCAAAAACCAGATTACCCAAATAAAGTATTTCACCGCGCCTGTAACAGCCCGCCCAAACGACCCTGATCAACCGAATCGTCAACAATTATTTTTTCGTGCTCTGCAGACCATCCCGGAACTTGAAATTATTTTCGGTCGTTTTCTTTCACACGAAGTTATGATGCCTCTTGCGCATCCAACCCCAGGAGGACCCAAACACATGCGAGTGCTCAAGACCGAAGAAAAAGGCTCTGATGTAAATATAGCCGCGCACATGGTTAATGATGGGCATAAAAGGCTTTACCAGGTGGCGATATTGGTTTCAAACGATTCTGATCTGGTGGAACCTGTTAAAATTGTGCGCAACGAATTGAAACTTCCTGTTGGGATTTTGAACCCCTTTATTAATACCGCAAGTTATGATCTTCGAAAAAATGCGACTTTTGTAAAGCCTATTCGCCCAGGCGCACTATCTGCCAGCCAGTTTCCTCCTACGCTAAGGGACTCCAACGGAACATTCTATAAGCCTCCCTCATGGTAATGCTGGACTCGGTATCTCTTCGTATCCGTATTGGAATTAAACTATGCCTAAAAAGAAACCATCACAACCCGAGTTGATCCGCGAAGAACGGGCGGAATATATCGTTACACCTGAAGAGCAGATGCGAAAAGAGGCTTACCGCCAACGCCTGAAGGAATTCCTGGAAGACCCTGCTTCACGACAGATTGAAGGTTTTCCAATTGGCGACGATGAAGATATTCTCGCATTGTCAGACCCGCCCTATTACACAGCTTGCCCCAACCCGTTCTTGCAGGAAGTTATCAAAGAATGGCAAAAGGAACGACCTGCAAGCAACGGTAAATATCATCGCGAACCATTTGCAACCGACGTTTCCGAAGGCAAAAACGACCCAATCTACAATGCACACTCGTACCATACCAAAGTGCCTCATAAAGCCATCATGCGTTACATCTTGCACTATACCGAACCAGGAGATATTGTCTTCGATGGGTTCTGCGGCACAGGCATGACAGGAGTCGCCGCACAATTATGCAGAGACAAAAACAGCGTCGAAAGTTTGGGCTACCTCGTGACTGAGGATGGCAAAATATTCGATGGTGACAAACTTGTTTCACAACTTGGTGCGCGTAATGCTATTCTTAACGATCTTTCCCCTGCCGCTACTTTCATTGCTTATAACTACAACACACCCGTTGATATTGTTGCCTTCGAGCGTGATGCAAAGCGGATTCTGGAAGATGTTGAAGAAGAGTGTGGCTGGATGTACGAGACTGAACATGTTGATGGTATCCAAGGACGCATAAACTTTACAATTTGGTCAGATGTATTTGTTTGCCCGCAATGTGGAACTGAAATGATATTCTGGGACGTAGCAGTTGATAAAGAAATGGGCGAAGTTCGGGAAATATGGACATGTTCAACGTGCCAAGTACAGCTTGCCAAGAGTAAACATAAGGACTCTGATGCCATAAAGGTAGAACGGGCATGGGAAACAGTTTATGACCACTCAATAGGGAAAACAATTCGGCGAACAAAGCAAACGCCGGTTCTCATCAATTACTCTGTTGGTAAAAAACGTTACGAGAAACGGATTGATGTTAAGGACCTGGCACTAATACAGAAAATCGAAAACAACGACATTCCATCGTTATTTCCTATGGAGCCAATGATGTTTAAAGGAAGTGAATGGGGAGATACGTGGCGTGCAGGCATTCACGCAGGCATTACCCATGCCCATCATTTCTATACAAAACGCAATTTGTGGGTATTAGCATCTTTTTGGAAGCATCTTCGATCAGAGGATGTGTCGCCACTTTGTGATTTTGTGTTTACGTCAACCTTGCCTTGGACAACACGTCAAAATCGATTATTGATGAAATTACAGCCAAGCTAAATGGGCACGGGGGAGATGTCAATAGACTCATGACAATTGTCGTCTTTGCATTTTTGGCA
>JBGPNQ010000115.1:0-13970 GCA_041487615.1 Anaerolineae bacterium
GACTTTGACGCGCACGCGGTTGCCGACCACCTCTTCCCCGCGCTTGATCTGCGCGATGCGGCGGATATCCAGACGCACCGAAGAGTAGAACTTCAGCGCGCGGCCGCCTGGCGTGGTTTCGGGGTTGCCGAACATCACGCCGATCTTCTGGCGTAATTGATTTGTAAAAATGACGGCAGTCTTGGTCTGATTGATCGCACCTGAAAGCTTGCGGAGCGCCTGAGACATCAGGCGGGCCTGCACACCCATGGTTGCGTCACCCATGTCACCTTCGATCTCAGATCGCGGGACGAGCGCTGCCACCGAGTCGATCACGATCACATCAATGCCACCCGAACGGACGAGGGTTTCGGTGATCTCGAGCGCCTGTTCACCCGTATCAGGCTGTGAGACGAGCAAGTTATCAATATCCACACCAACACGCGCAGCATAGACCGGATCGAGCGCATGTTCCATGTCAATGAACGCGGCAGTGCCGCCCATCTTTTGCGCTTCCGCCACAATATGCTGACAGAGGGTGGTTTTCCCTGAAGACTCAGGCCCATAAATCTCGGTGATACGCCCGCGCGGAATGCCACCGACACCGAGTGCGATGTCGAGCGACAGTGAACCAGTAGGGAAGGTCTCGGTTTCCATGTGCTTGGCCTGCCCAAGCGGCATGATCGAGCCCTCGCCAAAACGTTTGAGAATATCGCCGACGGCTTTATCGAGAACGGCGCGCTTTGCGCCATCCACGTTTCGATTTTGTTGAAGTTCTTCTGCTACGGGGGCTTTTGCTTTTCGGGGTGCCATTTCATAATCTCCAAATACAAAGTGTAAAGGTCAAATTTGTGTATGTCGGAAAAGTATAGCACAGATGTTCTGTACGTCAAGGTACGGGAAAGGTGTCAGGTGCGACGTATCAGGTTCCGGGTGTCACGGTTTCACTGCATTATTACGGCACAACCGTCGCTGTCCTTGGCAAAAAATCCAATGTAGGGACAGGCGGCGGTTTGACTTGAAATCCAGTCTTGTCCGTAAATGTAAAATATGTGACCTGACCCGGGTAAATGTCTGCCCAGAATTGCAGGTCTTTATCGTGATATTTGAAAGTGATTTTATACAGTCCAGCCGGCAAATCGCTCAACACAAGATTTTCATTGTAGTAGGGATCGGCATTGACCGGGCCAACTGCGTACGTCATCACCGTTCGCAATGGCACTTCCGATGGCATGGGGCGTACTTCTACCTTGAACTGGTTCAACAGTTCCCCATCTTCATCGGTTAATCGTCCTACCAAAATTCCCCAGCCTTGTGGCGGAGCCATCCATAGCTCGGGGTTGTAGGTTTTGTAAAAGGTATTCTCGCCCAGTCGTACTTCGAAGTGCAGATGCGGACCTGTCGTCGCGCCGGTAGCACCGACCAATCCCAGCACATCACCGGTTTCCACATGCTGTCCCACCGCGGCGATGATCTTGCTCATGTGAGCATAGACTGTATAAAGTGTTTGATCTTTATAGCCAAAATCATGACGAAGGACTACAGCCTGCCCGTATGGGTCGTTTATGTTGCCGGGCGCTTCCGTGTACAAACCCCAATCGGCAGAGACAACAGTACCAGGTCCAGCTGCAAGGATCTGTGTCCCCTCATTTGCATCGATATCCACACCTGTGTGAACGATATTTGGCGCGAAGAATACGCCTCCATAACGATATTGTGCCAGAGGCCAGTTAACGTTATCCGCGGCGATGGGTCGGGCAAAGTAAAAATGATCATAGGCAGAGACAGCCCACGGCACAGGATACAGAGGCGGACGCCATCCTGAGACGGGTTCCGCTCCCGGAGTCGGGAGAACGAATCGGAACGGTGCGATGGTCGGCCTGGGTTGCGGTTCCGACTCAGCCGCGGGTTGTGTCGCCACTTCACCCGCGATCACTGCCGTTGGAGTTGTTCCCGTTTCCCCAGCACGGACAGAAGGTGTGCAGGAGGCGAGAAGCAGAAATAATAATATGAGAAATATGCTGTCATTGCGAGGGCGGTAGCCCGAAGCAATCCCCCATTCAATGCGGAGATTGCTTCGCTTCGCTGGCAATGACCTACTTGACTTCATCATGGAATAACCGTTGGTGGAGTTGGAGACGGCGGTAGTGTACCCGTGGGTGTTATTGTTGGTCGCGGCGTTGGCGTATTACTTGGCGTATAGGTCGGACGTGGTGTGCGTGTTGGCAGTGGAGTCCAGGTGGGCAGAGGTGTCTTCGTTGGGGTGAGAGTCGGCGGCAAAAGCTTTGTCGGCGTGACGAGCACATCAGGAGGATACAGTTCGAGCATGGCTGCATACCAGGTCTCGCCGCCGGTCAGTGCAAATTCAGTAAAACGAGCGCCGCGATAATAGGTCCGCCAGTTGGGCAGCGCCGGGACGCGTTCCCATCCGTATTGGATTGCGAGCGAAGTCACATCCACCCAATATCCCGCCGGGACATCGCTATACTTTCCGCCTTGCTCATAAATTTTGGGGTCAAGGTTATAACGTGCAGACAAATCCCAGGGCTGGTTATGCAGAGGCTCGCCCAGGGAGCCATCCTGTTGTTGTGCGCGCAGATATAAACGCCAGTAGGTCTGTGCGCCAAAATCTTCACGGACGGCAACCATCCAGCCTGCGTTGGTCATCAATGAATTGATGGCAAATGCGCGCCCCGTGTATAACCAATCCTCGCTGAAACCGGGATCAAGCGATACGGTAATCGGGACAAAAGCATTTTCCAGGCTTGCGAGTGCGTCCCAGCCAACTTTCTCAGTCACTCGCTGACGTAACGCTTTGAACGCTTCATCGGCCAGATCGTGCATCTGGGGGTAGGGCGCCTGCACACCCTCGAGATTGACAAGTGACCATCTTCCAAACGCGCCTTCGGAAACAGGTTCACCGTTTGCCGCCCAGAACGGAGCGGGTGTCAAATTCGCTGAATCCTGGTATTGCTCTTCCAATGAATCTGGGAGGATCAGATTTGCCCACATCAATCCATGTAACGACATGGGAAACGGCTCAAGCGGCTGAAGCAGTTGTCCACTTGATGAATAGATCGTGAAGTAGGTGTTGTTCGGCGCGGAGAGCGTGGTGATGATTTGATCACCTGCGCCGTTCCATGCAGGATAATCTCCATCACCGAGCCACGAGGCAGGGACGTTTTCTGTCGAGTCCCAAACGTAAATACCACTGCGTCCAAGCGACGTCGCGGAGGAAGCCCAGGCAAGTTTCCGTCCATCAGCTGACCAGACCGGATGTGATTCAGCCGCAAGTGCTGTGTTGCTTAAATTTCGAAAGCGACTGTTGTCTGCTTTATTAAGATCAGCGAGAATAACATCGCCGTCCGAAATAAACGCGATATGACGTCCATCGGGTGCCCAGGCGGGCGAGTGATCGGAGGCAGGTGAAGTTGTCAGGCGGATGGAACCATTCAGCGGGTCATCTGCCGGGCCAATCACGATCTCAAGATTTTCGTTGATATACGATTCAAATGCGATGAAGGAACCGTCGGGCGAAAATGAGGGTGAGCTTTCGTAGTCAGGTGTATTGGTCAGTTGTTTTACTTTCCCCGTGGACAAGTTCATCGAGTACAAGTCCCAATACCCATTGCGGTTGGATGCAAATACGATCCTGGCACCATCCGGGCTTGGGGCTGGAGCGATATCGTCCCACGCCCCGGATGTGAGGCGCGTAAGGGGAAGTTGGTTTGGGATATATGCAAAGAGATGGGCGTATCCGTCCTCTTCAAATGAGAAAATGACAATCTCCTTCGCATTCTTTGGAACAATGGGAGCAAAATCTTCGGTTGCGGAGGCTGTCGCCGCGATAATGGCAGTCGACTCCGGAGTCGAGGTCACTTGCTGCTTGCAGCCAAAGAGCGCGAGAAGAATGAGAAACAGCATTGCTGTCAGCGCGGAGAATCGAGATGATGTTTTCGGCATGGTTTTGTTTTTAATACGAAGGGTACAACGGAGGATTTTTATTTGAGTCCTTGGCGTTTAGAAAATCTCATTAATCGGAATCGGGTCCAGGTTTCGGTTGGGGTGGTTTTAGGTCAAATATAAATGTTTGTGGTTCGGTGGTTGGTCCATCGGGATAAAAGAGTTTTGCTTCCACGGTGTATGGATTATTCAATTCGCCGCGGATATGCATGGTAAATTCCAATTTCCAACTCATCGGCTCGACAATACTTGTGGATGCAACCTCATGGCCATCTGCATCAGTGAGCACCACTTCGATGTGAGGTCGATTTTGAAAGGGCGTGATTTCGATGTGGACATGCAAACGATAGCCATCCGGATATGGCTCAGCGCCTAGTGAAGTGATGCGCGTCTCTTCGGGAGTCATGCGGTTGAGGTTGTCTTCGGGGAAAAAGAAATCCATCCGGTAATTATAACCAAAAGAGAACTGCCCGCCTTCACGTGAAAGCGGGCAGTTAGATTGCAGATTGGATATGTCATTGCGAGCCCGAGCGTAGCGAGTGGCGAAGCAATCTCAGGTTGTGAAGAGATTGCTTCGTCGGGCTGACGCCCTTCTCGCAATGACAGGATGTTATCCGTTCGTCTTTTGGAATTCCTTCATAAACTGAACCAGTGTTTCCGCACCTTCGACAGTCATGGCGTTGTAAATCGAAGCGCGCATGCCGCCGACCGAGCGATGCCCCTTGAGCCCAATCAGATCATTCTTCTTGGCTTCCTTCGCAAAGGTGTCCTCCAGCTCCTCAGAGGGGAGGCGGAACGGAATGTTCATGACCGAGCGTGCTTCGGGTGCTGCATGGCCGCGATAGAAGCCACCACTTTGGTCAATTGCATTGTAGATCGCATCTGCTTTCCTGCGATTGATCTTTTGAACTTCAGCGAGACCGCCGAGTTTCTTTGCCCATTGAAAGACGAGCCCGACAATGTAGATCGCGAAGGCTGGCGGAGTGTTGTGCAGAGAGCCGCTTGCGGCGAGCGCCTTGTAATCAAGCATCACAGGCAGGTTTGCGGGAGTGCGCTCGAGCATATCGTCGCGCGCGATCACAACCACCACACCGGCAGGGCCCGCATTCTTCTGCGCGCCCGCGTACATCAACGCGTATTTCGAGATGACCACCGGGCGGCTGATAAAATCGGAGGATGAATCACAGATGAGTGGAACACCTGCGGGCGGAGTAGGCTCCGTGAAGTATTCCACGCCGTGAATGGTTTCGTTGGATGTGAAGTGCAGGTAGGCCGCATTCGGATCAAGATCCAGCTTGGAAGGCAGGCAATTGAAACCTTCCTTTTCCGTGTTGGCAGCCGCGCGCGCCGCGCCAAGTTTTTGTGCTTCTTTAATGGCAGTCTTGCTCCACGTGCCGGTGACGATGTAATCTGCAGAGGCGCCAGCTGCGCGCAGGTTCATGGGCAGCATTGCAAATTGCAGAGACGCGCCACCTTGCAGGAACATGATCTTGTAATTGGAAGGGATGCCGTAGAGTTCGCGCAGATCTGCTTCCGCGGTTTGGATCACAGCTTCGAATTCTTTCGAGCGGTGACTGATTTCCATCACAGACATACCCGTGCCTTTGAAATCCAACAGTTCGGACTGCGCTGTTTCCAGCACCTCGAGCGGAAGGACCGCGGGACCTGGGTTAAAGTTGAAGACACGCTTGGTCATTGAAATAGCTCCTATCTATGGATTTGTAGATGCGCCAAAATGCGCGGAATCACCCGTTTGGGCGAGAACTTTTCATTTTCATTTCATTATAATGTTTTGTCAGACAAATCTCCAAGAACGATTGGCACGATTAGTACCTGATTTATGTCGTTGACAAAGGTTTTTGCACTAAGTACAATGGCATCGTGATTAGTTTCACCTTTTCGACAGGGATTAGCCGATTCGTCGGGTAGATCCCTGTTATTAATATTCGCCCATTCATAAGGAGAAATTCAAATGAAAGTCTTGATTTGTGACAAAACTGAAAAGGAATATATTGAGCAAATGCGCGCCGCGGGACTGATTGTGGATGTGCGCGATGATATTACCCCCGAGGAACTCCCGAACGTTCTTCCCGCTTATGATGGCATGGTCGTTCGGTCGCGGACCAAGGTACGCCAGCCGTTAATTGACGTTTGCCCCAGCCTCAAGGTGATCGTGCGCGGCGGCGTCGGGCTTGACACCATCGACCACGAATATGCCAAATCGAAGGGCATCGCGGTCATGAACACTCCGCTCGCCAGCTCCGCCTCCGTGGCGGAACTGGCGATCGGATATATGTTTGCGCTCGCTCGCAATACCTACAAAGCCACCACATCCATGAAAACCGAAAAATGGGACAAGAAGTCCTTCGAAGGCGATGAGATCGGTGGCAAGACTCTGGGTCTCATTGGACTCGGCAACATCGGTCAGGAAACTGCCAGGCGCGCCAACGCTCTCGGCATGACTGTCATCGCATATGATCCCTACGTCAAGGCAGTGGACGGAATCAAGCTGGTTACGTTGGATGACCTTCTTGCCCAGGCTGATTACATCAGCCTGCACCTGCCCAAAACCAAAGAGTCCGCCAACATGATCGCTGCGGAACAATTCACCAGGATGAAGAATGGCGTTCGCATCGTCAACTGTGCGCGCGGTGGCATCATCAATGAGGACGCGCTCTACGAAGCATTGACCAATGGCAAAGTGGCTGGCGCGGCGTTGGATGTCTTTGCTGAGGAACCCACCACGAATTGGAAACTGGTCCAACTTGATAACGTAATCGCTTCGCCGCACATCGGCGCGGCGACGAAAGAAGCTCAGGCTCGCGTCGGCGCGGAAGTGGCTCAAAAGTTGATCGACTTCGCCAAAAACCTGCAGCCTGCGTAGTTCATCCCGCGCTTAGCGGAATGACGCCCGAGCCTCAAACGGCGAGTGCACCGCGTAGTCGAAGCGTGTATTGCAAGTTATTACTCAAAATTCATAGCCACGGATTTCACGAATTCTCTCGGATTGAAAACTAATTCGTGAAATCCGTGCAATTTGTGGCTAATGATTTACCGTGACATCCAAGTAATGGAGACGTAATGAAAATTATCAACGACCTCGGTATCCAAATCCCTCAGGTATATCTCCCCAAAAAAGGTACCGACTTGACAAAATGGGCGGTCATCGCCTGCGACCAGTTTACCTCCCAACCTGAGTATTGGAATGAAGTGGAAAAGATCGTGGGCGACGCCCCGTCCACGTTGAACATAACTTTTCCGGAAGTCTATTTGGAAAAACCCAGTGGAGCGGAACGCATCAAGAACATCCAGACCACCATGCGCAAATATATGGATGATGGGGTCCTCCAACCCCATGATGGACTGGTCTATGTGGAACGGACTGTCGCAGGCAAGACCCGCAAAGGCATCGTCTTGAGTCTCGATTTGGAAGCCTATGATTACAACAAGGGATCATCAAGCCTGATTCGCGCGACCGAGGGAACGATCGTAGACCGTCTTCCGCCGCGGATGAAGATTCGCGAAGGTGCTGCGCTTGAACTTCCCCATATCCTTGTGTTGATTGACGACCCGAATTGCACGGTCATCGAATCGTTGAGAGCCGCCAAATCCAAACTCGAAAAGTTATATGATTTCGAACTCATGCTCGATAGCGGACGTCTTGCGGGCTATGCAGTGGATCAGGAATTTGAGAATCAAATCGTTGCAGCACTGCGGGGACTTGCCAACCCTGAGACCTTTGCCGCGAAATATGGCATCGATAAGAATCAACCAATATTGCTTTTTGCGATGGGCGATGGCAATCATTCGCTCGCAACCGCCAAGGCGATTTGGGAAAAGGTGAAACCCCAGGTCGGCATGGATCATCCGTCACGTTATGCGTTGGTTGAAATTGAAAACGTTCATGATGAAGGGCTCGAGTTTGAACCAATCCATCGTGTGCTGTTTGGTTTGAAGAAAGATCTCTTCGCGGAGCTTGAAAAGACATTCGGTCTGAATTTAACGTACAAACCTGTCCCGAGTGCGGATGAAATGGTAAAAGTTGTGGACGCTTCGCGGGCTGATGCTGATAAGCAGGTTATCGGCTTGGTCGGAGGCGGCCGCTCACGCGAATTTGGTGTGATCGAGATTGCCGACCCTTCATCCAATCTGCCGGTCGGCACGATCCAGCCCTTCATTGATTCCTTCCTCAAAAACGGCGGCGCGGAAAAAGTGGATTATGTGCACGGCCAAGATGTCACTGTGAAGCTTGGAAGCCAGCCGAACAACGCCGGCTTTTATCTTCCCGGCATGGATAAGTCCGACCTGTTCAAGACGGTCATTCTCGATGGCGCATTGCCGCGTAAAACATTCTCGATGGGGGAGGCGCGTGAAAAACGTTTCTACATGGAAGCCAGAAAAATTTCGTAACTGGATCTAAAGTTGGAACGTTTGAATGTTCAAACGTTCCAACGCCTCATCAAAATCAGTGGGGTGCGGCACAGAAAACTTCAATCTCTCATTTGTAGCTGGATGAATAAAAGATAACGATTGCGCGTGCAGCATCGGATGCCCGAAGCCATAAATATCATGTGCACCATATAGGATGTCTTCCACCAAGGGATGACCCAACGCATAAGCATGGACTCGTATCTGGTGCGTCCTGCCGGTCATCGGCTTCGCTTCCACCAAAGCTGACTCTGGATACCGTTTCATGACTCGGAACCGCGTCTCAGAGGGTTTCCCATTTTTGTCATCCACCATCGTGCGATGCTTATGTCCAACATTTGAGCGCAGCGGATGCTTGGCTACCTTCTCCTCCCACTTTGGATTGCCCTCCAGGATCGCATGATATGTCTTTTGTGCCTCGTGATTTTCAAACTGGATGTTCAATGCACGATGGGTCTCCGCATCACGAGCGAAGACCATCACTCCGCTTGTGATCTTGTCGAGCCGATGGACGATAAAGATTCGCTGCCCTGAGCCTGTCGAAGGGTTTCCATATTGTTCTTCCAGCATTTTGACAAGATGCTCGGAATCCTTTTCCCATCCATCTGGTAGGACGGAAAGTCCAGCGGGTTTGTTCAGAACGATAAGATGCTCATCAATGTATAAAAGATTTATTCCTGTCATCGTAACGACAACTCCATAGCCATAGCCATCGTATATAGATGAATGACGGAAAGACTAAGCCAGCCTGCCAGATATATGATTACGCTTACAGATTGGCGGATAAATTGATTGAACTTATCCATCATCCAAAGTTTTGCAGATAAGGTTGCTAAGAGCCCAATCACAATTCCAGCTAGCAGCACCTTGACAACAAGATCTGAGTGGAGAGTCCAAAGATGAAATGGAAAGCTGAATCCAAGTGACATAACAGAGAACCAAAGTAAAAGAATCCCGACTGTTAAGATTGGGGACAATAGAAACGAATAAACTTTTCTTTTATATTCGAGCTTAAAAGCGAGCAGAATAAGCCCTAACACTTCAAAGAAAGATGCGGCTAAAGCAATAAACATCATTGGAAGGAAGAACATCATAAATCAAATTCCAATCCACTAAAGAGAAATATTAGGCACCTTTGCTATCAGCGAGGGCGGCTTGAGCAGCCAATTTTGTCTTCTTCGACAATCTGGCATGTTTGAAGCCGGTTCCAAAGCACATGATTGCGCCCCCCAAAAAGAAGACGCTATAGGTCAATGCAGCCACAAGCAAAAAGACGGTAGCGGAGATATATAGATCAGTTGCGGAGATTCGATAAGTAAACCACTTCTTATACGCGATCTGCCCATCCAGGCCACCGTTCTTTCGAACCTCGCGAATGATTGCCACGTTTCGCAGATGGCGGATGTGAACCGCAACCTCCAACAATAAAAACATTCCCAGATACAGAGAATAGGTCCATTCGAAATAAGTGGCCAGCCGGGTAATCCACCAGATGACGAGAATCAGCAGGCTGTATGCGACCAGCAGGATGATATGAAGCCTCGAAACAGGATTGAGCGCATCGATATCCTTTTGATATTGCGGCGTCAATTCGAAACTTCCTTCGAATTGAATATGACCGATCTCACGGAAGCCGCGCGCGGAGTAGATGGTCAGGTAGTAATCGCTCGTGTACAGGATGATCCAGAGAATTACCCCGTACCAGGGATTTGATGTGAGCCAGTATTGCATGAACACTCCTAAAACTCGATACGGCAATTTTACATTATCTGCCGCGGCGCTGCTGTTTGTTATCCAGGAGGAGATTGCCACGTCGGGCTAATGCCCTCCTCGCAAGGACATGAATCAAAGCCTTGACATTAACGTTACGTTAGGGTTTAACATAGCACTATGTTCACTGTAAAACAACTCTCGAAACTGGCTGGTGTCACGCCGCGGACTCTCCATCATTACGATGAGATTGGGCTCCTCAAGCCGTCCCGTGTAGGCGATAACGGCTATCGCTACTACGGGGAGGAGTCTGTGCTGCAGCTCCAGCAAATCCTGTTCTACCGTGAACTCGATATTCCGCTGGATGACATCAAGAAGATCATCGGACGCCGTGACTTCGATGTGCTGGGTGCGCTGCAGAGTCACAAGGACGCGCTCAAGAAACAGGTGACGCGTTTGAACCGCCTCATCAACACAGTGGACAATACGATCAATCATTTGAAAGGAAAGAACATCATGAGCGAAAAAGCACTCTTCGAAGGTTTCAGCGATGAACAGCAAGCTGAATATGAAAAGGAAATTTCGCAGAAGTACGATCCTGCGACGGTAAAAGCCTCCAAAAAGAAATGGAACAGCTACACGGCTGCGCAGAAACAGCGCATCGGTGAGGAAGGCAACGCAGTCTATAAAGATATCCTGGCGGCAATGCCCAAGGGAGCCGCCTCACGCGAAGCTCAGGCTGGTATCGAACGCTGGCGAAAACATATCGAGTATTTTTGGATTCCAAACGATGCGCAATTACTCGGTCTTGCCAACGGCTACAACGACGACCCGCGCTTCAAAGCCAACTTCGACAAAATCCACCCCCAGCTGGCGGAGTTCATGCGCGAAGCTGTGAAGATATATGTGGAAAATAGAAAGAAATAAAAGGAAAGCGCGACGGTCAAGTCGCTCTTTCTTTCAAGGAGCAAAAAATGACCGAAGAAATCTATCCGATGCCGTCATTTCCAACACTGATCGTAAAGGATCTGGAAGCATCCTCCAACTTTTATCAAAATGCACTGGGCCTCAAACACATCTTTACGATGCCAGGGCCAGGCGGACAACCCGCACTCGTCCACTTGCGCTGGGTGAAATATGCTGACTTGCTGATTGCGAAACCACGCGATGGCAAAGACCTATCTGAGCCAAAAGGTGTTGGCGTATCATTGAACTTCAACATGCTCGAGCACTTTGATGGCGACATGGATGCCTTTGCGAAACATGCTCGTGAGAACGCTGCGAATGTGACAGGTCCGATCGATCAGCCGTGGAATGTACGTGAAGTCACAGTGCTGGACCCCGATGGGTACAAGTTAATATTTACGATGCCACTCAATACCAATCTGGGATTCGATAAGGTGATTGAACGGGTAATGAATCAAGAAACTAAGTAATAGATGCTTATATGAAAGAGCCAGAGACTATGGTCTCTGGCTCTTTGCCTTTCTTCCCGATATTTGACCTTCTGCGAAAGGAGGTCACAGTAATGACCAACAACATCGTACCCTCGCTGGAAAGCTACTCAAGTTTCAAATCCTCCCCAAGCAAGTAGTGACTGAACCAGTTCAGGTTCTGATACATCACTGCATGATTCTCCCGCGGCTTTGTAATGGGATGACCCATGCCTGGATAGATAAAAAGTTCCACGGGCACACCCATTTCTTTCAGACCACGGTACAGTTCGGTCGCATTCGAAAGCGGCACACGCTGATCTTCTGAGCCATGTTGAATGAGCATGGGTGTCTTCGCGTTGGATAGATTGCTTATCGGCGCAGTCTTTTCATAGAGCGCGCGGTCTCGAAATGGCGAACCAGACAGATAATCCCGCGTAAAATCGGGAATGTCGTTGCTGATGTGGTACGTGTACCAATCCGAAATTCCCGCCCCGACCGAAACTGCCTTGAACTTTTTGGATTGCAAACCTACAAAGGCAGAAATGTATCCGCCTTGTGACCAACCCATGCAGCCTACCTTTTCCGGATCGACCCACCCGAGTTCGACCAGGCAGTCAATTGCACTCTCCACATCCCAAAGATCGCCAACCCCCAGGTTATTGACGTTCAGTTCTTGGAAAGCCTGCCCGCGTCCAACCGAGCCACGGTAATTTGGCTTCAGCACCAATACATCTTTGAGATTGAACTGAAGTGCTGGGTAATAGCATAAATCTTCACGGTCCAAGAGATAGTCTGCGGAGAACCATGTCGGTCCACCGTGTACCACAAACACAAGTGGATACTTTTTGGCTGGGTCAAAATTGGACGGCTTCCGTAAGACACCTTCAATCTCTTCTCCGTCCTTACTTTGCCACGTGATCGTGTCAACAGTACCCACATCCCAAACTTCGATTTGCCTGCCAAAATTGGTCAATTTCCGAGCTTTCCATTTTTTATTCTTTTTCGTGGACTTGGCAATATAAACTTCTACAAAACTCTTTGCATTGGTACCTGATAATGCTATGAGACCCGACTTGGAAACGTGGAAATCACCAAACTCGAATACACCCAAATCCAGCGGCTTGATTTTGCCGCGCGAGTCCAGGCGGGAAATGCAAACATGGGTGCCATCCACATAGTCACCGAAGATGCCGGCATTTGTCCAATACGCGGTCATTACCTCCCGGTCGAACTCAGCCGTGAGGTTGGTCATGAGGCGCAGGCACTTTACTGTGTCCTTTGCCCGTTCGACCGCCCTGGCAGGAGCCGTCCACAAATCTTCGCGGGTGTAAAACATCTGGTCACGTTCTTTGAAGCTGATCAGCAAATCAGTCCCGTCCGGTGAAACTGCCACGACCCGCGCGCCTTTGGGAAGTTTCAATTCAGACAATTTACCAAGGTAGGACCAGTCTTCCTTTTTCTCTTTCTCTTCCGGTGGAGTTGACGAATCTTTTTCCACAGCCTGTTTGGCTCTTTCCATTTCAAGATGTTTGGCAAGTGCAGATTTGGCATCCAGCTTGATTTGGAACACGCGTGTCTCGCGCAAGTACACCATGTCATCACGCTGCCAGCAATTAATATACAAAGCATTGCCGATTGGCGAAACGATGATTTCCTTGATCGCAACTGGATCTGTGAATAATTTGCTCAATTCAACGACTGGCGCTACCAGCTTCTTTCCTTCATCTTCCGTTGCACCGCGTAACCGCTTCTGATAGTCCAGCAATTCTTGTAGACCGATAAAGTACACTGCTGATGCGCTCTCCTCCTGTTCAAAGTGGGTATATTTTCCATATTGATCGGTGCGCGTTTTCTTCTCGTCTTTATCAGGCTGACGAGCCATGAAGACAATGCCACCCGCAAAGGGATGGAACCATTCAATCCCCGTTTTGTGCTCGGTGACCTGCCAGCCTTCGCCGACTCCGCCTTCAAAAAGCCAGATCTGTGCCTTCTCACCATTTGCCTTGAGCACGGCCAGGGTCTCATCATCCATCCATTCGATTTGCTGGATATCACCATGACGAGTTAATTGACGGGTTGTGCCGGTCACATCCTCGTAGATTTGGCAATGGCTTTCATAACGGTTGTCTTTCCAGTTGGTCGTTCGCACAGTGAAGGCGACTTTGGTTCCATCCGATGATATGCGAACATGCAAAGGGATTTCCAATGCCAGCATATCCCTGAGTGTGGCTTGATACAGATCGGCCTTTTTCGCCATAATATCTCCTTATCGATCGAACGAGAACACATTCAGTACGAAAGCAAAAGAGGATAGAACGTATAGTATCCTATTATCTCACCTATATTCTTGTCTTGTATTGGGAAATGCAATTAACCATGATAACTCTACCAAACTCTCGCACAGCACCTTATCCACAGGACTGAGAAACAGAATGGTTCTACATGCGTGCTTAA
>JBGPNQ010000116.1:0-13910 GCA_041487615.1 Anaerolineae bacterium
CAAAAAAGTTGAAAATATCAAGTCACCTACTGAAAAGGGAGACAAACATGCCATTTGAACAACATAAGGAAAAAAACTACTCCCGGGACGCGCAAACCATCTATCAGGCAGCCTTGAAAGCTACTGAAAAACTGGAAGGAAAAATCATTTCATCGTCCCCTGAGCAATATCGCTTCACGGCCAGATTTCCAAAGGTCATCCTCGGAAAAACGCTTGGCGAGCGGACCGAACTTGCGTGTGAAGTCCGCGTGGAAGGCGAAGGCGGTGTTGCCGTTGTAGATGCATTCCCACTGGATGCAGTGGAACGCAAATTGATGTTTGGTGCCCGCCCAGGTGTCACCTTGACCGTCGTGACATGGTTTATCGCGCATCTGGAAAATAATCTTGGGTTGCCCCCCGGCTAAATAACTTCCAGCCGAATGATCCATGGAAAAACACCCTGCTCGAAGATTGTTTGTAAGCAGGTTGTTCTTGGTTTCAAAGTTCCAATTTCCCGCTGAATTCATGTCAATCCACGGATCTGCTGCACAAGGTTGCTGGCTTCTCTTGCCCTGCGTGTTATCTCTTCGAATTGACCATCTGCTATCATCTGTCGCTTCGCCATCCATGAGCCTCCCACCGCGTGGATTTTTTGATTTTGCAAATACGGTGCAGCATTCTCCTGGTTGATTCCTCCGGTTGGTATGAATCGTAACTCTGAAAACGGCTCCGATATTGCCTGGAGGAACTTGATTCCGCCCATCGGTTCAGCGGGATAAAATTTTAGTATATCGAGGCCCAAATTGATCCCGCGAATCATCTCCGTGGGAGTCACCGCGCCGGCCAGAATCGGGATCTGATATTCCTGCGCCCAGACGATAACCTCGTCCGTCATGCCCGGTGAGACGAGGAACTGCGCGCCCGCATCGCACGCCGCTTTGGCTTGTTCTCGATTGATCACTGTCCCCGCCCCGACGATAACACCCGTAACAGTACGCGCAATGGACTCGATTGCCTCAAGCGCGGCATCTGTGCGGAGAGTGATTTCTGCGATGGGGAGCCCACCTGCCATTAATGACTCGGCCAACGGAATCGCGCAATTGACTGAGTCGATTTCCAGGACGGGAATAATGCCAATTTCACGGAATCTGTCAAAAACAGGATGCTTCATAAATGATCTGCCTGGTGACGAAGATTTAATAATTGGAAATGGAAAAGTTTCCTAATATGAGCAAGGTCACTTCATCGGAATGAAACATCTGCCCACACAAATTACAAATATGTGACCCGGCGATTTAAACTGTGCGCGTTCTAATGTTAGAATGATAGCATTGAATCTGGAATTAATCCCTCATGCATGAACTGCCTGTCACCCAATCCATCCTGGAAATAGCCCTGCAACACGCACAAAAGGCGGACGCACAGCGGATCACTGACCTGCACATTGTGATGGGTGAACTCGCGTCGATGATGGACGAGTCCATACAGTTTTACTGGGAGATTATTGCCAGGGATACCATCGCCCAGGATGCGACGCTGCATTTTCGTCGTGTCCCTGCCGAGTTGCAGTGTATGACTTGTTTTGAAAAATACCATCCCACCGACCAGGAGCTTGTCTGTCCCAAGTGTGGAGGAGTGGGTGCGAAAATTATCGCCGGTGAAGAATTCGCTTTGGAATCAATCGACGTTGAGTAAAACGGAAATGAAACCATGCCTACTAATATTCCTATTGTCGAAAATATCCTAAACGCCAACGACCGTTTAGCGCAGGAGAACCGCGCCCGCATTGACGCGGCCGGTGTCTTCTCCATTAATATCCTTGCATCTCCCGGCGCAGGCAAGACCTCGCTCATCGAGCAGACTCTGCCGCGCCTCAAAGGCAAACTACGCGTTGCTGTGGTGGACGGTGACATCGCCACGTCCATCGATGCGGACCGCGCCGCCCAGGCTGGGGCGCAAGCCGCCATTCAAGTCAATACCGGTGGAGATTGCCATCTCGACGCAGTCATGTTGCGCGGGGCTCTCGAACAACTCGATCTCCCTAAATTTGATTTGCTTATTGTCGAGAACGTCGGCAACCTCGTCTGCCCTGCCAACTTCAAACTTGGCACACATAAGACTGTGCTCGTTGCTTCCATCCCCGAGGGCGATGACAAGCCCTATAAATATCCTGGCACATATCGCGGTGTGGACGCTCTCGTAATCAATAAAATTGATCTCCTGCCGTATGTTTCATTCCGCATGGATTACTTCGAGCGCGGTGTACAAGTACTCAATCCTGGCGTCAAAACATTCCCAACTTCATGTACCACGGGAGAGGGACTCGATGCATGGATTGACTGGCTCGTGCGTAACGTAAAAAAATAATGCAAGGCTTGCGCGTCCATATCACGGGCATTGTGCAAGGGGTTGGTTTTCGACCTTTTGTTTACAATCTTGCCATGCGACTGAATCTCAAAGGCTGGGTGCGCAACACCTCTGCAGGCGTGGATATCGAAGTGGATGGGGAGCAGGATGTTCTGGACGCCTTCGTTCGAGAATTGCAAAACGAGGCTCCGCCACTGGCCCGTATTGACGGGTTTTCCGCTTCTTTCCAAGCCGCTACTGGATTCCGTTCCTTTGATATTGTGCATTCCGAATCAGTGGAAGGTGCGTTTCAGCCCATCTCTCCCGATGTTGCCATCTGTGACGATTGCCTGCGCGAACTATTCGACCCGAAGGACCGCCGCTATCGCTATCCCTTCATTAACTGTACCAACTGTGGACCGCGTTTCACGATCATCAAGGATATTCCATATGATCGTCCGCAGACCACGATGGCGGGCTTTAAGTTATGTCCAGATTGTGAGCTTGAGTATACCAATCCGACGAATCGCCGATTCCATGCGCAGCCGGTGGCATGTCCTGTTTGCGGACCAATTGTCACGTTCGAACGATCAGACGGTGGAACGTTGGCAAATTCAGAGGATGCGATTTGTGAAACACGTAATGCCCTGGCAAAAGGCGAGATCGTTGCCGTTAAAGGTCTTGGTGGATTTCACCTTGCATGTGATGCGACCAATGCCACTGCAGTCATTGAGTTACGCAATCGCAAACTTCGTGTAGATAAACCATTTGCGTTGATGATGCCCGACGTTGAAACAATTGTGCAACATTGCTTTGTCAACGCTGAAGAAAGGGAGCTGCTGATCTCCGCGGCGCGACCGATTGTTCTCCTCAAGCGCCGATCCAAATCAAATATTGCCAGGGATGTAGCCCCCAATCAAGATTGGATTGGTGTAATGCTTCCCTATACACCCTTGCATTATTTGTTGCTTGAAAAATCAGACGGTTTTCCGGAATCGCTCATTATGACGAGTGGCAACCTATCCGAAGAGCCGATAGCAACTGATGACAACGAAGCCCGCGAACGGCTCTCCAAACTCGCCGATGCGTTCCTCATGCACAATCGCGACATTCATATCCGTTGTGATGATTCGGTCGTCAGAGTCTTTAACGATCGACCATTGACTGTTGACGATGAATCATCGTCCATTGTCCATAGTCCATCGTCCATTTATCCCATCCGTCGTTCCCGCGGCTATTCTCCATTTCCCGTGAAACTGCCCTTCGAGGTTCCACAACTCCTGGCAGCGGGTTCCGAATTGAAGAATACATTTTGCATAACCAATGGAAATTACGCCTTTCTCAGTCATCACATCGGCGACATGGAAAACTACGAGACGTTGCGTTCCTTTGAGCAGGGTGTGGAGCATTTCGAGCACCTGTTCCGGGTCGAGCCTGTAGCGATCGCACATGACATGCATCCCAACTATCTTGCTACGCGTTACGCACTGGAACGCGCTGAACGTGAAAACCTTCCAGCCTTCAGTATTCAACACCATCACGCGCATGTTGCGGCTTGCATGGCTGAGCATGGATTAAATGAACCCGTCATTGGCGTGTCGTTTGACGGGACAGGCTATGGTGAAGACGGCGCAATCTGGGGCGGTGAATTTTTGATTGCAGACTACAAGGATTATCAGCGCGCCGGGCATTTAGAATATTTCCCGCTGCCCGGTGGCGACGCATCCATACGGAAGCCTGCGCGTACGGCGTTGGCATTGATGTGGAGTCTTGGGTTGGAATGGGATGAGCGTCTTGCACCTGTGCAGGAATTTTGCGCCGACGATTTGGTCACATTGCATGCACAGTTGGAGAGAAAAATCAATACACCATTGACCTCCAGCATCGGCCGCCTGTTTGACGCGGCCGCGGCATTGGCAGGGGTGAGGCAAAAGGTTAATTATGAGGGACAGGCCGCGATCGAGTTCGAAGCCTTGGCAGATGAAACTGAAGGGGAGAGCTATTCCTTTGAAGCAGATGAGGACATAGTACAGATAAGTGGCGTTGTTGAGGCGTTGATCAGCGACATGATGGCCGGAGTCCCCATCCAAAGGATTTCGGCGCGCTTCCATAATGGATTATGTGACGCCGTGCGCGTAGTCACTGATGAAATACGCGCTGCCAATGACATTAACAAGGTGATATTGTCCGGTGGGGTTTGGCAGAATATCACACTATTACGACGAACATTATCACTATTAAGAAATGACGGTTTTGAAGTATACATACATCGAGAGGTTCCCACGAACGACGGCGGACTCTCGCTTGGCCAGGCGGCCATTGCAGCAACTAGATTGAGAGCAGGATTGAGAGGATAATATGTGTCTGGGTGTACCCGGAAAGATTGTTGAAATATATGAGAAGGGTGGGTTAAAGATGGCAAAGGTTGATTTTGGGGGAATCTTCCGTGAAGCCTGTTTGAGTTATGTGCCGGAAGCGCAGGTGGGTGAGTATTGCGTGATCCATGTCGGGTTTGCCATCAGCCTGTTGAGTGAATCAGATGCAATGGAAACGCTCGATTTGCTAAAACAAATCAGCGACATCGAAGAAGAGTTGGGACCCGGAACCGCGGCATGAAGTACGTGACCGAATATCGCGACGCGGCGCTGGTAAAAGGCGTAATCGAAGAGATTCGCCGCACCGTAACGCGCCCCTGGACACTGATGGAAATCTGCGGCGGCCAGACTCACGCCATCGTCCGCCATGGGATCGATCAACTGCTGCCGTCTGAAATTGAATTAGTGCACGGTCCGGGCTGTCCTGTTTGTGTGACGCCGCTGGAATTGATCGACAAAGCGCTGGCGATCGCCGCGCGCCCGGATGTGATTTTCTGCTCCTACGGCGACATGTTGCGCGTCCCCGGCACAGGTCAGGATTTGTTCTCCGTCAAGGCCCGCGGCGGAGATGTGCGGGTGGTCTATTCGCCACTGGATGCAGTGACGTTAGCGCAACAAAACCCTGATAAGCAAGTTGTCTTTTTTGCGATCGGATTCGAGACGACCGCGCCTCCGAATGTAATGAGCGTATTGCAGGCACAGAGACTTGGTATAAAGAATTTTTCCATTTTGGTTTCGCATGTCCGCGTTCCTCCGGCGATCAATGCGATTTTGAGTTCACCATCGAATCGCGTGCAGGGATTTTTGCTGGCAGGACATGTCTGTGCCATTATGGGTTATTGGGAATATCCGGCGCTGGTGCAGAAGTTCAATGTCCCGATGGCAGTGACAGGTTTTGAGCCTCTCGACATTGTGCAGGGAATTTTGACCACCGCCCGATTACTTGAGGCAGGCAAAGTGGAAGTCGCTAATGCCTATCAACGCGCGGTGACATTTGGTGGTTTGAAACCGGCGCAAGCCGCGATTGACAAAGTATTTATGGAATGTGACCGCAAGTGGCGCGGCATTGGGATGATCCCGATGAGTGGATGGTGCCTGCGCCCGGAGTTTGATGAATTCAACGCGGAAAAACGCTTTGAAGTGGAAGACATCCACGCCGAGGAGTCGCCGCTTTGCATTGCTGGTCAGATCCTGCAGGGATTGAAGAAGCCGCATGATTGTTCAGCATTTGGAAAGGAATGTACGCCCGAATATCCTCTCGGTGCGACGATGGTTTCCTCCGAGGGTGCCTGCGCAGCGTATTATCGTTATGGAAGAGTCGAAGCTAGATGAGCGAACAAACAGTTAACATCGAAGGCGCTGCATGTGCACCGTCGCTCCCGCATAATGAACAGATCGTGATGGGACATGGCGCGGGTGGACGGATGAGTCATCAGTTGATTCAAAAGGCATTCGTGTCTGCATTCCAAAACCCCGCATTGCAAGCAGGAGATGACGCGGCACTCGTGGAGTCGGGTTTATCGCAGAAGTTATCCTTCAGCACAGACTCGCATGTGGTCTCGCCATTGTTTTTCCCTGGTGGAGATATTGGCAAACTGGCGGTGTGTGGCACAGTCAACGACGTGGCCATGCTCGGCGCAAAACCTCTATATCTCACCGCCGGATTTATTCTCGAGGAAGGCTTACAAATGGAAACGCTGCAGCGCGTGATCGCTTCGATGAAGGAAGCTGCTGATGAAGCGAATGTAAAGATCGTGGCAGGCGATACGAAAGTGGTGCAAAAAGGTAAGGCCGACGGACTTTACATCACGACTGCGGGCGTCGGTGTGGTCCGCGATGGAGTCAGCGTCAGCGGCGCGAATGCCAAACCTGGCGATGTGATCATTCTATCCGGCTCGATCGGTGATCATGGGATTGCAGTCTTAGGTGCGCGCGGCGAACTGGGATTCCAATCCAGTATTCAAAGTGATGTGGCTCCGCTCAATCATTTGATCGAAGCCATGCTCGACGCGAGTCCAAATATTCACGTACTGCGAGATCCCACGCGCGGCGGATTGGCGACAACGCTGAACGAAATTGCATCTCAATCCGGGATTGGGATCATGCTGAATGAGCTGACCATTCCTGTCCATCCCGAAGTCAACGCGGCCTGTGAGATGCTTGGTTTTGACCCTCTGTATGTGGCAAACGAGGGTAAACTCGTGGCATTTGTGCCGCCTGACGAAGCCGACAGAGTCCTTGCCGCTATGAAGCAGACTCGCTATGGAGAAGGTGCGGTGCTTATCGGTGAAGTCACAACAGAACCAAAGGGACGAGTCCTGCTCAAGACTGCGCTCGGAACTACACGCGTTGTGGATATGCTTGCCGGAGAAATGCTCCCTCGCATTTGTTAGGCTAAGACGAAATATGTTGAAAATCAGAAGGTCGACGCAAAACGGAGTCGACCTTTTTTGCTGCCGGCCTTGACCATTGCAGCGAACCTCAATATAATAGTTTCAATACTTAACTATTAACACTACTAAGTATTGAGAGGCATTTATGACTTCCCCTGAAAAAATGCGTGAACAGGTCGTTGACCGGTTTTGGGAAACCATTCCACCGCTGTGGAACATGGTGAAATCCCATATCCGTGCGACAGCCACCGGGAAATTTGATATTGCGGTAGAGCAGTTCCACGTCCTCCGTTATGTCCGAAAAGGATCAGCCTCACTCAGTGAGTTGGCGACCGCCAAGAATATCAGTCGACCGGCTATGAGCCAGGCTGTGGACGTGCTTGTGAAAAAAGGATTGTTGACCCGCGTCCAGAGCGCGGAAGATCGTCGCTATGTGGATCTGGCATTGACCGATGCCGGGAATAACCTGCTGGATAGCGTATCCAAAGAAACGCGCGCTTGGATGAAAGAAACCATGCGCTCACTGAGCGCGGAAGAGTTGGAGACCATTGCAAACGCAATGGAAATAATGAAGAAAATGCTGGAGTAACGATTCTGTCATTGCGAGGAGCGCAGCGACGAAGCAATCTCTTTCCAATAACGAGAATAAAGTATATTTATGAACCATATCAAAAAACTTATCCATTTTGTAAAACCTTATTGGCGGCGCAGCCTTGTTTCGCTCGTGTTTTTGGTCCTCGTAATCCTCGTTGACCTGACCCTCCCGCGCTTGATCCAACGAATTATCGATCAGGGCATTAACGGCGGGAATTTGAAGCTGGTCATTAGCACAACCGTTATCATGCTGGTGATCTCCGCCCTGCAAACCCTGTTTGCGATTGCCAACAACATCTTTTCGATTCAAGTGGGGGAAGGTGTGGCAAGAGACTTACGCGAAGCATTGTTCATGAAGATCCAATCATTCTCATTTGGGAATCTCGACCATCTTAATACGGGACAATTGATGGTGCGCCTCTCCAGTGACACAACGGCGTTTCAGCGCATGGTGCAGGTTTCATTACGGATTGGCACGCGCGCGCCGTTATTGATGATTGGAAGCCTGATACTGATGTTCGTAACCGATAGCCACCTGGCATTGATGATTTTGCCTGTGCTGCCGGCGACGGCACTTGTCATTGTATTTTTCGTTTCACGCATGGGACCGTTGTTCATGACCGTCCAAAAGAAACTGGACAGGCTCAATACGGTCTTGCAGGAAAATATCGCCGGCGTGAGACTGGTCAAGGCCTTTGTACGCGCAGATCATGAAGCGGAGCGCTTTGCAGATGCAAATCAGGATTACACTAACCGCAACATCCGTGTGATGAGATTCATGGCAACGCTTTCTCCCTGCATGAGTATCTTCGTCAACATTGGCATGGTGATCGTGATCTGGGCCGGCGGGATTCAATCCGTCGCGGGCAGAGTGTCAGTTGGACAGATTGTTGCCTTCATCAATTATCTACAAACCACAATGGGACCGTTGGCGATCATGGTCATGCTGGCAAATGTTGTGGCGGCCGCAACAGCTTCAGCAGAACGGATCAATGAGGTCTTGGAGGCTGCCCCCGAAGTGCAAGATGTGCCTCAGGCGCGGACGCTTTCAGATGGGCGGGGGATACGGGTCGCTTTTGAGGGAGTAGACTTTCACTATAACGGAACCAATGACGGGCGCGTTTTGAACCGCGTGGATTTCGTCGCAAATCCGGGTCAGACGGTTGCCATCCTCGGGGCCACGGGCGCGGGCAAATCGTCGATCGTTAATTTAGTGCCACGCTTTTACGATGTCGCATCGGGCAAGATTGAATGGAATGGCGTTGATATCCGTGATGTCAAGCAAAGCGACCTATTGGCAGAGGTGGGAGTGGTACCTCAGGAAACAGTGTTGTTTTCGGGAACTGTGCGGGATAACATCCGTTATGGGAAGCCCGAGGCGAGCGAAGAGGATGTGATTGCCGCAGCGAAGGCAGCACAGGCCCACGACTTCATCACGAATTTGCCAGATGGATATGATACACGCGTGGAAGAGCGCGGCGTGAATCTGTCTGGTGGACAGAAGCAACGCATCGCGATCGCGCGTGCGCTTTTGCTGAAGCCTTCGATCTTGATTCTGGATGACAGCACCAGTTCCGTGGATGTGGAGACCGAAACAAAAATCCAGGACGCGATGAAATCGTGGCTGACGGACACTACCAGTTTTGTGGTGGCACAACGCATTAGCACTGTGTTGCACGCCGATAAGATCCTGGTTGTGGACGAAGGAAAAATTGTGGCACAGGGAACGCATACTGAACTCATGCGGTTCAGTCCCGTGTATCAGGAAATCTATGCATCGCAGTTGGGCGATGGCGTGAAGTTGGAGGAGCAGCCATGAGCAATCATTCTCCTTCCAGCCAGCAGACCACATCCACCATTCGCGCCGCCATGGGACGTGGTCCCATGCAGCCAGGCAGGATCGAAAAGGCAGGTGACCCGCGCCGCGCCCTTGTACGGCTTACGATGTATCTGCGCCCATACAAATCCACACTTGCAGTGGTAATGGTATTTGTTCTTGCGTATATATCGCTGGGATTGCTCGAACCATACCTTATCGGGCGCGCGATCGATAAATACATCTCAGTTCGTCAGATCAACGGCTTGTCAGGTCTGGCACTTTTGCTGCTCAGCGCCTATGTATTGGATAACGGATTTCAAGCTGCCTCCAGTTGGTTAATGGCACGTATCTCACAAGATGCGCTGCGCCGATTGCGCCATGACCTATTTCGGCACCTGCAAAAACTCTCGATTCACTTTTTTGATGGTCATACTGCGGGTGAATTGATGAGCCGCCTTACGAATGATATCGAAGCCATCAATCAGGCTGTTTCTCAGAACGTGGTTTCATTGTTTGCAAGTGTACTGTCCCTGATTGGGATTGTGATTGCGATGTTCATTCTTAATCCGTGGCTGGCGTTGGCCGCGCTGCTCGTCCTTCCCATCATGTTCTGGTTCACACAATTTGTCGCGCGCTACACCCGCAAAGGTTTTCGTAATCTGCAAAAGGAACTCGGCGAGATCAACGGCATTATGGAGGAGTCCATCAGCGGGCAGCGCGTGGTCAAGGCATTCCGTCGCAGTGAAACCGCCATTGAACGTTTCCGGGCAAGCAACGAAAAGGTGTACGCGGCGGGTGTGTATGCCAACACCTATGCTCTTATGCTCATGCCTCTTACCTGGGTGTTGGGCAATTTCTTTGTCATTGTGCTTGTGGGATTCGGTGGCTATCTTGCATTACAAGGTCTTGTCACCGTTGGGATGATCGCGACTTTCATCGCCTACGCCCAGAACTTTATCCAGCCCCTGCGTCAACTGGCGAATATGTACAACTCCATTCAGGCCGCGCTGGCTGGAGCGGAGCGAGTCTTTGAAGTGATCGATACGCCTTCGGAATTGGATAACGCCTCAGACTCCCCGTTGCCGGTCCCGGTTAAGGGAGATGTCCGTTTCACTGACGTTTCCTTTGGCTATCTTCCAGATCAGCGCATCATCAAACATATGTCTCTCGTAGCGAAAGCGGGACAGACAATTGCCCTGGTCGGTCCCACAGGCGCGGGTAAGACCACGCTTATCAATTTGCTGACGCGCTTCTACGAGATCAACGAAGGCCGAATCACAATTGATGGACATGATATCCGCGAAGTCTCCAAATCAGATTTGCGACAGAAGTTGGGGATCGTCTTGCAGGATACCTTCCTGTTTGCAGATACGGTCATGGAAAATATTCGCTATGGTCGCCTCGATTCAACGGACGAGGACTGTATCGAAGCCGCCAAACTTGCGGACGCCGATCACTTCATCCGCCAACTGCCCCAGGGATACCAGACCAGGCTCTCCGAGCGCGCCAGCAATCTTAGCCAGGGACAACGCCAACTCCTGGCCATCGCCCGGGCGGTATTGGCCGACCCAAGCATTCTCATCCTCGACGAAGCAACCTCCAGTGTGGACACCCGTACCGAGGCGCGTATCCAGAAAGCATTGCTGCGTCTTATGGAAGGACGCACCAGCTTTGTCATTGCCCATCGTCTCTCCACGATCCGCGACGCGGACAAGGTCATCGTCATCAGGGACGGCGAGATCGTCGAACAGGGTACTCACCAGCAACTACTGGATGCGAAAGGTTTCTTCCATCATCTGTACATGAGTCAATTCAAGGGGCTGGCGATCTAAAGCTCATGACTGCAACCCTGTCCAACTTCAAATCTCTCTGGATTTCCTATGGTAAGGTTCTGGGTCTTTTGTCCATGATTGTGCTGGGAATCATCTTTCCGCAATTTCATCCTCTATCGGTCTATATCCAGTATCTGCTGATGATCATGTTGTTCTTCGCCTTTCTGGACATCAACATCCATCCGCAATCCTTTCACAAAGGCGTAATCTGGGTCGTGCTCGCAAATATCGCAGTGGCATTCACGGCATATTTGATTCTACGTCCCTTTGATTTAAACCTGGCTCTGGCGGCCTTTATTACGGGCATCGCACCCACTGCCATTGCCGCACCGGTCATCATCAGCTTCATTCAGGGGCAGGTGGAATATGTAGTGGGCGCGGTCCTATTGAGCAATGTTGTCATGTCGCTGGTGCTGCCGATTGCCCTGCCGTTTGTCGTTGGGGATATCGTGCAGATCTCGGTCTGGCAGGTGCTCCAACCTGTATTAGTGACGATGTTTGTCCCACTCCTATTGGCTCGCCTGGCCAACCAATTACCGGGAAAAACGCAATCAGTGATTCGGCGCGGCAAAACATTTTCTTTTGCCCTCTGGTTGTTTGCACTATTTGTCATGTGCGCAAAAGCCGGGGATTTCCTGCGCAACGATGTCAGCGCCTCCGCGAGGACCGTCCTCTCGATCGCGTTGATTTCACTTGTTATCTGTGTTGTCAATTTTGTACTGGGGGCAGCCCTGGGCGGCGAACGATTTCGGCAGGAGTCCAGCCAGTCCCTGGGACAAAAGAACAACTCGTTCGTTATTTGGATCGCGTTGACCTTTATCAATCCATTGGTGGCGATGGGACCGACATTCTACATTCTGTATCACAATCTCTATAATTCCTGGCAGATCTATCGATTCGAAAAGCGGCGCAATAACTTAACGCCAATGAGCTGAACTCCCTTTAATTGTCCGCGTTGAACGGACCGCTTTTTTGGGGTGGATGTATTGATACAAACCTTGCGCGAAAATCAGTATCAGTACATCGTGTTTTTCACTTACCCCTCCATGGAGGGGGCGAATTCACTTGCCCATGACTTCGAATGCACGTACAATCAGGGCGGTGCAAAAGTATTGCTTGAACACAAAACGGGAAAGGAAACCATTTTCATGACCGACCTAAAAGCGTTTGGTGAGGGCATCATCAACAATCTTGAGCAGGTGATCGTGGGGAAATATCAGTCCGTGGAATTGATCGTAATTGGTCTGTTGTGTCAGGGACATGTCTTGATCGAGGACGTGCCGGGGGTGGGAAAGACGATGCTTGCGCGTAGTCTGGCAAAATCGCTGGACTGCACGTTCAATCGCATCCAGTTTACGCCGGATATGCTTCCCAGCGATGTGACAGGTGTCTCGATCTTCAATCAGCAGAAGCGCGAGTTTGAATTCCGCGCCGGACCGATCATGGGGCAGATCGTCCTTGCGGATGAAGTGAACCGGGCGACACCGAAGACACAAGCCTCGCTGCTCGAAGCGATGGAGGAACGGCAGGTCACTGTCGACGGGATCACGCATCCGCTTCCAAAACCGTTCATGGTCCTGGCCACCCAGAACCCGATCGAATACGAAGGGACATTCCCTCTGCCCGAAGCGCAACTGGACCGCTTCCTCCTGCGCGTGCGACTGGGGTATCCGACCCCGTCTGAGGAGATGAGGGTGCTTAATGAGCAGCAGTTCCGTCATCCGATTGAGACGTTGAAATCTGTCGTCAAGGTCAGGGAGTTGTTGAAGGCCATTGATGAAATTCGCCAGGTGTATGTCGCTCCGACCATCCAGCGCTACATTATCGATCTGGTGGGGCGCACGCGTCAAAGCGGAGATGTATACCTCGGCTCGAGTCCGCGCGGCAGCCTGGCCTTGTTCCGTTCGGGACAGGCACGCGCCGCGTTGCAGGGACGTGATCACGTCCTTCCAGATGACATCAAGGCTCTGGCTGTGGCAGTGCTGGGTCATCGGATTATTGTTTCACCGGCAGCGCGCTTGCGGGAATTGAGCGCTGACCGCATCGTGCAGGAGATCGTTTACAGCGCGCCCGCGCCGGGTGGTGATTATCAGGCTGCCGCGGAAAAAGAAAAGGTCAAAGCGAAGTGACGCCTGGTCGCATCTTCGTTTTCCTGATCCTGGTTGTCGGCGTTGTTGGGACAGCAGTCGATGGCGGCGCGCTATATGTGCGACTCCTCTATCTGGGCGGCTTGCTGGTCCTTGCTGCGTGGCTGCTGACGACTCTTTCATTGCGTGGTATCAGAATGGAAAGAACTGCACGTTCCCAACGCGGCAGTGTCGGCGATATCTTCGAAGAACGTTTTGAAATTTCGAATACCAGCAGGCTTCCGAAACTGTGGTTGGAAATTGCCAACAGTTCGAACATTCCCAATGCGACCGGTTCACGCGTGCTCACCTTTTTGCGCGCCAAACAAAAACGGATCTACACCGCCCGCACCTGGCTGGTCAACCGTGGCGGGTTTGTGCTCGGACCAACCACTATTTCTTCAGGGGATCCGTTTGGAATTTTTCGCGTGTCGAAAATTTTCCCC
>JBGPNQ010000117.1:0-13795 GCA_041487615.1 Anaerolineae bacterium
CTTGCCATGATCGATGTGCCCCATCGTGCCCACATTCAGATGCGGTTTGTTGCGGTCAAATTTTACCTTCGCCATTTGTGTAACTCCTTTTTACATATTAGACAAGAATGCTTTTCAGCAACTGAGCCCTCAACGAGACTTGAACTCGTGACCTCGCCCTTACCAAGGGCGTGCTCTACCAACTGAGCTATGAGGGCTTAACGTGCTGACCGAAAATTTTCGGTAGTGGGCAGTGAAGGATTCGAACCTCCGAAGTCTTCTGACAACTGATTTACAGTCAGTCCCCTTTGGCCACTTGGGTAACTGCCCATATAAGGTTTTTATCGGTTGATACTTTCATGCAATCAACTTTTTTTTCCTGTAGAGCCGACGACGAGAATCGAACTCGTAACCGCCCGCTTACAAGGCGGGTGCTCTGCCGATTGAGCTACGTCGGCACACCCATTTAAGCAGAGCGATTATACCAAGGCCATACCTAAACGGGAAGTCAAGCCCAACACTACGCTGCACGCTTCGTGCGGGCCTTGCGGCAACAGGCAATTAAATTGCTCCCGCGCAATAGGGAGCACGAATGGTAGTTTAGCAGGATTCATCAGAAAAGGCAAGAATAATCGAAGCACGACAGGATTTCTCTTTCCCCTTGACATTCAGTAAAGAAAGTTGTAAACTTAGAACAGATGTTCTAAAAGGTGACCCATGCCCGAATTTAACCGTTACGCAATGATGATGGAAGTGTTGGCAGAACTCAAACCGGAGATCGAAGCAGCGCGTCGATCGCAGCCGGTCCCGGCTCTGCCGCTATTGAGCGAGGTGCTCACCGAATTTGGCCCCATGCCGGGCGAGGCGTTGTTCCTGGGCGTGGCATCTGACGGTTTGCCGGTCTTGCTGAACCTGCACGATCCTGTTCCAGGACCCATCCTCATCAGTGGAGACGCGGGTACGGGGAAGACCGCGTTGCTTCAGAACATCGCTTCTGCGGCCGGCAAGATGCATCAGCCTGAAGAACTGCAATTCGGAGTGCTGACGGGCCATCCCGAGGACTGGAGCGGGCTGGAAGCAATTCCAAATAATGTGGGCGTCTTTGCGTTACACGATAAATCTGCCGAAGATTTTCTTGTATCCCTGGCATCATGGGCGCACGAAAATAGAACGAGTCAGCAATCAGTTTTACTTTTATTGGATGATCTCGAAGCCGCTTCCAATCTTGATTTTGACGCAAAGCAACATTTGCGCTGGCTGCTGCTGCGCGGACCTGCACGACGAGTTTGGCCGTTCGTCACGTTGAACCCCAACCGCATGGACAATATCACACCCTGGCTGGATGCATTCCGCACGCGCATTCTTGGCTCCATTCAAAACGTCGAACAGATCCGCAGAATGGATGCCGAACAAGCAGATCTGGATTCTCTTAATATTGGAACACAGTTCGCTTTGCGTGAAGGCGAAAATTGGCTTCGATTTTGGATACCGAGTTTTGACTAAATAACATAAGGAGTAGTCATATGCATACTGGAATGTTGTGGTTTGATAATTCGCAGACCGCGTTGCCTGTGAAGATTCAAAAAGCCGTGGATTATTATCATAAGAAGTATGGGCGAATTCCAGACTTGTGTCTCGTTCACCCCAGCATGCTGGAAAAGAATCAAAAACAGTTCGAGGTCAATAAGCTGACCGTCCGCCCCTATCGACCGGTTTTACCTGGTCACATTTGGATTGGCATTGAGGACAAAAACTAGTCGAGAGTCGCTGTCCCTTGCAAAAGCTCCCGTGGAACTGGCCCCCGGGAGCGATTTTTTTAACCGATTGCCACAACAAAGGCCACAGAATGACTCTGGCTGTGACTAATACTCAGCGACCAGGTGACGAGCCCAAGTTCTTGCGCTTTCAGCCCGGCCTTCCCATGCAAGGTGAGCGTGGGTGCGTTTTGCTCATCGCCCAATACTTCGATCTCCGTCCAGGTCACATCACCAATGCCAGAACCCAACGCTTTGGCAACAGCTTCTTTTGCAGCGAAACGTCCTGCAAGGGATTCAGCACGCTTGCCACAATACTCCAATTCTGCCGGGGTATATATTCGCTCGAGATAATGTTTGCCATGACGTGCAATCACTTCCTCGATGCGGGCAATTTCGATCAAGTCAACACCGGTTGCGAGTTTCATAATCGTCTCGTTTCCCTCGCCTTTCAGGAGAGGGGCTAGGGGTGAGCTCACGGTCCTGCCACTACAATCGCTAATCGATCGACATCAATAAACTTTCTGGCGGTGTTCAATACATCTTCGCGCGTGACTTCATTCACCAAATTGGAATAGCGATGATAATAATCCAATCCCAATTGATGGCGCTCAACGTTCAGCAATGCACTCGCCACGCCACCATTCGACTCCAGTGACAGCGGCAGGTGCCCGATGAAGTTCGCTTTGCTATCTGCCAGTTCAGCTTCAGTGACCTGCTCCTGCACAAAACGCTTGAGTTCATCCTGAATCAAATCGAGAGCTCTTTTTACGTTTTGAGGATTGACACCTGCACTGACCTCCCAGGAGCCGGGTCCCGTGCCGGCACTCAGACTGGAATACGCATAATATGCGAGCCCCGATTTCTCACGCACCACTTCGCCAATGCGTCCCATCATGCCAAACTGCCCGAGGATATTATTTCCCAGCGAAGCGGACATGAATTCCGAGTCTCGGCGACGCGGGCCATTTGTGCCGACCACCATATCCGATTGGGACTTGCCGGGGATACGATGATGTTTACTGATTGTTTTCTTTAATATCTTGAGATCAGGAAGTGCGGGCGCTTCTTTCTGACCCTTGACCTGCCAGCCACCCAACGCGCGCTTGACCTGCCTGACGGCTTCCTGTGCTGTGACTGCACCCACAACCGCAATTACCATCCCGAGCGGACCATAATATTCGCGGTGGAACCTGACAAGATCATCACGTTTGATTTTTTGGATCGTCTCAGGTTGACCATCCTCGGGCCGGCTATATGGGTGACCTTTGAATAGGATTTCGTCAAAGACCATCGAAGCCATGTCGGATGTATCTTGTGCACGGATTGCGAGTCCCGTCAACAGTTGCGCGCGCAATTTTTCCATTTCCACTCTTGGGAACGCGGGTGTTATCAAGGCATCCGACATCAGATTGAGCAGAAGCGGCAAATCCTCGGCAAGTGAACGCCCGTTGAATCCTGATGTATGGACTCCCGAACTGAATCCCAGGCTCGCGCCAACAGATTCAAGTTCGTTGTAGATTTGGTCAAATGTGCGAGACCTGGTTCCGCGCATCAACGCGTAGGATGTATATTCCGCCAAACCCAGTTTGTCGTCCGGATCCATCAGTGCACCGGCACCAAAATACCCTGTGAGGACCACGGATGGACTATTGAAATTGGAACGGGTTAAGATGGTGATTCCGTTCGACAGAACTTCGCGAGATATGTCATCAGGGCCGGGAAGTGATAGTTTCGTATTGCTCATGATCTCTCCCTTAATCGAGCGGAACATACGTGCCAATTACACGACTCTGCGGCTTGAAATATTCCTTGGCCACGCGCTGCACATCCTTAACCGTAACGGATGCAAGTTTATCGAGATAGGTCTCGAACCATTCATAATTGGCAAACATTTCTGCATAGCCCATCCAGAATCCCTGATTGGTGATGTTTTCACTGCCATAGGCAAATAAGGCACGCGCCTGTTTGATCGCGCGCGCGATTTCTTGTTTGGAAACCTTTTCATCTTTTACGCGCTGGATTTCCCGATCGAGAGCCGCAATGGCTTCCTCAGGCTGGCGTTTGGGATGGACAGTCATCGTGATGGTATAGAGGAATGGATCGATCGTCGCCTGCGCTCCGCCATGAACGCTTACAACCACTTCCTTGTCCACGAGGGCTCGATACAGGCGCGATGTCTTATTTGAGATTCCGCCACTAAACATATTCAGATTGCTCGGTCCCGCAAGCAGACTGTCAAGCACGGCCAACGGGAAGAAATCGGGATGAGAGGCCGATGGGAAACGGTAGCAAACCTGAACGTAGGAAGTTTCGCCCGGTCCTTCGATGGAGAGGCGCACCTCGCCATTTTGGGATGGCTCGGGGCGGGCGAGCCGTGCTGGCTCCGATCCGGCAGGAATGGTTTCGAACAACTCACGGATGCGCGCCAACATCAGTTCAGAATCAAAATCACCAGCCACTGCCATGACCGCGTTGTTGGGAATATAAAAAGTGCGGTAGTGTCCGTAAAGATCATCGCGCGTCATCGTAAGCAGATCTGCCATATCGCCGATCACTTCGTGATGATACGGATGGACTCGAAATGCCGTTTGTTGAATCGCTTCCCCAAGCTTGAAGAGAGGTTCATTCTCATTGCCTTCGCGCTCGGACGTAATGACCGTGCGTTCGGAGGCGACTTCGCCGGGATCGAATTGACTATTGACCATGCGGTCGGCTTCAAGGCGCAACGCGAGATCGATTTTGTCAGTGGGCATGGTCTCGAAATACGCGGTCCAATCCATATAGGTGAAGGCGTTCCATGTGCCGCCTTCGCGCGAAATCGATTTATCGAGCATATTGGCCGGGAATTGTGGCGTGCCCTTGAACTGCATATGCTCCACCCAATGTGAAACACCGGTATGTCCCTGTACTTCATCGCGTGAACCGACCCGATACCAGAGCCATGACGAGATGATCGGCGCGGTGTGAATCTCTTTGACGAAAACTTTCAATCCGTTGGAAAATATGGTTTTTGTGAGATTGTTTTTCATGATTATGGATTAGCAAGAGGCGAGCAGACCTGAACGCCGTTAACCAGCGCATTCGGTTCAACCAAACAATACCATGGCTCGACGACCTGTCGCAAACCGACAAATGGCTCATGCAATTGAGTTGCGCTCAAGGGAATATTGACCGGAACATCCAAATGAATAGGAATCGTGTTCTGAACATTGAGAGGGAAATCCAGGTTTACCATCAGAGGTGTGCCAGCAGGGAGAGTCACCACCGCATCCGCATCAATGTTCAACGAGCCTGTATTGATACGAACATGTGCATTCGGGATGGTTACCCTCTCCGCCAGAGTAATACTGGTGGTCGTTTGAACAGGGACCGTGATATTGAGAGGAATATTTGCATCCACGGGAATGCTGGAGATAATGGATGCCTGGTCCATTTTCACAAAGTTATTATACAGCCCGCCGAGCAGGCCAGAGATCTGGTCATTGGCGGTCACCTGGATTCCACCGAGCATCTGAAGCGCGATCAAAAGAATCGCAAGTAGAACAATATTCACTGTAATGGACATGATGCTGGCCACTGTCCAAAAGGCCGGGAGGAGCTTAAAGCGCGGACCTGTGGAACTACTTTCGGCTGACTGCGGAGTGGAAGTGACAACTGTTTGAGCAGGGATCGGAGTGGATTGCCTGGTTCCGTTCCCGTGCGGCAAACGCGCCTTAATGGATTCATCCACGTTGGCGCTCAATATTTTCTTCATTTTGCTGGGTTCATTTGGATTGGAAGCAGGCGTAGACATACGACCTCCGAATTAACGCTGGACTCATAAATAAGGCAATGTATTACATGAATTTCCGGGCTGAAATTCGAATATCAAGTTCAAAAACGATGCAAAACTCGATAGGTACGCAATCTTAACATAGTATTGCAATGTTAGATGCTCTGATTTTACGTCGAGTCCAATGTAAAACTTTTATAAATGCAAAGCGAGTAAACTTGTCCGTTATTTTCCTTTTGACTATAATCAGCCGCTGTGTGAGAATTCAGAAGACATTTTGGAGGTTGAGTGACCAATCAATTTTTCGTTGCCGTGATCGGTGCCGGCCCTGCGGGGTTATTTGGAGCACGCGAACTCGCCAATCTTGGTGCACGGGTTGTCTTGTTCAATCGTGACATCAAACCAGGCGGACTGGCCGAATACGGTATTTATCCCAACAAACATACCATGAAGACTGGCTTGCGCAAGCAGTTTCGCCAGGTCATGGACTTGCCCAACCTCGACTATTATGGGAATGTGACTGTCGGAACGCAGGGCGACCTGTCGCTCGATGATTTACGCGCGCTCGGTTTTCAGGCCATCCTGGTTACCGCGGGCGCCCAGGGCACGAAATGGCTTGGGTTGCCGGGTGAGGAACTTGAAGGCGTCTATCACGCGAAGGATGTTGTCTATTTTTATAACAACCTGCCGCCATTCAGCCAAAAACAATACCGATTTGGCAGGCGGTGTGCGGTGATCGGCGCGGGCAATGTAATGCTCGACATCACGCATTATCTCAGCCGCGAAGTCAAAGTGGATGAAGTCATCGCGGTCGTGCGACGTGGTCCTGCTGAAGTGAAATTCGATAAAAAGGAAATGGAATATGTGATCGACAACCTCGACCAGGGCGCCCTGGATGCCGAGATTCGGCGCGTGACGCCGATCATGCAAGCGCTGCATCAGGACCCGGCGGCGGCGCGCACTTCGATATTGGAGGCTATCCCGAAAGCGTTGCCCAAAGTCTCCGATACATGTTTCCGCTTCGAGTTCCTGGCTTCTCCCGTTCAAATGATCGGCGACGAAAACGGACGTTTGAAACAGGTGGAACTGGAAGATAACATTCTCGTTGAAGCCAATGGGGACACGAAGGCCAAAGCCACAGGGAACAAGCGTCGGCTGGATGTGGAAACGGTCATCTTCGCCATCGGCGACAAAGTGGACGAGTCCTTCGGTCTTCCGGTCGAGTGGAACGAGTTTGTCAAGAATCAAAATCCGCATTTCCCCATTGACGGCATTTCATATGAAACGATGTTCGCGGATATATTTGTAGGCGGTTGGTCGCGCAAGGCAAGTTCTGGCCTGGTCGGCTATGCGCGCAAGGATGGCACGAACGCATCGAAGGCAGTCTGGCAATATCTGCAAACCAGGCAAGCTGTCGAACCCAATGTTGCGGCTGTTGGAGCAAAAATAAAAGGCCTCGATAAACCAGTGGTTCTCAAAGAAGATATCAAAAGGCTGGAAGCTGTCGAACAAGCCGAGGCCCAAAAACGTGGACTCGAAGCTTTCAAGTTCAGCACGAACGACGAGATGTTGCAAGCGATGGGTTTGAAAGAGCCAGTGTAATCAAACATAAGCCTGACAGGTCCTAAAGACCTGCCAGGTTTTTAGAATCCACGTATGCAACTTTCTCACATTGAGTTCCGCGCTATGGACTCATGCTGGCGCCAGCGAGCGAGAATTCAGGCGTTCATCACTGACACGCGGCCGTTTCAATACGGGTGATTGTATCGATCGTATCGAATGAAGAACCATCACCAGATTTGCCGAATAGACCTTTACCGGAATAATACGTGATCAAGTAACAGGAATTGGTTTGCACCTTCTGATAGGCTTCTTCACTAACAACCAGATCAACAGATCTCCCATTGGACTCGGTATTCAGGACATAACAAGTCCCACCGTTAACACAATTACTGGTGGAGACTTGTTTGTCGTGGACCTGGACAGTCATGGTCTCTGAACCGGTTGTCATCGAGTTGTATGCCACATAGATGAGCACTGCACCCAACAGCCAGAAGAAAACACCCGCACATCCCCGGACTACACGGATAAATATTTTTTCTTTGCGGCGGAAGATACCATTCAGTACTCCGATAAGTCCGATTACACCCAGGACCAGGATAACTGCAATCAATGCGCCAAAGGCTTTTAATGAAGCTGCTGTGTAAATGACTTCACCCATACTGATTCTCCTTGTTCTAAAGTGGACAAATTTTATCAAAAAAATTACACCTGGCTTACGTAATTCTTGTATTATCTTTGGAAATCTTTTAACCCAACAATTCCTTCAATACCTCTTTCGTATGTTCTCCCAATCTCGGCGGCGGGAGTTTGTAACTCACAGGCGTATCGCTGAACTTCAAGGGTGAGCCAACCAATGGCAATTTCCCAATCGTTGGATGATCCATTTCGATCAACATCTCATGTGCTTCAACCTGCGGCATGGGAAAGACTTTGTCGAGCGTGTTGATCGGTCCGCAGGGGAATTCATCTCCAATCAAGGATAGCCATTCATTCACGGTCCTGGTCGTGAACGTAGGTTTGAGAAGGGAAATCAATTCGTCCCTGTTTTGCACGCGGCTGGCATTCGTAGCAAAGCTCACATCACTTACCAATTCCAACTTACCAATTACCTCACATAGTTTCGCAAACTGCCTGTCATTGCCAACCGCGATCACGAACCAACCGTCGCTGGCTTGAAAACTCTGATACGGGACAATGTTCGCGTGTGCGTTGCCATACCGTCCGGGCAAATTGCCTGAGATCAAATAATTACTTGCGACGTTTGCAAGCATTCCCAGTTGCGAATCGAATAATGAAATATCGAGATGTTGTCCCTGGCCAGTTTGAGTCCGTGCCTGTAACGCGGCCAGGATGGCAATCACAGCATTCTGGCCCGCGAACAGGTCAGCGACCGCCACGCCGACCTTCATCGGTTCGCCATCTGGCTCGCCCGTAATGCTCATCAGTCCACCCATGGCCTGGATCATGAAGTCATAGCCGGGTTGGTCACGCAGCGGTCCCGTTTGCCCGAAACCGGTGATCGAGCAATAGATAAGATTCGGATTGATGTCGGAAGCGGACTCAAAGTCCAGAGCGAAGCGTGCCAACGTACCGGGGCGAAAATTTTCGACCAGCACATCGTTTCGTTTGATCAACTCTCGGATGACCTGGCATCCATCATCCGTTTTGAAATCTACAACGATGCTGCGCTTATTGCGATTGACACATAAATAGTACGCACTCTCTCCCTGTGCAAACGGCGGACCCCAGCCGCGCGTCTCATCACCGTCGGGCCATTCCACTTTGATCACATCCGCGCCAAGATCGCCGAGAACCATCGTACAATATGGACCAGCGAGCACGCGGCTGAGATCGAGCACACGGATTCCAGTCAAGGGTTGCATATTGCTCCATTCCTAGTGTCATTGCGAGAAGCCCATAGCGGCGGCGAAGCAATCTCAAGTAACCAATACTCCTTTCGTTAGAGGAGATTGCTTCGCCGGGAAACACACCCTGCTCGCAATGACAAAACACAAATATGAAACGCGATCTATATTTTAGCAAACCACTGATGAACGCGGCAGGATCATTGGGATTCGCGCCTGACCCACGCGCCGGGATTTCGCTGGGCGAGTTTGGCGCGTTTGTGACAAACCCTTTGTCTCTTCGTCCACGCCTGCCGGCCGCCAAACCAGCTGTGGTCGAACACCCCGGCGGATTCCTGCTCCACACCGGACTGCCGAATTCCGGATTCAATGCTGGCTTAAAAAAATATTCCGCAAAATGGTCACGTTCTGATCTGCCCATCATTGTCCATCTCATGGCAGATCGCGCCGAAGAGACTCAGCGCATGGTGCGTATGTTGGAAATGCAGGAGAATGTGATGGCAGCTGAGTTGGGTTTTGCGCCGTTGCTGGCGAACGATATTATTGTGCTCGCGCTGGAAATGTGTTTAGGCGAATTACCTCTGATATTTTCTCTGCCCCCTGAACAAGTGTTGAGTTTAGGTCCGCGTTTGATTCAAGGAGGCGCGCAGGCAATCAGTATCTCTGCTCCACGCGGCGCCCTGCCTCTTTCCCCTGACCCCTCCTCACTTATAACGGGCCGACTTTACGGTCCCGCGCTTTTCCCTCAGACTTTGGAAACCGTTTATTCTGCTGCGAAGATCGGTCTTCCCATCATCGGCGCGGGTGGCGTATGGACCAAGGAAAACGCGGACGCAATGCTCGCGGCCGGCGCGCTGGCTGTGCAAGTGGATGCCGCGTTGTGGAATCCCAACTCTACATTTTCGGCTCCAACACCATAACGGGGATGTGCCGGTGTGCTGCAAGTATTTTGTACTTTTCATATCCAACATAGTTCGAAGCGACCAGCCGCCAGTATCTGTCATATTCATCGCCAACGACTTCACGCGCCACATAAGGCAGGGATATGCCTTTATACGCCACCTGACATGCAGGATGCGCCTTGAGATTGTAATACCAGCCAGGGTTATGTTTACGCCCAAAACTGGATGCAATTAAGGCGATCTTATTCACGTCAACGCCCGCAAGCAACGGCATGGTTCGCTCCTGCCAAGTCTTGGCGCCAGTAGTTGTGAGTTGAATGATCGTCCAGCCCGCTATTTCAGAGAGTGCATATTTCCCACCTGTAATTTTCAGAACATAAGAGTCGATGCGATGCATATGGGTTGCAAAAAACGTAACGAGTGGACGTATCGAAACGATCCGATGGAGCAACCTCTGCAAGCCATTTGGTTTGATCGGTTTTATTTCTCCAGCCATATCGTAACCGGTCCGTCATTGTGGATTTCGACCTCCATATGTGCGCCGAATTTTCCCGTCTGCGTTGGAATACCATAACCACGCAATCGTTCTACAAATCGATCCACAAGCGGTTCGGCCACCTCCGGCAGCGCGGCATCGGTGAAGGAGGGGCGCCGTCCCTTTCGCATGTCGGCATACAACGTGAATTGAGAAACGACGATGACCTCGCCTTTCACATCAGGAATGGAAAGATTCGTCTTGCCGTATTGATCTTCGAAGACGCGCAGTCGGGCAATCTTCTCGGCGAGGAACGCAACCTGTTCCTCCCCATCTCCATGACCCACGCCTAATAAAATTAACAGACCCTTTCCAATTGCAGAAATGGTCTGTCCATTTACTTTGACACTGGCTTTGGATACTCGTTGTAATAATGCGCGCATAAATGAGATGTCAGCTCGATTTGTATTTACTCGATCTTGTATCCGGTTATTCTGAGGAATTCCTTCTTCTCCTCACGGGTCATGTGGTCATATGCCAGTCGAATTGTATAGCCACCGATCAAGGTCCCATCTTTCTCGACGATCATCCAATCCACAACTTTTTTCGCCGGAACATCAAGTGTACGGTCCGGATGCAGATTCGTATTGTATGTCAATCCATCCATCATTCTTATCGTAAAGATTCCATTGTAGTAATCGACAGGCTCCACCCAGTTATCATCGTAGCCTCCATCCGGTTTGGTGAATCGGACCTTCACACCCAGAAAGTCGTAGCTTGCCTTTGGCGCGAGAATGGCTCGAAGGAGTGTGTCCATTGTCCCACGAGCCTTTTCGATCGCCGCGTTAAGTTCTTCCTCTGAAACAGGCGACGCAGCCTGCGGGGCGGCTCGTCCGCATGAAACTGTAAGAAGTAAGAAACAAACAACCAGAACTTTCAACTGGAGACGCTTGTACATTTGAATTCTCCAATCCATGGGACAACACGATCCGCTCGCTTTATTTGCAGCGTGTGTTCATTAACGAGTAAGCCTTTTGATTGGATCTATAGTCTAAAATCCTGATGCCAGATTTACTTGATGATGCGGCACTTTGTAGACGTTACGGCAGTTGAATTGCTTGCCTCACTTCTTCCATTGTCTTTTGAGCGATGACGCGGGCGCGCCGGCCGCCATCGTTCAGAACATCCTGCACGTCATCGGGTCTGGCAGCCAGTTCGGCGCGCTTGGCTCGGAACGGCTCAAGATGGGCATTCAAATTCGCGGCAAACCGTTTCTTGCAATCCACACAACCGATGCCCGCCCGACGGCACTCCACGTTGACCATCTCCACTTCTTCCTTCGGAGAGAAGATCTTGTGCATCGAGAAAACATTGCATATATCCGGATTGCCCGGGTCCGTGCGTTTCATACGCGCCGGGTCCGTGACCATCTCCTTGACGCGCGCTGTGGTCTCTTCGGGTGTGGAGGCAAGTTCGATGTGATTGTTCAAACTCTTGCTCATCTTGGCTTTGCCGTCGATTCCAAGAACTTTCAGAATTTCAGTGTGTTTGACCTGTGGCTCGATCAACACTTTTGTGCCATAGCGATAGTTGAATGACCGTACGATCTCACGCGCAAACTCCAGGTGTGGAGCCTGGTCCACGCCCACCGGCACAACGTCCGTTTTATAGAGGACAATATCCGCGGTCATCAGCACCGGATAGCCTAACAATCCGTAATTGACATTCTCGGGCTGCTGCGCGACCTTTTCCTTGAAGGTAGGCAGGTCAGTGAGTTTACCAATTTGTGTGACCATGGAAAGATACATGTGCAATTCCATCACTTCAGGGACATGTGATTGCACAAATAAAATAGACTCTTCCGGGCGAATACCCGCCGCGAGCCAGTCGACTGTCATTTCAAACGTATTCTGTTTTAGATCCTGCGTAGTTTCCACTGTCGTCAGCGCGTGGACATCCACGATACAGTACACACAATCGTAGTCCTGCTGCAAAGCGACATAGTTTTGAATCGCACCCAGATAATTCCCCAAATGCTGGCGACCCGTCGGTCGCGCCCCCGAAAATACACGTCCCTTTTTGGACATCAATCTGCCTCCGTTATATCGACATCAGTGCGAGGGCAGAAGCCCGAAGCAATCTCATCTCGATGTTCTTGCCACGGAGTCACGGAGACACCGAGGCTTTTAAAAAAAGATTCTCTGTGCTCTCTGTGTCTCAGTGGCTGAATTCTTTATTCGCCCGCCATCTGCCTCACCAGCCCCAACACTTCTCCTGGCTCGGCATGGCGATGCAATGACAGCTTTGAATATAGTAACTGTCCATTGACCGTCACTTCAAACTTTCCGCCATCTGACGGGATCAGTTTGATCTCTTCCACCAGATGTTCATAATGCTTGAGCAATTCATCCATCAGGCTCACGGCCCGATTAGTGTAGTGTCAGACTGCACAATATACGATTTCGATCTTCAACATGGTCCCTCCGCAATTTTTGAGTGATTATATCATTGAGGTAACTCGTGCAAAAACGCTGCGACCGTTTCGTCAGCAGGCCCGGATTTGATCTGTTTCGCGGTTCCCACCTGGCGCAGGCTCCCTGCTATCATGACCGCAATGCGATGACTCAACTTCATCGCCTCATTCAAATTGTGCGTGACAAAGACAGCCGTACGATGATCTTCCTTCAGCAACGCAGATAGATCCTCCAGCAGTTTTGTGTGAGTAGGCGGATCAAGCGCCGCAAATGGCTCGTCGAGTAGCAATAGCTCCGGCTCCAAAACGAACGCGCGAGCAAGACTGACCCTCTGCGCCTCTCCCCCAGATAACTGTCCTGCCCGCCGTCTCGACAGCGCTTCCACACCCAATTGTTTCATCCATTTCCCGGCGCGCGCACGGGCCTCTTCCTTCGGCGTACCGCGAAACTTCAAACCAAGGGCAACGTTCTGCTCGACGGTCATATCCATAAACAAGGGAGATTGAAAAACAAACGAGATCTGTCTGCGATATTCAAGCTCATCCCAATGTCTCAGGGATCTGCCATCATAGATGATTTCGCCATGCGATGGCTTCAGGAGGCGCGCCAGTGCAAGTAGCAGCGTACTTTTCCCCGCGCCGTTTGGACCTACAACCGTCAGTGTTTCGCCGCGTTGGATATCGAGCGAATCGATGCGAAGCGCGTCAACTTTATTGCGCTGAATTGTCAAATCATGGATACTAATTAATTTGTTCTCTGTGCTCTCTGGGGCTCCCCTGGCGCCGCCCGCCCGGGCAGGTGTGTGGCTAGCCTGCATCATTTTTTCACTCCGCTCTGCTGGATCCACGTCAGCGCGAGATTGATCAAATACGTGAGAACCAGCAACAGCGTGGACAGGGCGAGCGCCTGTCCGAACTCGCCCTTGCTGGTTTCCAGGACGATTGCAGTCGTCAACACGCGCGTCTGCCCAAGGATATTGCCGCCGACCATCATGGATGCGCCAACCTC
>JBGPNQ010000118.1:0-13538 GCA_041487615.1 Anaerolineae bacterium
CTTCGTGTCCGCCAAGATTAATGATCTCATGACCGACCGGCTTCAAAGCAAGGATCACTCCGCGCGCAATATCGTCAATAAATGTGAAGCCGCGCGATTGCTCGCCATCGCCATTCACCCGCACGGGACGCCCTTCGCTGATCCATTGCACAAAGCGGAAAATGGAAAGGTCCGGCCGTCCGGCAGGTCCGTACACTGTAAAGAAGCGCACAACGGTCACATCGATATCATACAGGTGATGATAGGCGTGCGCCATCGCCTCAGCACCTTTTTTGCTGGCAGCATACGGTTGGAGGGGCTCACTGCTCGATGCAGACTCGGGAGTGGGATACGGAGGGTTCTCTCCGTAAATACTTGATGTGGACGCAACGACAAATTTTTGGGTTCCGGTCTGGCGACAGAGTTCCAGCATGTTCAACGTTCCGGTCATATTGCTTTCCACGTAAATCCACGGGTTCTTCACGCTTGCCCGGACACCCGCCCAGGCGGCCATATTGATGACCCCATCGAATTTCTCATCCCTCAAATGGTCAATGACTGTCTTCTCGGAAATATCCAGCTTGTGAAATGTAAACCCAGGCAGTGCCTGCAATTTTTTCAAACGGTATTCCTTCATACGCATATCATAGGCATCGTTCATGTTGTCGATACCCACTACTGTGTGACCGTCCATGATGAGCAACTCAGACGTACGCGCCCCAATGAAACCAGACGCGCCGGTGACCAGATAATTTGCCATCCAACTTCCTTTCAGTTATTTGTCCCAAAAATATCATGACACCGTCATTGCGAGGAGGGCACAGCCCGACGAAGCAATTTCAATTACGATTTAAGCAACAAATTTCATATAAGATTGCTTCGCTCCACTCACAATGACGAAACAAAATATGTTTCTAAGATTACGAATATTTTAGATTACAACCGCACCACATTTACAAGATTCTTTGCAACTTTACGGGTTGCATTGCGGGTGTCAAACACGAACTGCGCACATTCCACAATGGCTTTGTAGTCATATACCTTATGGTCCGTAACGATCACGACCGCATCCGCCTCTTTGACAGATTTCATCAGATCGGTAATGCTATCCATTTGCCAGCCTTCTGCTTCATGATGGATATGAGGAATGTACGGGTCATGATATTCCACGAACGCACCCTTGCGCTTCAAAAGACCGATGACATCCAGCGCGGGCGATTCACGCACATCGTCAATATCGGGTTTATACGCCGCTCCGAGAACAAGGACCTTCGATCCCTTCAATGCCTTCGTGCGATCGTTCAATCCCTCCATCACGCGGCTGACAACATAACGCGGCATATTGGTGTTGATCTCCGATGCCAGCTCGATGAAACGGGCATTGTAATGGAATGATTTCATCTTCCATGAAAGATAGAGCGGATCGATGGGGATGCAATGACCACCCAACCCGGGCCCCGGTGTGAACTTCATGAAGCCAAATGGCTTTGTGGCGGCGGCATCGATGACTTCCCAGACATCCACGCCCAGGCGTTCACACATGATCGCCAGCTCATTGACAAGTCCGATGTTGATCATGCGGAAGGTATTTTCGAGCAGTTTCGCCATCTCGGCTGCTTCTGCCGAACTGACCGGCTGAACAGTTTTGATCGCGCCTTCATACCATGCGCTCGCCACCTCACTACAGGACTCTGTGATCCCGCCCACCACTTTGGGAGTGTTGATGGTTGTCCAGTCCTCGCGTCCGGGGTCCACGCGCTCGGGAGAGAACGCCAGGAACCAGTCTTCGCCCACGGTGAGTCCATGCTCGGTGCCAAGTTTGGGAAGCAGGACTTCGCGCGTTGTTCCAGGATACGTGGTCGATTCGAGCACAACGACCATTCCCTTGTGCATGTATTTGGCCAGTTCCTCGGTCGCCGAAATGATGAATGACATATCCGGGTCACCGGTCTGGCGCAATGGCGTTGGCACGCAGATGCTTACTGCGTCGAGTTCCTGCAATATTGAGAAGTCTGTTGTGGCAGTGAGATGGCCGGATTTAACGAGCTGATCGACGGCTTCGGTTTTAACATCCGGGATGTAGGAAACGCCCCCGTTAAGGGAATCAACTTTTCGTAAGTCGGGATCGAACCCCGTCACCCGGAATCCTGCTTCGCCGAAAACCACTGCAAGCGGAAGACCCACGTAACCGAGTCCCAAAATTCCAATCCGTGCCTTCTTGTCTCTTAATTTCCTGATGAGGGTTTCTTTGATGGACATTTTTCTCCTTCGATCCAACAAACCGCATCATGCAAAATCGTTCAGGCCATCTGCATTCAGCGATTCCAAATTCATGAGGATTGCATCTTCATCGTTATCCTTGTAATAACGCTTCCTGCGTCCCACTTCCACGTAACCAAATTTGTGATACAGATCCTGAGCAAATGCATTACTTTCACGCACTTCCAAAAAGGAACTACGCGCGCCCTCCTTTATGGCACAGTTTAAAGTATGAGCCAGCAATTTGCGTGCAACTCCCTGCCTGCGATAGTTGGGAAGCGTGGCAATGGTGGCAATATGGATTTCTTCCACAAATAGCCAGGCCACAACCATGCCTGCGACGCGGGCGTCCACTTCAGCGACCCAGCAGCGTGAGGCAGGATTCTCACTCACTTCAAAACGGAATGATCTTTCGGGCCACGGCAGACTAAACGAAATTTGATCCAGCTCGATAACAGCAGGAATATCCTCCAGTGTCATCTTGCGAACGTACAAGTTCATGAAGCAATCGGCTCGGCAGTGTGCAAATAGATTGGCGCAAGCGAGGCATCATCGTCCACATCGCCTTTTTGCCAGCGCGTCCAGGCTAATTCGGCCAGCACAGCCGGACGCCGCACCGACTGCGCCGGCGAGACAAGCTTGACGTTGACTTCATCTTTTGAAAGTCGCTGACGATCTTCGGCCGTGAACTCTCCACAGACAATGGATGGGGTCCTGATCTCATAGATCAATGTTTCAATGGAAACGACTCGCGCGAGACCCTTGGCCTGCCAGCCGTTTTTCATTCTTTTATACCAATTGATGGCGAGGCGGCCGCGCCCGGCCTGAATGGCAGCCAGCAAGGGAAACCTGGATATCGGCTGGGCCGCCGCATAAATATCCAATGTGGGGATTCCAACCAAAGGAAGATGCCGCGCCAGGGCAAGTCCTTTCACCAACGATAACCCAACGCGCAGACTGGTAAAAGAGCCTGGTCCCAGGGCCACACCCAACGCCTGGATGTTATCCATGGTCAGGCCCGTACGCGCAAGAAGATTGGCAATTGCAGGGGCAAGTTCAATGGTATGTCGCTGGCTGCTTCGCCAGGCAAACTCGCCTGTAACCTGCACACCATCATAAACTGCGAGCCCAACCTGCGCAGTGGATGTATCCACGGCCAATAACATCAGTCCGCTCCGTACGTGGCGTGACGAATAATATCCAGCAGGTCATCGTACCGTTTGCCATGAGACTCGAATCTCATCTCGCGCTCGTCTTCCTCCACATATTCGAAACGTATCCATAAATGCTCTCGGGGAATAAGTCTCTCCATGCGTTCAGGCCATTCGATAAGCAAGGGTCCCCTAGCCAGCATTGAGTCGAGGTCCAGTTCCTCAGCCTCAGGCGTGGAGTCGAGGCGATAGGCGTCCATGTGGAAAAGCTGTCTTTCCTCCGCGCCTCGGTACACATTCACAATGATAAAGGTCGGGCTGGAAACCGAATCGACAGAGCCCCAACCCCGTGCGATGCCCTGTACAAAAGTTGTTTTCCCTGCGCCGAGATCACCTTGTAAACAGATCACATCGCCCGCTTGCAATGCTCCGCCCAAACGCGACCCCACCTGGCGCGTTTGCTCGGGACTCCGGCTGAAAAAATCCTCGGTATGAGAATCCAGGATGGGCATCGAAAAGATTATATCAGGCGAAAGGATTCTACTCCAAACCGTTGGACTCTCGATTCGCTTTCGGTTAAGATACGGGAACAGCCATAGGTGACAGTCACCTGATAAAAGGAGATCAACCATGCAGGAATATCTCAACAAATTTATTGACGCTTTTATTCTGGGAATTCCCAATTTGCTTACAGCATTGGCAATCTTTATTGTCAGTCTCTATATCGCAAGATTTGTAAGTAACCTGCTTCGCCGCGTACTGAACAAACGAAAAGCTCCTGCAGGAGTTACACACTTGCTTGCACAACTGACTTTATGGACGATTATCATTGCTGGAACCATCACTGCGCTGCAACGGTTCTTCGACATAACAGCGTTCCTGGCCGGGATCGGTATCCTTGGCTTTACGGTTGGCTTTGCACTGCAGGATGTGATGAAGAACTTCGCCTCTGGAATCATCCTTTTGCTTCAACAACCATTCCACGTGGGTGAAACCATCGGCGTCAAGGGCTTTGACGGAACCATACTGGCAATCGACCTGCGCTCCACTGAAATGCGTGCCACCGATGGACGCGTGATCATCCTGCCGAATGCAGATGTGCTTGCGAATCCGATCATCAACTATTCGCGCGCCAACCAACGCCGCGTCGACCTGGTCCTCAACCTGCCTCACACCTGTGAACCGGATACCATCCGACGTATTTTCCTGGACGCAATTGAGAGCGTCACCGGTTTCATCAGTGAACTTAAACCAGTCATTGTCTTTAGCGGCCTGACCAATTCTGCCCTGGAATTGAATGCAAGTTTTTGGGTGGATGTAGCGAGGAATGACCTGGGTCAAGCAAAGGAAACGGTGTTATTAAAAGTAAAATCTGCGATCAGCGATAAGGGTATTGAAATTCCCCATCCCATTCAGGCCGTGTATTCGACTGTTAAATAGTACATACGTAAACAGGCACACAGTTAATCGAGTAACCACGTCTACGTATTTACATGTGTACTTGTTTACTTATTCACTCCGCCAAATCCAGCTTTTCCCCAATGATGCCTGCAATGGTTCGCGCAGCTTCGGGGCGTCCGGCAAGACGACAGTTCTCGATAACCTTCTTGCGTTCCTCGGGGTGTGAGATCCAGCGTGTCAAGGCGCGGACAACATCCGCAGGTTTTGGGGCCCATACCCCCGCACCTTCCTCTTCCACAAAAGTGACGTTGCCATCCTCCTGACCGGGAAGTTTTGAATACAGGATGATGGGCAATTGCGCGTTCAACGCTTCGGCAATCGTCCCGGGTCCGGCCTTGGTCACAATGTAATCGGCGGCCCGCATGAAATCTGGCATGTCACGCGTAAAGCCAACTATGATGGCAGGATTCTCCCACCTTTGCGATTCGAGCTTCTCTTTTAGACGTTGATTTCGCCCGCAAATGATGACCAGCCCAATATTCAGTCCGCAGGCGTCTATTTCCGCGGCAGTCTTTGCAAGGGGACCCATCCCCTCCCCGCCGCCGACCAGCAACACGATGGGTTTATCCACCGGCCAACCCAGTTTTTTTCGCAGGATGCTCTTTCTTCCAAGAGGCTGACAGTAGCGGTCTGCAACGGGCAGCCCAACCACCCGTATTTTTTCCGGCGGCATGCGATATTTGATTGCCCGCTGACGGGCGGTCTCAGTTGGGACGAGGATCAGATCCGCGCGGTTGTCAAACCAGAGTGCATGGGTGGTGACCATGTCTGTCACCACATTGATGAAGGGTGGACGATGAGGGCCGAGTGCCTTCAGGGCAAATGAGTTGGCGAATGGATGAACTGTAACGATCAAATCAGCCGGATGACTGCGAACAAGCGCCTTCGCGGCCTGGCGGGCAATAGGCCACATGGTTGTGGTGATGACCCGCGCCTGTGTGCGCCCATCGGTGGCATGGAAACTGGCGCTCCATAACTGCGGTGCCTTGACCATGTAGGGGTACATGGCAGCCGCGCGGTTAAAGGGGATTGGAGCATAGTCCTTGAAAAAATCAACCATCTCCGTGGTGACTTGATTCTTATACTTGATGTTGATTGCTTCGATGATCGCTTCCGCTGCGGAGCGATGTCCACCGCCTGTGTCGGAGAAGAAGAAGACAATATGAGGCTTTTTAGGGGTTTGATTGTTCATCGTTTGCGTGCTCGGTGAGGTTGCTTTTGAGTCTCTTTGCAAGTTCGCGTCGAGTGAGCATGACACGTCGTCCACAGCCTGTACATTCGAGCCCAATATCCGCGCCCAGACGCGTAACAATCCACTCATATGAGCCACACGGATGTTGTTTCCGCAAGCGCAGGTGATCGTTTAGTTGAAGGTCGGGAAGCATAACAATAGTTGGTAATCAATGATCAGTCAGTTGGTGTGAACATTATAAATTGAATTGTGATAAACTACGCACGCAAAATCCAACCGAGAGCACGTCATGCTCCCGAAGGCCGTCTCGCCCCGGCGGGCTCACGGCCCGAACGGGGACACCGCTTCGGGAAGGTGTGAACGGAGTGAAGCATCTTCACAATGTATGGAGACTCTTCGCTCCGCTCAGAGTGACAATGAGAAGAGGAATCATGTCAAACGAATATTATTCTGTTGAAATTGCGGGCTTGAAGCGTGCCCTGCGTTTGTTCGAGATCAAGCCCGGCTTGCAAATCGCCATCCTTAATATTTTGGGGGACACGGAACTTGTGCAGGCTTGTGCGAAGGAACTGGCCGTTCAACTCAGGAACACACAATACGATGTATTGGTGACTGCGGAAGCAAAGTCCATCCCATTGGCTCACGCACTATCGGTTGAGACCCAAAAACCCTACGTGGTTTTGCGCAAGGCATACAAACCATATATGGGTGCTGCGCTCAGAGCCGAGACATTGTCCATTACTACAGGTCAGCCGCAGACTCTCATCCTTGACGAAAAGGATGTTGCGATGATGAAGGGCAAGAAGGTCGTTATCCTGGACGATGTCATCAGCACGGGTTCCACATTGCAGGGAATGAGGATGATCCTTGGCAAGGCCGGTTCCTCTGTCGTTGCAGAGGCCGCGATCTTCACGGAAGGTGACCGCGCCCAATGGAGCGATATTATTTCATTGGGTCATCTGCCGTTGTTTACGAAGTAGGCCGGTATTTCTCGTATCCAGGTAGACAAGTAAATACGTAAACAAGTTTCGATGAATGAAAAGCCTGAAGGTTTCTCCGACCTTCAGGCTTTTCACATATATACCTATGTACTTGCATACTTATTTACTTTCCCACCGATCAACTTTCCTTTTCTTTCACGTGATAATTTCTTGATGACGATCTCCCGCTTCATCGCGGACTTTCGGTCCGGTTGCTCCTCCACATAGACCAATCTTACAGGGAGTCGCATCCGCGTATATTTTGCACCACGCCCTTTGTTATGCACCGCCAGGCGCTTTTCAGGGTCAATTGCCCAGCCTGTGTAATACGTCCCGTCCGCGCATTCGACGATATAGCAATAACAGGAGCGTGGCAGGCTCTTCAGGCGCACTGTACTTCCCTTATTTACGAGGTTTACTCCGGTCTGTGATCAGGGAACCAAACAACATCTGATTCACACGGTCACCGAAGGATGGCGCATCGACCGGTTGTGCATCCTTGTTCAACCACTCTGCCGCGAGACGCTCGTCAAACCAACGGATGCGACCGTTCAGGGAATTTTCAAGACGGTGTGCAAGAGCCTCACGGTCATTCTCGTCGATTTCATCGCGTAATTCGATCAAGGATGTGATGAACGAATTCAGCAGGCGCACGACGTTCTGGCGATTTTCCAAAACAGAATCCCGCAGTGAAGCAATATCGTCATGATAGGCTAGGCCGGAAGTTACCGAGGCATATGGACGTCCGGCAAGTTTGCGTGCTTCATGCCAGCCGGGTTTATCCACGGTGGTATCGAGCAATGCAGATGCCGCCAGTTGAGGGAGCATGTGCATGGCTGCAAAAATTCCATCCGCTTCAGTTGTATCCATCAGCAAAGGCATTGCACCGAGGAGCGCAACCAAATCCATGGCCAGATTGAATACATTGCCGGGCGTTCCGATCGGAGCGTCGACAACCATCAATCCCTTTTCGAAAAGGTCAGCATGGGCGGCTTTGACACCAAACTCAATGCCATGTAAATATTCAGGGTTTATTGCGGGAGTGAGACCGATGTAAAACCGCCCCGCAGGCAGAAGTTCCTTGGCCCACGCGGCAACCATCGCCTTGGAAGGAGCCGTGTCGAGCACGAGAGTCCCTTCCTGCAAATCGGGAGCGATAACCTCGAGAGTCTCGCGTATCCCGGCAAATGGCAAAGCCAGGATTACGATTTTTGCCTCGCGCACAGAAGCAGGCAGGTTATATTTCACATCATCCACGGCGCCGATTTTTTGCGCTTCCTTCGCAGTTTGCGCATCCTTATCGTGACCTACAAGTTGTACGTTTACACCGTGTGCTTTCAACGCCAGCCCGATCGAAGAACCGATCTGTCCGAGTCCAATAATTGTGATTTGTACTGTCATGGCATCCTCACAGAAAGAGATAACGCGATTATTATAATGCCGATGTTCTCCCCTTTAAAGTGCGAGAACCGCGGACGCCGACCGCGGCTCTCTTGCGAAAGGAGGAGAAGAGAAATCACCTTACTGTCTCTAATTTATCATAACCAACTCAAACGTGCTTGACGTGAAACCTACGATTACCCTACGCTTGCCCCACAACTAACAAGGATGTAAATGCACAGCACCATAGTGAAAACAACTGCTTCGCCTATCTACATCGGTGCGGTCAACGAGACTCGCCTGGGAGATCTGCGCCTCGCTGCCTCGGACCTTGGATTGGTCGCCGTGGAATGGGCTGAGTCTCAACCTCAGTTTGATTTATATCTCCAAAGGTTGAAGAGACCCATCGAGATCAATGCGAAAAAAATAGCGCCTTATGCAAAGGAACTGCGTGAATATCTAAACGGCAAACGGAGCGCGTTCACCATTCCGATTGACTGGTCGCTTCTCCGCCCATTTCAACGCGATGCACTGCAGGTGGTCTTTCGGATCCCGTATGGTGAGACATGCACATACCACGATATCGCCATCGAGATCGGCAGACCCAACGCATCACGCGCGGTTGGGCGTGCCAACGCCACAAACCCGATGCCTCTTGTGATTCCATGTCACCGCGTCATCGGCAGGGACGGCAAACTCCACGGCTATGGCGGTGGTGAAGGATTGAAGACGAAGGAATGGTTATTACAAATGGAAGGCGCAGTGATGGCGTAATATCGCAAAGTCTCGTCACATCATGATACTGTGATTTACAGAGTGCCGCATAATCAACTAAACCTGGAATTGGAGTTTTAGCCTGCAAAATCATACGAAAGTTTAGTTACGCATGTTATGCGTGAGACAAGCGGTAATCCAAGCCTTGCGATGGCCTGCCTTCGCAAGTTTTATTTTTTTAGTCATAGGAGCATCCTTTGAAACCCAAACACTGGCTGGTATTTCTTTTGTTGGGTGCGATCTGGAGTTCCTCTTTCATGTGGATCAAGATCGCTGTGCAGGAAGTAGGTCCCATTACGCTGGTCGCTTTTCGCGTCCTCTTCGGGCTTTTATTTGGCATCGTAGTCATTCTCTTCCAACGCGTTCAACTACGTCGCAGCTTCAAGGAATGGAGTCCGCTTCTGCTGTTGGGCATCACAAATGTTGCGATTCCATTCTTCCTTATCTCCTGGGGCGAGCAATCAATTGATTCGGCAGTTGCAGCTATTCTGGATGCAACCGTGCCTCTCTTCACCATTTTGATCGCTCATTACCTGTTGCACGACGACAAAATGACAGTGCCCAAAGTAGTGGGATTGCTGATCGGCTTTGCAGGCGTAGTGATTCTGATGAGCAAGGATGTTGGTGCATCCTTCGGCTCAGTTCTTGGACAACTTGCGGTCGTGCTCGCCTCTGCCTTTTATGCGGGCAGTGCTGTGTTCGCACGCAAGACAACAGAAGATACGCCGGCAATTCTACGAAGCGCAGGACCATTGGTCTCTGCCACGGTGATCATGTGGCCGGCAACGTTTCTGGTTGAGAGTCCAGCGAAGATCCCTCAGTTGGGAATTACATGGATAGCCCTTCTCTTCCTTGGTGTTATTGGCTCTGGGTTGGCCTTTGTTCTTTCTTATTATTTACTCCACGAAATCGGGCCAACACGTACCAGCATGGTTACCTACTTATTCCCCATCGGTGGTGTGATACTCGGCGTGCTCTTCCTCAATGAGCACCTGTCATGGCAATTGCTTGCAGGCACGGTATTGGTCATTGCCAGCCTGGCGGTGGTAAACTGGAAACAGAAGGAAGCAAATGGATAATTTTCGTACAGGCTTCATCGCCATTATCGGGCGCCCGAATGTCGGCAAGTCCACACTGGTTAACGCGCTGTTGGGGCAGAAGGTCGCGGCCGTTTCACCCAAGCCGCAGACCACGCGCAAACGTCAGCTTGGGATTCTTACAACCGATTCGTATCAGCTTGTACTTGTCGATACACCGGGCATTCATAGCCCACGCCATAAACTTGGTCAATTTTTGAATCAGGAAGCGCAGGAATCCCTGGAGGGCGTGGATGTGATTCTCTGGCTGGTGGATATTTCCGTTAAACCAATGGATGAGGACAAACAGATCGGGTCTCTTTTAAACAGTGTTTCGCGTCGGATGCCGATCGTACTTGCCGCGAACAAAATTGACTTGATCAAGGCTGAGGCGTTGGATGCGCGGCTCGAAGTGTTTCAGGCATTGGCGAGGAGGGATGCGAAGCCGGTGTCCATATCCGCTACGCAGAATCAGAATCTCAACGAACTGATCGAATTGCTTGTATCGCTGAGTCCTTACCGCTCGCCAGAGTTTGACGAGGAACAAGTCACTGATTCGTATGAGCGAGACATTGCCGCAGACTTGATCCGCGAGGCGTGTTTGTTGAACCTGCGCGAAGAGGTCCCGCACGGAGTTGGCGTACGCGTGGACGAATTCGCCGAGCGCGAAAATGGGATGTTGTACATTGCCGCGACCGTCTTTGTCGAACGCACCTCCCAAAAGGGAATCCTGATCGGCGAGGGTGGAACGATGATGAAAACCATCGGCTCGATGGCGCGCAAAGAGATCGAGGATATGGGCGGGCGAAAGGTCTTTTTGGAGTTGCGGGTCAAGGTATTGAAGGATTGGCGTAACAATGAGAATTCGATGATGCGGTTGGGATATAAAATAAAAAAGAAGAAAAAGAAATAAGCCTGGTGTCATTGCGAGGAGCATTCTTTGCGACGAAGCCGCGAAGCGTCCTCGTTATTGGGAGATTGCTACGCGGAGTTCATACTGAGCCCGTCGAAGTGCTCGCAATGACAGATAATCAGTGGAGGCTGGTATGGTTCTCTGGCTCATCCTCGCCCTCCTGGCTGCTTCAATGGAAGCGGTTGCAGTGCAAAAAAACATAAAGAGACTCGAGTTCGTTGCGAAACCTGCGGTCATGATCTTTTTGTTGATATGGCTGTATGTAAATACCGGCTTGCAGGGGAATACGCTTTGGTTCGGGTTGGGGATTTTTCTTTCGCTGGTGGGGGATGTGGTCCTGATCAATCCGTCGGATCGTATGTTTCTCATTGGCCTGGTTGCGTTTCTATTGACGCATGTTTTTTATCTCCTGGGTTTTAAAGAGGAATTGCTCAACTTCACCGCATGGTCATTCATTCTACTATTCCTGATCTATATCAACGGGATACGGTTGCTCAGGAGAATCGCCGGTGCCATGCGCACAAAAGGATGGAATGGACTGGTAATTCCGGTGATCGTGTATGGTCTGGTGATTTCCCTTCTGTTGTACGCTGCAATATCCACGGTCTTTGATCCAACATGGAAAACGAGTTCGGCATTTTTCGTGAGTGCAGGAGCATTTCTGTTCTACTTATCCGATCTGATCCTGGCGTGGAATAAGTTTGTTTCCCCGGTCAACAATGGACGCGTTCTCAATATCGTGACTTATTATCTTGGGCAGGTCGGTTTGATCGCGGGGATAATCAGTCAGTTTGGCGCGAAGTAACGTCGAGCTTATTCACTGCGAAGGTTCGAACCTTCGCCCGGTCGTTATAAAAATAAATCCGCGCCAATCCGTGGCTGGGAATTTTTCTTGACCGCGATTTCTTGGTCGTTCACCCTCACATCCACTTCATCTCCATACTGAATCTTTGGTATCGGCATGGCGATCACTTCCAACAGAGATGGGTTCTGGAAGTTGCGCTTTTTTGTCTCTGGGTGCGGATAATACACCCAGCCATCATATTCCACATCTTTGAAAATTACTTTGCAGCGCGAAAACGAAAAATGCTCCGGCGGATGCAGGTCTGTCCATTCGACGTGATGGAACGTGAATTCAGGTTTTTGCATCACAAACTCAAACGGACGAATGTCAATGTTTAGCGAGCCATTGAAATAATCGCTAAGGTCGAGTCCGCGCGATTTAAAGATCGGTCGTTGCCGGTCCAGTGCTCCATAGGGGTAATCTGCCGAAGGTGCCGAAGCGACGCGATAGCCCTGAACGATCACGCCATGTACTGAAATCCATTGGGTCATAATCACGATTTTACTCTCAAAAATCCTTGACGCCTAGCGTTGCTAGGTATATGATTGTCCGTATGACAGGTGAAGCACTCAAAGGACATTTGGATTTACTTCTGTTGGCAATCCTTGCAGATGGACCCGCTCATGGGTACGCGGTGATTGAATCCCTGCGGCAGCGCAGCAGTGGACAGTTTGACCTGCCTGAAGGGACCGTTTATCCTGCCCTGCATCGGTTGGAGAGTCAGGGCTTATTGGGCAGTCACTGGTCGGAAGACTCTGCACGTCGTAAACGGATCTATCGCCTGACTCCCAAAGGTCAACAGGTGTTGGCAAGTCGTCAGGCAGAGTGGAAGAAGTTTTCGAAGGCCATCAATGCAACGGTCCGGATTTGAGATGAAAGAGAATCGAATCCAAACCTATCTGCGCAAATTGGAACTTCGCCTCTGGATGCGCGGACTTGCCGATGCAGATACACTGGAAGAAATAAAGGATCATTTGCTCGAGTCTGTGGAAACAAACTTATCGCGCGGATTGAACCGGGATGAAGCTGAAATACGGGCGCTGGAACGATTTGGACCGGTCAGACTCGTGGCAGCGACGTTTGAAAAGGAAAGGATGGATGTGATGCAAACGATACTTTTAGCGGTGGCGGTATCGGCAGGATTGTTCTCCGCATATGTGGATTCCCGTCCCACGTGGGATGATACGGGCATCCTCGCAGGTGGCTTGTTGCTCATCAGCGGCTTGTTGACTGTGCTCGGGCATCGCAAACCCTGGTTGATCGCGCTGGCAGTTGGGATTTGGATCCCACTGCATGATATTTACTTATCCCATGATTTTCGTTTGCTTCTGATATTGCTCATCCCTCTTGTCGGCGCGTACGGTGGATGGTTGGTCCGACTGGGAATCCGCAAGACGTTGCATCCAGCATAATACAAGTTGTTGATCAATGTCACCCTGAGCGACAGCGAAGGGTCTCTACTCCACTCGATGAGACTCTTCGGTCCCGGACAACGCTCCCTCACATCGCCCCGATGCCCTTTCGGGGGA
>JBGPNQ010000119.1:0-13392 GCA_041487615.1 Anaerolineae bacterium
CAGGCAGTCTGGGTTCGTCTGCTGGACGCCGAACTCGACAATGTGCGGGCAGCGATCGAATGGGCGACTAATAAGGGCAAGGCAGATAAGGCGCTGCGTATTGCGGGCTCACTGGTGTATTACTGGTTTGCACACCGCCTGGCTGCCTCTGAATGGCAGGATTGGGTTCAGGCAGCACTTGCGCGCCCCGAGGGTAGAAAGCGTACCCTCGACCGGGCGAAAGCCTTGAATGGAATTGGCTTCATGTATTTTGGTGATGTTGTCCCGAACGATCTCCGACCCGTGTTGGAGGAGGCGCTGAGCATTGCCAGAGAGTTTGACGATCAATGGAATACGGCTACCGCTTTGCGTAATTTAGGCTTGATGGAAAACGTCAATGGAAATTATCAGGAGGCCCGCCAGTATCTGGAAGAAAGTCTGGCGCTTTGGCGGGAGATTGGTCCGGACGGAAAGTTTGGGTATGCCTGGACTCTGGTCTTTCTTGCAGACGTAGCTTTAAATCGCGATGAAACAAAATTGGCTCGCGAACTCTACGAGGAGGTTGTCTCGATTTTGAGAGGGACAGGTGATATCAACTTTCTCGCTTACTCTATTCGTCGGGTGAGTCAATTATTGTGGCGCGATGGTGAATGGGAAGAGGCGCTGGCGCTTTGTAAAGAGAGTTTGGACCATAATTTGAAAGTAGGTTCCCCGCGCGGTGTGATCAGCTGCCTGGCAGGGTTTACCGCCATCGCTATCGCGCAGGGTGAATATCCGCGCGCCGGGCAATTGATGGCTGCGGTGGAAACACAAATGGTTTCCCTGGGTATTACGCCTATGTATATGGACCAGCAGGAGTTTAACCGTAATTATGCCCGTTTGCATGAGGAGCTGGACGAGAAGACGCTGAATAAGCTCTGGACCAAAGGCAAAGAGATGTCACTTGATCAGGCTATTGCATTTGCGTTGAACGAGTGATAGTCAGACTACAACTCATTTCTTGATCCCGTTGTCAGCTTCCGCGGCAGGATTTTTATTACTGTCGTGTTTTGAATACACACTAAGAAACATGCTGGGGGGGATGCCTGAACCGTAAACTGTGGTCATAGATTGACAAACAACCCAAGTCAATCAAGGAGATCGAAATGTTTACGGTCTTAAGCAACACCCGCAATTCCAACTTCTATCTTCTCAGCGCTTTAGCAATCGTGATCGCCGTTCTCTTGACCATCACCAGCGCTCGCCCCTTGTCCAACGCTTCAGCTTCGGCAGACAACCCGGCTTCCTACTATGGAAGCCCCGCGTTTTATGAGTATCGCCGTGGTGAGTGGGGCATCAGCATCACTGACACGAATCCCGATACATCCAACTCGGAATTTCGGCAGGACGAGCGAACCGCCAGCCTTTCACCGGACCTGCGCGATTTTGCCAATTACCAGCATCGCCAGGGGGAATGCTTCGGTAAGTGAGAGATGCACGGAGATACTCCTCCAGAATAGTAGGTGCGAGCAACGGGTAAGTGATCAGCGGCAGAACGATTCTGCCGCTGATCTATTAATTCTGCCAAGTAAAATTGACAAGTTTGGTCAACCCCTGTAAACTCTTTATATGGATATTGACCTCGACCTTTATCGGCATGAGCTCCGCGTTTCGACAAATCCGCTGGTTCGACTTTCGGCGATCGATATTTCGCCCGATCATTCCCAGCGGACGTTTGTTTTTATCCATGGCTTTGGGGGACAGGCAGAGCAGTGGCATTATCAACTTCAATATTTTTCACTGGAGAACCGCGTCATCGCCCTCGATCTGCGCGGTCATGGTCTCTCCGATAAGCCGTCCGCCGGCTATGATATGCCTCAACTGGTGAATGATCTTGAAACAGCGCTTGCGTTATTAAAGGTCAAAGGGCAATTTGTGCTGCTGGGACATTCATACGGTGGCGCGATTGCTACAGAGTACGCCTTGAAGCAGCCGGATCGAGTTGAGCGCCTCGTTCTGATGGCAACTGCCGGGGAATTCAAACTCCAACCCACGTTGAGACTCGCGTTGAGCCTGCCTTTATCATTGTTGAGAATTGCTGCACCTTTCATGCGGAAGTGGTTATTCGCGCCTCCACACGTACTTAAGCAATTTTATTTTCTCAATATGTCGCAATGGAACGGATGGGAGAAATTTAATATACTGAATGTGCCGACACTGGTGATTCGCGGCAATCGTGACCTGGTCTTTGAACGCGCAAGGTTTGAAAAAGTCACGGCGTCCATTCCAGGTGCGGAAGACGCCGATATAGGGGTATCCGGTCATTTGGTCATGCTGGAGCGGCGGGAGGCGGTGAATCGCTCAATAGAAAGATTCCTTGAAGGCGAAGGTCAACGCTCGTGGCGGGAAACGTCCAGCAATAGCCGCAAAAACGCAGGTGGACGTGATCCATTACGAAAAACGCGCAATTGGCTGTCGTTCTTTGATCAAGGCGTGCCCTATACAGTGGGAATCCCGAATATCCCCGTTCATCACCTGCTGCGCTCATCGGTGCGCATGTTTCCCACACGGCCGGCAATTTATTTTGAAGGAAAAACGATTTCCTATCGTCGTTTGAACCACGAGGCAAATCGTTTCGCGAATGCGCTTTTGGCACTCGGTGTGGGGAAGGGTGCTCGCATTGCGTTGTTGATGCCAAATGTTCCGCAGATGCTGATCGCATTTTACGGGACGATGAAGGCCGGGTTGACCGCGGTCTTCGTGCCGCCCGTGATCGAGCCGGAAGAGGTGGTACGACAGGTGAGGGATTCAGATGCGAGTGTGCTCGTGACTCTTTCAATGTGGGCAGGGCTGGCAAAGCAAATCCAAAATGGAGCGGGTGTCCCTCATATTTTGATGACCGACCCGGCCGATTATCTTGCGCTTCCAAAATTCATGATCTCGCACTGGCGCAACCGTTCATTCAAGCTGGACAACGCACTGGAATGGCGCGACTTTCTTGCGGAGCGCAGCAACAAATCGCCTGGCGTGGATGTGACCTCTGAAGATCTTGCTGTGATCATTTATACCGGAGGCACTACCGCACAGTCAAAGGGTGTGATGTTATCTCATCGCAACCTTGTCGCAAATGCGCTGCAAACGCGGCACTGGCTTCCCGAGGCGCAGGAGGGCCGGGAAAGATTCCTGTGCGTTGTACCGTTCTTCCACAGTTATGGATTGACCGCTGCGTTGAACGTTCCCGTTTCGATCGGCGCGGCCATGATCCTGAAACCACAATTCCAAATTTTGGATGTGCTGAAGACGATCCGAAAATATCGCCCGACGATCTTCCCCGGTTCTCCCAGCATGTACGTTGCGATCAACGCCTTCCGCGGTGTTCGCAAATACGGAATCAAATCCATCAAGGCATGTCTCAGCGGCTCGGCGCCCCTGCCTGTTGAAGTGCAGGAATCGTTCGAGAAGTTGACCAAAGGCCATCTTGTGGAAGGCTATGGGTTAACCGAAGCGTCGCCGGTCACTCATGCAAATCCACTTTCAGAAAATAGAAAAGTCGGTACCATTGGTATTCCGCTTCCGTCTACAGAAGCAAAGATCGTCGATCTCAAAAACCACGCCCGGGCAGTAAAGGTGGGACAAATTGGCGAACTGGCTGTGCGAGGTCCGCAGGTGATGATGGGTTATTGGAAGGATCCAAAAGCGACGAGGGATGTTCTCACTGAGGATGGCTGGCTTCTCACGGGCGACATAGCCCAAATGGATGAAGAGGGCTATTTCCGAATCATCGCACGCAAGGCAGATATGTGGTACGCTTCGCGTGCCAGACCTGCCAAGCCTGCCTTTCCGCGTGATGTAGAGGAAGTCATCTATGAGATCCCGCAGATCAAAGAGGTGGCGGTCGTTGGCATCGCCGGACATCCATTTGCATTTGTGATTTCCGGTAAGGAACGTCCAACGCCGGCCGCGGTGATTTCGTACTGCAAGCGTCGATTACCTCCGCATCTTGTGCCGCGCTTTGTGATTTTTATGGAAGATTTTCCGCGCACATTCATCGGCAAGGTATTGCGCAGAGAATTAGCAAAAAGATATGAGCACCACACAGACGATGTCATTGCGAGGAGGGCATAGCCCGACGAAGCAATCTCCTTTTTGTCTGGTGCAGATTCATCAACAAGAAAGCCCTCCAACCTGAGAATTAGCAATAAGATATGAATAATACTTTGGAAACCAATTTTGTCCTTCATCAAAATGCCAATTACATCAAACACGGCGCGGGCACGCCAGTCATTTTGATTCATGGGATCGCTGCCTCGCTTCATGATTGGGATGAACTGATTCCCGAACTCTCGCGAGATGGATATTCCTGCTACGCGCTGGATTTGCTCGGTCATGGCGACAGCCCCAAGCTTGACTCACGCGCCTATCAAATGGACTGGCTGCTCGATCATTTTTCCGATTGGATGAGGTCGCTGCGTTTGACTGAACCGGCCATCGTGATCGGACATTCGCTCGGCGGTTATATTGCTTTGGAATACGCGCGCCGCGTCTCTGCCTGGACGCGGGGCCTGGTCCTTGTCAATCCGCTTTATTCTCTTTCACAGTTACCTCCATTAATGCGCCACACATACCGCCGTCCGCACTTGAGCAGTTACATCGTCGGACGAACGCCAAATTGGATATTTCGTTTTCTCGTGGATATCAGCAGCCTTGCCATGGGATATAGCAACGGGGCGCTGCACTCGTTACCGGAAAAAATTCGTGCGCAAACTACACTCGATTACATACGTACATCACCCGGCGTCTATAACGTCTTGAACAACGGTCAGGATATGAGCGAACATTTACGATCTATTTCAGTTCCTACGCTGGTAGTCTGGGGAGATCGTGATCGGACCCTGGCACCCTCCTCGTTTGGCAAAATGGTGAATCAAATGCCGCGCGCGGTCGGGAAGTCCATCCGCGCTGGGCATGTGCCTCATCAATCGCACGCAGCTGAGTTCAATCCATTGGTGCTGAATTTTTTGAAGGAACTTTCCTCGCCGGAATCCCCGCGACAGCTTATGGAGTAGGCTCCATGAAATAAAATGAACCTCGCTGGGATGCCTCCGCGGACCAGCCGGTACGTCCATCTGGCAGTTTAATTTCCCACCACACGTACGCGCCCATGGAATATGACAGGCAGACTGGTCCACCAATGACCTCTACTTTTGTACCAGGTGTATTTGTCAGGAGCCAGTTGTTCTGAATCCCGGGGGAAGAACGGAAATTCAAGCGGCGAACAATAGTAGCGTTCCTACCCACTTGTAAATGCGAGCGTGAAGTTGCTGCCTCACAGGCAGTAGTATTCGAAGGTGTTTCGGCAGTTGCCGAAGTTGTTGGTGCAATTTTGGTTGTTGGCGCGGGAAGAGGAGAGGGGATAGGGGTGGAAGACGGGGTTGAACTCGGTAAGGCTATCAGCGTTGGTGTGGGAGAAAAACCTGGGACAACTGTTGCGCTCTCCTGTGATGGTGCTACGATTGTAGGAGTTGTAGAAGCAATTCCTGTTGAGGGAATTGGCGAGATTCTTGGAATTGGGGTTTGCGAGCTTCCCCTCCGGAGTAAAAACAAAAAAAGGATCAACAATGTAATTGCAGTGATCAATTTGAATACGTCATAGCCTGGAGCGCGAACCGATGTATTCATCTATCCCCTCAATCGTTTTGCGCTATTTGCCTTGCAAAGTCTTTCGCCTGTGCCAGAATGGTCTCCTGTTTGGAGAAGAATCGTTTGTAGAGTTTCCCCAGGATTTCCTCCAATTGCCTGGGTTGGAGCCGGGACAATTGCTCAAATGTCGTAATGCCTGCCTCGCGCAATCGCTGCGCAAAGATTGGACCGATTCCTTTGATAGCCTGAAAATTATGATTCCCCGCCGCATCGATGATTGGCACATTTTTCGCAGAGAAGAGTCGCTGATCTTTCCTGGTCTCCAGGGAGCGTATACGTTCCTTGAGATCTACGTTTTCAGTGGCGATGCCTTGCATCCGACGGCGCCAATAGAACCAATCAATGGCCCATTCGACCAGCCAGCCGATAAGCAAACCCAGGACAAGAAGTGCGATGGCACCCATGACAACGCCCTTTCTTTTATTGAGGACAACGAGGAGTTGCGATATTTTATCAGAGGCGCGGTGAAAGGTTCGGTCTACTTATTACGAGTCTTTTGCTGCGCGAATTTTTTCGCTTGCGTGATCAGGTTATCGGCGTTCTGGGTAGCGCGCTTGGAAAGGCCGAGAATATTCCGTAGATCTGTTGTCGTGAGCCGCGACAGTTGCGCAAACGTATCGATTCCAGCGTTGTTTAGCTTCTTCTCGGATTGAGGACCGATCCCTTTAATCAACCTCAGATCATCCTTGCGTGAAGATTCTTCGGCCGGGGCAGGAGCCGGAACAGCCGCCGGGGCAGGTGTCACTCGTCTGACCGATTTCACTTCCATCGATTGGATGCGTTCCTTCAGGCGCAGATTTTCATCTGTAATGAATCGGAGCTCTTCTTTCATGTATACTTCATCAATGATCCATTTCATCAACCAGCCAAAGAGCACTCCCAGAAAAAAAACTCGTAATACTCTCATCGATCAATCCTTCCTTTCCGGTTTAGTGAATTGTATTCTCCCACGAGGTATACTGTTTGCTCATGAAAGATTACGATGAACTTAAGGTACTGACATCGTATCACACGATGAGTCGAATTTTAGCGAAATATTTTAAGGTTAATACCCCGCGTGTCCTCTTGTATTGAGGATGCTTTCTATGCTAAAATCTTCTTCAGAATAGCCAGATGTACGGGGATGCAGAGCAGCTACGCCCACAGATGGCGGCTACAAATGTTCTAAATTGGAGTTGATTCATCTATGCGGTGCCCATACTGCCAGCATCACGATTCTAAAGTGCTCGATACATCTCATGATAGTCACGGTGGGATCCGTCGCCGCCGCGAGTGTTTCAAATGCGGACAGCGTTTTAGCACCTATGAGCGCCCGATCCTCGCGACACCGCTGATCGTCAAGCAGGATGGGACCCGCGAAGAGTTCGACCGTGAGAAGCTCGCCCGCGGTATCCGCATTTCGTGCGCCAAGCGCCCCGTCTCGGCGGCTGATATCGAGCGGCTGATCGGACAGGTCGAGTCACAACTCCAGAAGTTAGGCAAATCTGAAGTATCGTCGCGTGTTGTCGGTGATTTGACGATTGATGGACTGAAAGAAATGGATCAGATTGCATATATCCGCTACGCCATCGTGTATCTGGGCCTGGATGACCTCCACGCTATTCGCAAAGAAATAGATCATTTGCTAGAAAGTTAATTGACTGACGGTGACTTTCGCCCGCACGGGGCGGAGTGTCGCTGTCGGTTTTTTTTGTTTGTCTATATCTGCGCTCCGAGCAGCGCCAGCAAAAATGCTCACATCGTCCCGATTTTTTTCGGGAGAAAAAACTCAGAGGAGAGTGTTTGATGACAAGTAAAGTGGTAGTCCCATCTGAACAAGTTAAAAACGGATTGCTTCCCACGCCGCCTACGCCCAAAGGGCTGCCCAAGGCCAACCTAACCGATAATGCCCGGCAGGTGCTGATGAAGCGCTACGTCCGGCGCGGGGATGATGGCAAGCCGGCCGAAACCGCGGAGGAGATGTTCTGGCGTGTGGCCTATCATGTGGCCAAGGTTGAAGAGCAGTGGGAACATGATGTTCAGAAACGTACTGTCGAATACTACCATTTACTCTCGAGCAAAAAGTTTTTCCCAAATTCACCGACCTTTACCGGCGCAGGGACTCCGCTCGGTCAGCTTGCCGCATGTTTTGTATTGCCGATCACCGATGACATGGGACGCGATAGCGCCGGCATCTTCCAAACCTTGCGTGATGCGGCATTGATCCAGCAGACGGGCGGTGGCAACGGATTCTCGTTCTCGCGTTTGCGACCGAAAGGTTCAGTTGTTAAAACATCGGCAGGGCAAGCTACCGGGCCGGTTGGATTCTTACGCGTATACGATCACGCCTTTGGGGAGGTGGCCCAGGGCGGTACGCGCAGGGGGGCCAATATGGGGGTGTTACGAGTCGACCATCCTGATGTCGAAGAATTCATTGAATGCAAGACGAATGAAAATCATATTACAAACTTTAATATCTCTGTGGGTATAACAGACGCCTTCATGCGTGCTGTAAAAGCTGACGAAGATTGGGAGTTGCGTTTCCCTGACCTTCACGATGTAAAAGAAAAAGGATTCAGTGGAACGATGGAACAAGCAGAGGCTGCTGGTGTAAAGATCAAATCCTATAAGAAAATACGCGCCCGTGAACTTTATAACAAGATCGTAAAACAAGCTCATCATAATGGTGAACCGGGCGTATTGTTCCTGGACGCAGCAAATCGAGCAAACCCTGTTCCTCATCTCTACCAACTTGAATCAACAAACCCGTGCGGTGAGCAATTTTTAGGGAGCTATGAAAACTGCTGTCTCGGTTCGGTGAATCTCAACGAGCACTGCGGACCCGACGGCACGGTGGATTGGGAATTGCTTCGCCAGTCTGTCGTGACCTCGACGCGCTTCCTCGATGATGTTGTGGAAGCAAACGCATATGTGCCTGCCGTGCCACAGTTAACCGAAGCTGCTCATCGTGCGCGCCGCATCGGGCTTGGCATCATGGGATTGGCGGACTTGATGTACCACGTGGGTGTGCGCTATGGCTCGAACGAAGGACAGGAGTTCGGCGCACAGGTGATGGAGTTCGTCCGCTATCACGCCATGAAGACCAGCATCGAGCTTGCCGAAGAGCGCGGACCGTTCCCCGCCATCGAAGGTTCGATCTACGACATGGACAACATGACCTGGACTCCGCCTCAGACGCTGATTCCCTTTGAGCATGACTGGAGCCGGCCTGAGGTCCAGTGGGATGCGCTGGTGGATGGAATCAAGAAGCATGGCATCCGCAACGCGGCGCAGACCACCGTCGCACCGACCGGTACGATTGCCACTGTCGCCGGTTGTGAAGGCTATGGCTGTGAACCCGTCTTCGCGCTGGCGTATTTCCGGCACGTTAATGACAATGGCAAGGATCTCAGGCTCACCTATGCCAGCCCGCGCTTCGATGAGGCTTTGAAGAATCTCGGTCTCGGCGAGGAGAAGCGACAGGAGATCGTCGAGCAGGTGATGAGCGAAGGCACCTGCCAGAACATCAAAGATATTCCGCAATCAGTGCGCGATACGTTCGTTGTTTCCGGTGACATCAGTGCTGAAGAACATGTCCGTATGCAGGGGGCGTTGCAGGCTTTCGTGGACAATTCGCTTTCCAAGACTGTCAACTTTCCTGAGGGCGCAACCGAGCAGGATGTTGCGACTGCCTATATGCTGGCGTGGGAACTTGGCTGCAAGGGTATCACCGTGTACGTGACCGGTTCACGCGATAAAGTTGTGCTGGAGACAAAGGCAACTGCCGAGAAGAGGGACGCTTTATCAACGCCTGTGGCTTCGGCCAAGCCTGAGCTTTCTCCGACATATGTAGCAGACCCGAAGAAGCCACGTCCGCGCGCGTTGACGGGGAAGACCTACAACGTGGAGACTCCCGTCGGCAAGGCGTTCATCACCATCAATGAGAACGGCGGCGAGCAACCGTTCGAGGCCTTCATCAACACTGCCAAGGCGGGCTCCGAAACCGCGGCAGTCTCGGAGGCAATTGGTCGTCTTATCTCGTACATTTTGCGGATGCAATCGCCGATCAAAGCGACCGACCGTATGCGTGAGATCGTCCGGCAGTTGCTCGGCATCGGCGGCGGACGTTCGCTCGGCTTCGGCCCGAACCGCGTGCGCTCTCTGCCAGATGGAATCGGACAGGTGCTTGACCTATATCTGCGCGAGAAAGCAGGTGCGCTGCCGGTGATGGAGGACAAGCGAAGCAGCCCTGATGAGGGAAAATCCAATGGCAACGGCGGTGTCGGTCACAAGATCGAGGAGGAAGCTGAAGTTGCGCTTCAACCAATGAGGATCGGCGACCTGTGTCCCGAGTGCGGCGAAGCGGCGGTGGTCAATGAGGAAGGTTGCCGCAAATGCTATGCCTGTGGATTTAGCGAGTGTTGATTCAAAAGACCTCCGATGTCCTATAGACCGCGGAGGTCTGATAAAATGAAATCATGAAACGATCAATTCCCCTCATTAAGAGCAACGTTCACCCAGTTGGATTTCTGCCTGTGGCAGAAACTCTACCTGCTGCAATCGAGCGCATTGTTTCGAAACTCAAGCCGGAGAAAATCATTCTGTTTGGCTCGTATGCGTATGGGAATCCTACTCCAGATAGTGATGTGGATTTGCTCGTGATTATGAAAACCAAAGCCAAAGAGATTGATCGGTATGTCGCGGTTTCCAATCTGCTCTACCCGCGTCAGTTTCCCGTGGACATTCTAGTAAAAACGCCCAGGGAAATTGAAGAGATTTCCCGGAAAAAGAGGAATTTTTTCATGCGAGAAATCTTGTCTAAAGGGAAGGTCATTTATGAACGACCCCGGCGATCAGTTTGATTGGGCCGAGTACGCCGAGGAAGATTTGATCATGGCAAAAAGCGCCTTGCGACGGAGCAAGCCGCTTGCCACATCATCTTGTTTTCACAGTCAGCAATGTGCGGAAAAATATCTCAAGGCAATCCTTGTTTCTCAGGATGTTGAATTTCCAAAGACTCATGACCTGCTTGTTCTCAATACCCTTTGTGCAAATGCAGGGATCTTTACGGGCTTTACGAAAGAAAACTTGGGTATGTTGTCAGGATATGCAGTACATACGCGCTATCCCGGGAATCAGCCAACTGCTGATGAAGCACGAGAGGCGCTTGAGATTGCATTAATGATTCGCCGATTTTCACGAAAATTTCTGGGAGCGAAGAACTGATAATGATCGGTGACCTGTGCCCCGAGCCCAGCGAGCGTTTGTTGCTCTGTGCGGTGAAGCGGCCGTGGTAAACGAGGAAGGCTGCCGCAAGTGCTATGCTTGTGGATTTAGCGAGTGTTAGGATATGGCAGATGGAGAGGGCAAGGCAATTCGCCGTCTCTTGTATCGGTAGTATGTTATAATGTATCCACAATTGTAGATACAAATTGGAGATGAAAATGGTAACAGTAGGAATTCGAGAGTTGAAACAACAAGCCAGTGAGTTGGTTCGTATGGTGCGTGAAACGGGGAAAGAAGTTCAAGTCACCTATCACGGCGAGGTTGTCGCTTTGCTAATTCCTGTGAAGCCGGCAAAGAATAGTGATAAGGCTTGGGCAAAACTTGACAATTTAGCTGCTGAGATTGGTGCACGTTGGCCAAAGGGTGTTTCTGCTGTAGACGCAGTGACTGAAGCGCGGCGATAATGTTCATAGTAGTTGACGCCAGCATATGGGTAGCGAGGCTGGTTTCAGAAGATGTTTTCTATGAACCCGTAAAAGAGTGGATGTCCGCTCGACTTCAGGAGGATGATCGGTTTCTTGCACCTTCACTTCTGCTCGCAGAGATCGGCGGCGCGATCAGCCGCCGTACAACATCCTCTCTTGCATTAAAAGCAATTGAACAAGTGCAAAGCCTACCCGGTCTGCAATTAATCGAAATGGAGCATTCCCTCATACGGGAAGCCGCTCAACTGGCAGCGCAGCTTGGTCTGCGCGGTGCAGATTCAACCTATGTGGCAGTCGCGGCGCGGCTTGATCTTCCTTTGATGACACTTGATGTTGACCAAAAGGAGAGAGCTGCGAGACGCATTAAAGTTTTGGAGATTTCAAAATGAGCATCGGTGATCTGTGTCCCGAGTGCGGCGAGCGTTTGTTGCTCTGTGCGGCGAAGCGGCGGTGGTCAATGAGGAAGGTTGCCGCAAGTGCTATGCTTGCGGATTCAGTGAGTGCTAAGTGACTGTCACCTATTCCAGTTGAAATTGAGCGGACGAGGCGCTTTGTGTCGTCCGCTTTTTGTCATCCAAGAAGATGCTTGATGGGACGTGAAGCCCTGACTGGCTTATTGACAAAGAGCATGGCAATCCCCCAGAATGTCATAAGCATGCCAAGCACAGTGGCGAAATCTGTCGAGAACGGGCTGTTGAACACAATGTTTACCGTGGCATGAAACACGGCGACGATCAAGATGCTGCCTTGTGTGCTGTTATACAGCCACGTCATTATGACTGCCCCGAGAAGAATGCTGAAATACCAGCCCATGGCGCCGCCCAGTCCCATTCCCATGAAGCCATCCACAAACCAAAATAAGGGCAGGTGATAGAGTGCCCAGAAGATGCTCACAATGAACGTGGCGACAAGAGCGTGGTGATCTTTCTGCAACCTTGGCAGAGCGAAACCGCGCCAGCCTGTTTCTTCTCCCCAGCCATAAAAGATGAGATTGGCAAGCCAGTACACCAGTACCGGTAATTGTGGATATTCCTCCGTCAGGCCAAAGAGGCTCAGACCTGGCCATGCTCCCCAGGCGATACGCGCAACAACAGCTGCAATGGCGAAGAGTAGAACCATGCTGAGCCACGCGATCAAATGCCAAACGATGTTCACACGCCAACGGAACATGCGTCTCGCGAGCTCTTGAATGCCGGCTCTTCCTTCTGTGATGCTGGTAACGATCAGCGCGGCAAGCATCGGACCGAGTGCACCCAATATGTGGAAGTAGGGAGATACGGAACTGTTGAGAAAGCCCTGTGTAGCGGCTAACTGTGGTAGCCAAGTGATCCAGGAAAGTGTATATGTGAGAAGAAAGAAGGAAATCAAGGGATGCTGTCTCATGAATTGTTGCAGACTTCTGGAACCATATGTCGATGGTCGGGTTGGGATTGGATTATTCATACATGTCATCCTTTCTGTTCAGAGAATAACTCGAAATCAAAAAAAATTCCCCTGCATATAGGCGAGTTTTCGTTAGCCGAATGGACAGGTAACCCAACGACCTGTTCCCCAACTATGCAGGGAAAAAGGAGGAGGTGATGTTCCAGCTGGATAGTAGCAGTCAATCCTGAGATTCCCTGGCTCGATGGAATTCTGGATTCTCGAAAACCGTCTGTCCATATAGGGGGTGCCCTTTTTGAAATAAAGCGGACGAGGCGCGTTGCGTCGTCCGCTTTTGGTTGGTGATTTAAAGAAGTATAAAACAGATCACGAGTGGTCTAACGGTGGTATGGAAGCCTCGACATAGTTTGCCGGTCTTCGTATACTTGATGTGTCCGACATTTGCGCCGATTCCCAAAGGATATACGTGGGACTGATCCTGGTGTCCATCCATGGAAACTATCATGTAGCATGAAGTTAGGAGCATCCATGCCAGCAACTGATCAACATACCGTTTATGTAGCCCTCGTCATCGCGATCCTCGGTTTTATGATCGGCTTTGCAAAAGGTGGCTTTGGTGGTTTGGGGTCATTGCTTACACCCATCTTGGCATTGGTGTTAC
>JBGPNQ010000120.1:0-13360 GCA_041487615.1 Anaerolineae bacterium
ATCCCGCAATTATTCCAGCAGATCATGCCTGGCTTTGAAAATGGAAGTCTGACCCCGCTGCCATTGAAAGCCTATCCCGCTTCGGACGCGGCTGCCGCATTCCGTCTGATGGCAATGGGACGTCATACCGGCAAATTGGTCATCATTCCGGAGCCACAGCAATTTAAGATTCAACAGGAGGCGTCGTACCTCGTCACTGGCGCATTTGGAGGACTCGGTCTTGAGGTTGTGAAATGGCTGGTTGAACAGGGAGCGCGACATCTTGTTTTGCTTGGGCACCATGCCCCCAAGGAAAGAGCGCAGATCACACTGCAGAAGCTTGCAGAGTCAGGTATTGAGCTGAACGTGATGCAAGCGGATGTATCGCAGCGAGAATCCATGCTGGACGTTTTCCGGCAGATCAAGGATTCCATGCCTGGGTTGAAGGGTGTTTTCCATACCGCAGGCACGCTGGATGACGGCGTGCTGGCTCAACAAACGTGGGAGAGATTTTCCGCCGTATTTGCGCCGAAGGTGCAAGGCGCATGGATTCTTCACGAATTGACCATGGGAATGCCTCTGGATTTCTTCGTGTTGTATTCGTCCGCCGTATCCCTGATCGGCTCGGCAGGTCAGTCGAATCATGTTGCGGCATGTACTTTCCTCGATATGCTGGCGCACTATCGCCGCGAGCGCGGACTCCCCGCAGTGAGCATCGGCTGGGGCCCATGGGAAGAGGTCGGGGCGGCGGCTGAGCGGGAACTGCTCGACCGGTTGGAGAAGCGTGGAATCGAATCCATGTCTCCGGCACAAGGACTCGAATCGCTTTCCAAAGTGATGCAGTCACCGCACTTCACCCACGTTGGTGTAGTTCCAATTAATTGGTCACGATTTAGTTCGCAATCTGCATCACCATTTTTTACGGAACTCAATAAACAGACAAAGACCCTCAAAACCACTACATCAAAAGATGAGTCGAAACACGGAAATGAATTATGGGATCGTTTGAAAAATGTACCGGAAAGCAAACGGAAGAACCTGCTACTGGGTCATGTGCGTGAACAAGCATTGAAAGTGTTGAACCTGGAGGCTGACTTCCTCCTGGAGCAACGCCAGCCCCTTCAGGAACTCGGGCTGGATTCATTGATGGCTGTGGAGTTGCGTAACCTGCTTGGAAAAGGTCTACCGCTCTCCCACACGTTGCCGGCCACTCTGGTTTTTGATTATCCAACTCCCGATGCCCTGACCCAGTATCTTATCGATGATTTGTTCGTCAAGACTGAAGCAAGTGAATCAGCGGGGCCGATCAGGAAACCAGCTAAACCTGCGATCGATTCTGAATTATCAGATGAAGAGGCCGAAGCAATGCTGTTGGCTGAATTGGACGAACTCAAACAAAAGAAATCCGGAAAATAGCCGTCATGCCAGACACAACCACCTCAGAGTTATCACCCGTCAAACGTGCATTACAGGAAGTGCGTGAGATGCGCGCCAAAATGGAGGAAATGGAGCAGGCATCTCACGAGCCGATAGCAATTATCGGCATGGCTTGCCGCTATCCTGGCAGCGTGAACAGCGCCGATGATTTCTGGCGCTTGCTGTGCAACGGGGTGGATGCGATCACAGAGATTCCGAAAGAGCGTTGGAATATCGACTCCTTCTACGATCCTGACCCGGACGCGGCCGGAAAGATACTTACGCGCTGGGGCGGTTTCCTTAATGAAGTGGATCAGTTCGATCCACAATTCTTCGGGATCTCGCCTCGCGAAGCAGATGGAATGGATCCGCAGCATCGCCTCCTGATACAGGTCACATGGGAAGCGCTGGAAAACGCTGGACAGGCACCGGACAAATTAACGGGCTCTGCCACCGGAGTTTTTACCGGCATGTGCATCAGTGACTATTATCAGATGATGACGAAGCAGGAACCGGACAAACTCGACGTATATCTCGCGCAGGGAACCACGCACAGCGCCGCATCCGGGCGACTCTCCTATTTACTCGGATTACAGGGCCCGGCAATTTCCATCGATACAGCATGTTCCTCTTCACTGGTTGCGACACATCTGGCTATACAGAGTCTGCGCGCCCGTGAATGCAATATGGCGATGGCTGGCGGAGTGAACACCATCCTGTTACCCGAAGTGCATATCAGCTTTTCGCGAGCGCGTATGATCTCCAATGACGGACGCTGCAAAACGTTCGATGTACAGGCAGATGGATTTGTCCGTTCGGAGGGCTGTGGCATGATTGTGCTTAAGCGGCTCTCCGATGCCATTGCCAACGGCGACAATATTCTGGCAGTGATCCGTGGCTCGGCCGTCAACCAGGACGGACGCAGCAATGGTATGACCGCCCCCAATGGGCTCGCCCAGGAGGCGCTCATCCGAAGCGCGTTGTCAAACGGGCTGGTCGATCCGTCGCTCGTGAGCTATGTCGAAGCGCATGGGACGGGTACATCATTGGGAGATCCGATTGAGGTTCAGGCACTGGGTTCGGTGCTTGGCGTGCATCGAAGTACAGACCAGCGGCTCAAGATCGGTTCCGTAAAAACGAACCTCGGACATCTCGAGGCTGCCGCCGGTGTGGCTGGATTGATGAAGGCCGTACTCATGCTGCAACATAAACAGATCCCGCCGCATCTTCATTTCAAAACACCGAATCCCTATATTCCATGGGATGAGCTTCCGATCGATGTTCCCACGGAGTTGTGTCCACTACCCGCGCACGATGGCCGATATATTGTCAGTGTCAGCTCATTCGGGTTCAGCGGGACCAACGCCCACGTTGTCCTTGAAGCGGCTCCAGAGTCTACTCGTGAAGCCGCAAGAGTGGAGCGTCCGCTGCATCTGCTTAAGCTTTCGGCAAAGAATCAAACAGCATTACAGGGCTTGGTCGAGCGATATAGTGACTTTCTCGCCGGAACATCGTTGGATTTTGCGGACATCTGCTTTACTGCCAACGCCGGGCGCGCAGACCTGACTCATCGACTCGCATTGGTGGCGCAATCAAGCGACAAAGCACGTGCCAAACTTGCATCGTATGTCAACGGAGAAAAAGGCGAAGACGTCTTTGAGGGGACAGTTTTTGACAGCGCCTCACCTGAAGTTGTATTTCTGTTTACAGGGCATGGCTCACAGTATGTCCAAATGAGCCGTCAGTTATTCGATACGCAACCCACGTTCCATGCGGCGCTCACTGAGTGTGAAGTGTTATTGAAACCATATCTGGATATTTCACTCTTCGATATTCTCTTCGCTACGGATGATACAAAGCTGCTGGATAGAATGAAATACGGACAGCCGGCGCTCTTTGCGGTGGAATATGCATTGGCGCAGTTATGGCTTTCGTGGGGCGTCAAACCAACAACGGTGCTCGGTCACAGTGTCGGCGAATATGTGGCGGCCTGTATCGCGGGAGTATTCAGTCTCGCGGATGGATTGAAAGTGGTCTGTGCGCGTGGACGCCTGATGGACTCACTTTCCCAGGCAGGAGCAATGGAAGCAATTTTTGCTACCGAAGAGATGGTTAAGGAAGTCGTAGCACCATACGGCGATGATGTTTCCATTGCGGCATTCAACGGTCCAACAAATATTGTCATCTCCGGTATGCCTGAAACACTTCAAGAAATCCGCATAAAACTCGCTGAACGAAATATCAAGACCCAACATCTCGCGGTTACGCAGGCAGCACATTCTCATTTTCTCGATCCGATCCTGGATGAATTTGAATCGGTGGCGCAAACGGTGAAATATTCGTCGCCGCGTCTCGGCTTTGTCTCCTGTCTCACGGGCAGGATGGTCGAAGGTGATGACGCGACCAATGCAGCTTATTGGCGGCGGCATTTGCGCTTGCCGGTGCGTTTTGCGGACGCCATGCGAACTCTTTATGCTGAAGGTTATCAGCATTTCCTTGAGATTGGACCGCAGCCTGTCCTTTCGGGAATGGCGCAGCGTATCGAAGGTGCAGAAGGCAAAAGCTTCGTCCCTTCCCTACGGTCAGGCTGGGAGGATTGGCAGCAAATCCTTGAGAGTGCCGCATCTTTGTATACGCGAGGTGTTCCACTAGATTGGAACGCCTTCGATAAGGACTACAAAAACAAGCGCGTTCCTCTTCCCACTTATCCATGGACAAACCAAAGATATTGGATTCCTGACTTCCCTGCATATGAATCGATGACAGAGATGTCACATCGATCCGCATGGAACACGATCGTGGAGGCCGCAAACTTCCAGGCAGAGCGCGGTCCTCTTGACCTGGCACTGGAGACTCACCCAGCGCGTTGGGAGTGTCTGGGTCGACTCTCCACCGCGTACATCATCGGCGCCTTGCGATCTTTTGGCGTTTTCAACAGATCAGCGGACGTGTATTCTGTAGATGCAATATTGACCAAAGGGAATATTAAGCCAACCTATCATGGGCTCATGACACGATGGTTACGAAAACTTACCGAGGCTGGGTTGCTACGGGAAAAGCAGGATGGGCATTTCACCAGCAAAAAACCGCTGCCAGAAATCAATCCGGGTCCGATCCTGGAGGAAGCCAGAACTCTTTGTGTCGACGGTCCTTATCTGCCAGATTATCTGGAGCGGAGTGGCAAGGCGCTGGTAAACGTTTTAACCGGTTTGGAAAGCCCCTTGGATGCCTTGTTTCCCGATGGTTCTTATGAAACCGCTGAGTATCTCTATCGAAATATGCCGATGGTTCGTTATTTCAATGGGATAGCCCGCGGGATCGTTGAATCCTATATTGCAACTCTGCCGAAAAACAGACAGATCCGTTTGATCGAAGCTGGAGCGGGAACAGGGGGGACCACCTCGTCCCTGTTGCCGGTCTTGCCGGGCGAAAGAACCATTTATTATTTCACAGACCTTTCTGAATTCTTCTTTACAGAGGCAGAAGCTAAATTTAGAAATTATCCATTCGTTCAATACTCTCTAATGGATTTGGAGAAGGACCCTGAAGAGCAGGGGTATGGCAGTCACAATTTCGATCTCGTCGTTGGCGCCAATGTTTTTCACGCAACAAAAGATCTGGATAAGGCATTGGAACATGCACGCTCGCTATTGATGCCGGGGGGACTCCTGCTTCTCTTTGAAACAACGACCCAACCTGCCTGGTTTGAATCGTCCATTGGACTGATTGAAGGTTGGAGTCGATTCGAAGATGAGTGGCGGCAGGATACTCCCTTGCTGGCAGCAGGACGATGGAAACAAGCGCTTCATGTGTGCGGATTCGAGTCGGTTGCCGTATGGCCTCAGCCAGGGGCCATCACTGAAATGCTCGGAGCACATATCATCGCGGCGCAAGCTCCATCGACTGGTGGGAGTCCAACTGAGAGAACCGGGTTCCGCGATGATACAAGATCAGAACAATACTCCCCAAAGACGTCATCCAGCCCACGAAGCGAGACCCGCGAGGAAATTCCACAAATCGTGCACCAATTAAGTGAGGCAACTCCCGACGAACAGGAGATGCTGCTGGTCGAATACATCCGCGATACGGTCATCAAGGTGACCCGGATCAATCCGGCAAACGCCCCCGACCGACGGCAGCGACTCATGGATTTCGGCGTGGATTCCCTGATGGCTGTCGAATTGCGTAATCGACTGACAAAAGGTCTTGGGCTCGCCGAGCCATTGCCCGCGACCTTGATCTTTGATTATCCGACCATCGAAGTGATTGCCAGATATCTGGCGAAGAGAATGTTCGACAAGGCCAAAGTACCTCAAACGATTGACGATGCGAAGGCTATGTTAACGAGTCGTCAGGCTGAAATCGAAGAACTCTCCGAGGAAGAGACGGAAGCAATGCTGCTCAAGAAGCTGAAGGATTTTTCCGATGACGAACGATAAGATCGAAAGCCAGCCATCATCCACCCTCAAACAGGCTTTGCTGGCGATCGAGACTCTGCAAAGCCGTCTGGATACTCTCAAAAAAGCACAGCGCGAACCCATCGCGATCATTGGAATTGGTTGCCGTTTTCCCGGCGGCGCCAACGACCCGGACTCGTTCTGGCAATTGCTGCGTGATGGTGTGGATGCCATTACGGAGGTGCCGCCTGACCGCTGGGATATTAATGCCTACTATGATCCGGACCCGGAAGCGCCAGGTAAAATGTCCACGCGTTGGGGCGGCTTCATAAACGGTATCGATCAATTCGATCCGCAGTTGTTTGGGATCTCGCCGCGCGAAGCCGCAAGCATGGATCCACAGCAGCGCATCCTGCTGGAGACCTGTTGGGAGGCATTGGAACGCGCCGGTCAGTCACCCAATAAACTGGCTGGCAGTCGCACGGGGGTATTTATCGGGATCGTCAACAATGATTATTCCCACCTGCAACTGGCGGATGATGGCATCTCGCGCATCGACACATACTATGGTTCCGGCATAGGGCACAGCATTGCCTCCGGACGGATCTCATATGTTTTCGGATTGCAGGGACCCAGCATTTCGATTGATACGGCCTGTTCCTCTTCGCTCGTGGCCATGCATTTGGCGGTACAGAGTCTGCGAAATGCTGAATGCGAAATGGCGCTGGTCGGTGGGACGAATGCGATACTCACCCCGGAGACCACGGTTGCCTTGTCGAAATATAACTTCATGGCACCCGATGGCCGCTGCAAGTCCTTTGACGCAAGCGCGGATGGTTTTGTACGCAGCGAAGGCTGCGGCGTGGTGGTGCTCAAGCGTCTTTCCGATGCGCAGGCAAACGGCGACAACATTCTGTCAATCGTGTTGGGATCAGCCGTCAACCAGGATGGAGCCAGCAGCGGGCTGACCGCACCGAACGGTCCGGCACAGGAGGCGGTGATCCAGGCGGCATTGGCAAATGCCGGGATTCGGCCGCAAGATGTCAGCTACATCGAAGCGCACGGAACCGGGACATCTCTGGGGGATCCGATCGAAGTTCAGGCGTTGAACGCCGTCCTGGGGATGGGACGATCATCGAACAATCCACTAATAATTGGTTCGGTCAAAACCAATTTGGGACATCTCGAATCGGCAGCCGGCATCGCTGGAGTCATCAAACTGGTACTGGCACTCATCCACAAGCAGATCCCTCCGCATCTCCATTTCAAGAATCCGAATCCGCTGCTTGACTGGGACAGGTTGTCCGTGACGGTCCCTGTGGCACTAACCCCCTGGGAGTCAAAGGGGCGTCTGATCGGTGGTGTCAGTTCATTCGGTTTTAGCGGAACGAATGCACACATTATTCTGGCGGAAGCGCCGGAAGCGGTATCACTAAAAAAAGAAACGGGCATGGAGCGCCCCATCCACCTCCTCGCCCTTTCAGGACAAACTGAACACGCCCTTGATGACGTTGTCAAAAGATATATCACCGAACTTAAAGAATTTCCTGAAGAGTCGCTGGCGGATGTCGCATACACGGCGAATACCAGCCGTACCCATCTACCTTATCGACTGACGTTGCTTGCATCAACGTCTGCAGAAGCTGCGCAAAAATTGGATGCGTTCCTTTCCGGGCAGGATGTCAAGAACATTCACAAAGGACATATCCAGACGACGGATCTTCCCAGAATCGCCTTCCTGTTTACAGGTCAAGGTTCACAATATTTGGGCATGGGCCGCCAGCTCTATGAGACACAGCCGACCTTTCGAAGAGTAATGGATCAATGCAGTGAACTGCTGCACCCATATTTGGAACAACCTCTTCTGGATGTGTTGTTTGCAGAAAGAGATTCAGATCTCGGCGCGCTCATTCATCAAACAGCGTACACCCAGCCTGCCATCTTTGTCATTGAGTATGCGCTATCTGAGCTGTGGCGCTCCTGGGGGATTTCGCCTTCGGTCGTCATGGGACACAGCGTCGGGGAATATGTCGCGGCCTGTTTGGCCGGAGTGTTTAGCCTGGAGGATGGGATCAAGCTGATCGCTGCGCGCGGACGCCTGATCCAATCGCTTCCGGCAGGTGGGCAGATGGCAGCAGTATTTGCCACTGAAGAACAAGTAGCTGCAGCCATTGCCGTCTATGCTGATGAAATATCCATTGCTGCGATCAATGAACCCACGAATACTGTGATCTCCGGCGATGGAAAGGCTGTACAAAAAGTACTGGATGCGCTTCAGAAGGAAGGCATCCGCTCACACGCGTTGACGGTATCGCACGCCTTCCACTCTCCGTTGATGGATCCAATCCTGGATGCATTCGAAGAGGTTGCCAAAACGGTCGATTATCATGCTCCCAGACGGCGCATCGTTTCCTGCCTGACGGGTGAACCCATTTCCGAGGAGTTGTGCACTGCTGGCTTTTGGCGCAACCACATTCGCCAACCGGTGCGGTTCGCTAAAGCCATTCACACATTGCGCGATCAGGGATATGAGATCTTCATCGAAATCGGTTCTCATTCCACCCTGCTGGGCATGGCACGGAACTGCGTGACCGAAGAGACAGGCCTCTGGCTGCCGTCTTTACGAAGGGATCAAGAAGACTGGTCGCCACTGTTGTCCAGTTTAGCGGCTCTTCATCGTTATGGAATCGAAGTGAATTGGAACGGGTTTGACCAGGATTACACTGTGCAGGGGATCCGCCAACGGATCGATCTGCCCGTTTATCCATTCCAGCACAAGCGTTACTGGATCCCCGAAAAGCCGCGCCGTCAGAACCGTTCAGCGAATCTGAATGATCATCCCTTATTGGGACGGCGCTTGAGATCTGTATTGAAGGATATCCAGTTCGAGGCAGCGCTGACAACAGGATCGGCTTCCTTCCTGAATGACCATCGCGTCCATGGAGTTTCCATTATGCCGACAACCGGTTATGTGGAAATGGCGCTGGCAGCGGCACATTCTGCCCTTCATATTGAATCACCGGTTCTTCAGGACATCATTATTCAGTCAGCGTTGGAATTATCCAATGACAAAGAGCGAATCGTCCAAACCATCGTTACAGAGAAACCAGATGGTCAGGCAGAGCTGCAAATATTCAGCGCTGATGGCTCCTCGGATGCAGCATGGCAACTGCATATCACTGGATTGATCGGCAAATCTGTGGATGAGCCGATGCCTTTAACCGAATCAATAGAGACCATCAGGGCCCGTTGCGATCAGGAGATCTCATCCACCGTGCATTACCAAATGCTGGATGAACGTTCACTTCATTTTGGTCCCAGCTTGCACGGTGTCCAAAACATCTGGTATCGCGAGGGAGAGGCGCTCGGAAGGATTTGCCTGCCTTCTGAAATCGCATATGAAGCGGCACTCTACTCCATTCACCCGGCTCTGCTTGATGCTTGTATGCAGGTATTGAGCGCTGCGTATTCAACGGAAGGCTCCGAAACGTATCTTCCTATGAGCATTGGTCGCTTCCGTCTTCATAGTCGTCCAGATGCGGAAGGATGGAGTCATGTTCAACTCCATGATATAGAGGATCATGGAGGGGATACTCTCAAAGGAAATGTACATGTTTACGGCGACGATGGGCGATTGGTTGCTGAAATGCGCGATCTTGCCATGCGCCGCGTCAAAAACGAAATTGCACGTCTTGAGCAGTTGGACGATTGGTACTATACGATACAGTGGCAACCTCAAGCGGTGCAAACATCTTCGAAAGACCAGATTTCACTTGCGGCTGTTGCTAACGAAGTGCAATCGCATGTGGATCCATTACAGGAAGCCGAAGGACTGGATCAGCACCACCGGGCCGTTCAAGAGCTGGAACAGTTAAGTGTGCATTACACCTATCGCGCCCTCCAACAGCTTGGCTGGAATCCCGGCGTGCATGATCGCACAACCGTTGAAGATCTGGCGAACCAGTTGGGCATTGTCCCGCAGTATCATCGGCTGCTTCAACGCCTGCTCAGCATCCTGACCGAAGAAGGATGGCTTAAGGCAATGGATGATTCAGGCAGCAAACCCCAATGGGAAGTTATGCGTGTGCCATTATTCCCGGATCAATATCCTGAGCTGAATCACTTGCTCACTCGCTATCCAAAAACACAACCACAGATCAGGCTCCTGCAACGGTGTGGACCGCAGTTAGCAGATGTGTTATGTGGATCTGTTGATCCATTGCAACTACTCTTCCCCGGAGGACAGACAACAGATGCTGATTCGCTTTACCAGGATTCCCCGGAAGCAAAAGTCTACAACACCCTGGCACAACAAATCCTGGGAGAGATTACCGGGCCAACCAACCGAGCCTATCGCATATTGGAAATCGGTGCAGGCACGGGCAGCACAACGGCCTCCGTTCTTCCAATACTTGCTGGCATGGCAGTAGAATACGTCTTCACGGATATCTCTACGCTGTTCCTGAGTCGAGCAAAAGAGAAATTTAGATCGTATCCTTTCATGAGCTACCAATTGCTCAATATTGAGCAAGATCCCTCATCACAGGGATTAAAGGATCGCCAGTTTGACATTGTGATAGCAGCCAACATCCTGCACGCGACAAAGGATCTCCGTCAGACTTTGATGCATCTGCAGCCGATGCTAGCTCCCCGCGGAGTGTTATTGGTGACGGAAACCACCGCCCCAGAGCGCTGGGTCGATCTAACTTTTGGCCTCACCGATGGTTGGTGGCGCTTCACGGACACTGATCTGCGAGCCTCTTATCCTTTGATTTCGCGCGAACAGTGGTTCGGTCTCCTCACCGAATTGAAGTTCACCGATGTTACAGATGTCCGTGTCTCCTCTGGATTATCCACCGAATCCATTTTCCTGGCACAAGCCCCGCTTAGACACGACACCGGAAACTGGCTCATCTTTGCTGACGCTGGCGGTGTGGGAGCCGACTTGGTTGCTCATTTGCAGAAACAGGGCGAACAATGTTACCTGGTTTATCCCGGCCAAACGTATGAAGCCAATGTTGCGAATTGTTGGCAAGTCGATCCGGCCCAAGTGGATGATTTCCACAGGCTGTGGAAGGATGTCACATCCAAATCACAGAGTCCACTACGAGGAATCGTCCATTTGTGGAATTTGGATATCCGTGAGCCAGGGGAACAGCTTGCTGAAAGTTGGGAGAAGGCTCAAATCCTTGGAACGGGCAGTGTCCTGCATCTTGCTCAAGCCATTTCGCTCAATGCAGCGCAGGACCAGAAATCAGTGCACCTCTGGCTGGTGACACGTGACGCGCAACCGGTGACATCTGAAGAGCCGCTGCAGATCGGTCAATCGGCGCTCTGGGGTTTGGCGAAGACGATCACGCTGGAAAACCCAGACTGGTCTTGCGTCCGCATCGATTTGGATGGCAGCGAGACGATCGCGTCACAGTCGACTGCTCTCCTAAATGAAATTCAGAACGTGAACGAACGCGAGGACCAGATCGCTTATCGAAAACGAGCGCGCTATACTGCGCGCTTGACCCGCTATCACGAAACTCAACGCGCATCACAAAATGAGTATCCTGCCCCTATGCGACTTGTGGCTTCCAACACTGGTGTATTGGATGAGATCTCTCTTCGATCAGACGCTCGAAAAATTCCCGCGGTTGGAGAAGTGGAAATTCGAGTCATCGCGACGGGACTCAACTTCCGTGACCTGATGAATGCCCTGGCATTACGCGGCGACCCCGAACCATTAGGGAGTGAGTGCAGCGGACGCATCGTGGCTGTCGGACAAGGCGTGACAGATTTTCACGTGGGCGATGAGGTGATCGCTATGGCAAGTGGGAGTTTTGCACACTTCGTAACCGTCGATGCCAGATTGGCTGCACACAAGCCGGGCCATATCAACTTCGTTGAAGCAGCAACACTTCCCATGGCTTTCATGACCGCCGATTATGCCGTCAACAAGGTGGCACACTTAAAGGCGGGACAACGAATATTGATCCACGCGGCCTCCGGAGGCGTGGGACTGGCAGCGGTACAACTGGCATTAAGGGCCGGAGCAGAAATCTTTGGCACGGCCGGGAATCCGGAGAAACGAGCGTTCCTTAAGTCGATCGGCGTTCATCACGTGTTGAACTCTCGCTCCCTCGATTTCGCAGATGAGATCATGAAGTTAACCGATGGCAAAGGCGTGGATACCGTCTTGAATTCATTGGCTGGAGAATTCATCCGGGCGAGTCTTTCCGTGTTATCCGATCAAGGCTGTTTCCTGGAGATCGGTAAACGAGATATTCTGACAGCAGAACAAGCAGCGGTGGTCAAACCGAATGCAGCCTATCACATCATCGATCTGTCTGGTTTCTTATATAAGGATCAAGACCTCCTGCAACAATTATTCCGCGACATGATGATTATGGTCAACCAGAAAATGATCAAACCGCTCAGATCCCGCACCTTCCGGCTGGAAGATGCAGCCAATGCGTTCCGCTACATGGCACAGGCAAAGCACATCGGGAAGATTGTCCTGACTCAGGAAGGTGCCGATAAGATCTTGCAACTCAAAGAAGATGCAACGTACCTCATCACCGGCGGGTTGAAAGGACTTGGACTCCTGGTCGCAGAACACCTGGTGCATCTTGGCGCGCGTCATCTGGTCTTAATGGGAAGACACACCGCTTCTGAAGCCGCCACACAAACCATCGCGTCCTTGCAGGAATTGGGCACACAAGTCGTGATCACCTACGGGGATGTGTCAAAGTTGGAAGATGTGAAGCGCGTTCTCGATCAGATCGAAACGGACATGCCTCCGTTGCGTGGGATCATACATTCAGCGGGATTGCTGGATGATGGTGTACTCCTGCAACAAAATTGGGGAAAATTTTCAAGAGTCATGTCTCCCAAAGTAAACGGCTCCTGGTACTTGCACAGCCTGACAAGGGACAAGGCTTTGGATTTCATGATTTTGTTCTCGTCGACCGCATCCATATTCGGTTCGCCGGGCCAGGCGAATCACGCAGCCGCCAACACGTTCATGGACATGCTGTCCCACTATCGTCACTCACAGGGATTACCTGCACTCAGCATCAACTGGGGAATCTGGTCAGAGGTCGGCATCGCGTCCGAAATGAACGTGGCTGAACGCACAAAGCTAAAAGGGGTGGAAACGATTTCATCCAAACAGGGCTTACTGGCTCTGGACAACTTGATGGCTAAAGATCTCTCGCAGGTTGTTGTGTCACCGATCCACTGGCAGACATTCCTACATACCTATGCAAATGGCAGGAGGCCGGCCTGGCTTTCTAAAATGGTGGAAGAGACACAGCCACCTACAACCAGCCGCACTGCAGCGGCGCACCCGGAGAAATCAACCGCTTCCGTACTGCAACGGATGGAAGAAGTTCCTGCCAATCAAAGGCGGGATATCCTGCTAGGATTCGTGCATGATCAGGTCGTCAAAGTCCTGGGATTAAGCTCGACTGACACCGTCGATCCGCGTCAACCCCTGCGGGAGCTGGGACTCGATTCACTGACGGCCGTGGAATTGCGCAATATGCTGAGCAAGGCCTTAAATCCCGAAAAAAGTCTTC
>JBGPNQ010000121.1:0-13349 GCA_041487615.1 Anaerolineae bacterium
ACCTTCAAGATGATAGTTTGTTGACTCCTTGCGAAGTCCGGTGAGTGTATGGTCTTTGGGCTGAATCCACGCGAGACCAGCGCCGAGTATTCGCCGCAAGCGGGAGCCTCAGTAAAGACTGCGCTCTTATCCGCCTGAAGAATATCTACAGCTACATCCACGAGAGCCTGCAACACCTCTTCCTGGGTTAGCACGCGCAGCATTTTTTCATCTGCCGAGTATAGAGCCTCCAGGTCAAGATTTTGTTTTTTCAATACCTGCGTGCGCTCACGGATGATGTTTTCCAGTTCCATTTTTTGCGCCTGGATGCCGCGCACCCGCCATCTGTGTGTCAGAACTGCCGCGGCGAGCAACGCCATCCCAGTCAAACCACGAAAGGGCCATGTTTGCCAAAACGGAGGAATGACGGTGATCTTAATGGCGACGCCCTCCGTGTTCCAGACTGCATCGCTATTACTCCCCTGGACATGCAAAGTATATGTGCCGCCTGGGAGGTTGGTATAACTGCCCCGATGGTCCGAACCGGCGCTGCGCCAACTCCGGTCAAGTCCCTCTAGCATATACTTATACTGATTTTTGTCTATTTGCGAGAAACTGAGCGCGGCAAAACTCAAGTCAAAGGAATTTTGCGGATATGAAAGCGTCACTTCTTGAAATGTCTCTGCTGTTTGAATTGGAGAAACAGGCTTGCCATCCTGAAGAGTTAAAGAAGTAAGGACGACAGGAGGAATATAGGAATTCTTTTTGACCTCCGCCGGGTCAAAAACAGTTAGGCCATTTATGCCACCGAAATACATCCTGCCCCTATCATCCCTGGCAAAGGCGGAAGCATTGAACTCATTTCCCTGTAACCCGTCTTTGACGGTGAAATTCTCAAAGCTTGTCGTGCCAGGGTCAAACCTGGAAATTCCCAAGTTTGTGCTCAACCAAAGATAATCGTCCTCATCCTCCAGGATGCCGTAGACCACGTCATTGGGTAAGCCCTGCTCCTTCCTAAAGCGTTTAAATGCATTTTCATCGGGGAGATAACGATTCAAGCCTCCCCCAAAAGTGGCGACCCAAATCCTGCCGCTCCTATCTTCATGAACATCCAGAATCGTTTTACTGCTGATACTGTTTGTGACATTGGGGTCATTTGTATATTGTTCCAACTGCTTCGTGGCGGGATTCAAACGAAAGAGGCCGTGCGTATCTGTACCCAGCCAGATTATGCCGTTCCGATCTTCGTAAATCACTCTTGCAGGACCATCTACCAGACCCATTGAATCGCTGGGATCCGCGTCTATCCTGGTGAACTCACCTGTCTTCGGGTTAAAAAGCCGGACACCCTTGGATGTGCCAACCCAATACTTTGACCGGTGATCTCGGTAGATTTTGTAGACGGTTCCGAAAGGTATGCTTTTTGGATCCTGGGGATTGGAGACGTAATGAATGAATTTCGAACTACCAGGATCCAGGCGATCCAGTCCTACATCGGTTCCAATCCAAAGCGTTCCATCTTTATCGAGGAATAAGCCCCGTACTGTATCGCTGAGAAGACTGTCCAGATCCATCGGATCGTGACGGTATTGTTTTGATTGACCGGTTACAGGATCAAAAAAATTCAAGCCAGCGTGATGGGTGCCTATCCATAAGTTCCCTGCGGGCGCGGGAATGATTGGAAAGATGATGTCACCGCTCAGGCTATTCGTGTCCGCGTTGACATGATGATAATACGTGAACTGATCCTGACTGCGATCATGCTCGTCCAGGCCTCCGCCAAAAGTGCCGATCCATAGGATTCCGCCACGGTCTTCGTAAATCGAAATAACATTGCTGTCACTTAGATCGGCGGGATCCGTTGGATCGTCTTGATAGTGGACGAACTGCTGATCTGCCGGGTCGAAGCGGTCCAAGCCGTTCCTTGTCCCAATCCATAGCTGGCCGGCGCGGTCAACATAAGTAACCTGCGCAAAATCATCCACCAAACTGGCGGGGTCCAAATTGGAATGAATGAAACGCTTAAACTCTCCGGCAGATGGATCAAGCCTGTTCAAGCCCAGATGCGTTCCAACCCATAGCATACCGTTTTGATCTTCACTGATGGAAGTTACTTCATTGAAACTGATGGAGTTGTTGTCTCTGCTTTCATTTTGATAAAGTTGAAATTTCCCGTTCCCAATGTCATAGAGAATGAGTCCATCGTTTGTTCCTATCCAGAGGTTGCCATGTCGATCCTCATGCAGAACATTGACCCAATAAATGTTACCCGACCCGGTTTGTTTCTCGGGCAGGGTTAGATGCGTGAATCTTCCGGTTGCAGGATCAAATTTGTCCAAGCCCGCACGAGTGCCAATCCACAATTTGCCATGTGAGTCCTGATGGATTGCTTGCACGATGTCATTAATTAGACTCTCCGGATCGTTATTATCGTGCGCCCAATGACTAAATTTCCCGGTTACAAGGTCATAGCGGTTTAAGCCGGCATTCGTACCAATCCATAAAGCACCGTCAGCAGTTTGAATGATTGCAGATATTTCATTGCCGTTCAAAGCATACAGATCATTGGGGTCGGTCCCAAATACTTTGAAGGAATATCCATCAAAGCGATTTAGACCATCCTGCGTGCCTACCCACAAAAAGCCCAGATTGTCCTGGAAAAGAGTTCGGACAGAACTCTGCGAAAGACCTTCTTCCAGTCCGTAATGAACAAAGCGCAACACTGCACCGTTATTTTTGATCGGGGGGAAGGTATTCGTCCAAAGAAAGTGGGTCGGACCAGAAGCCGCCAAACCTGGAACCGGTGTGTTCGCTGAAGAGGTCGCTTTATTACAGGCGCTCAGGATGACTATGCAGAGGAAAATCCACTTTCGAAAAGACATCATAGTTAGCCAATGCCCTTCTCAAACTTTTGCAAAGAAGAAAAACGCCGACACATATCAACTTGCATTACTTATAGCAGAAAGTGGCAAATCGTGATTGATTTTCGACCCCTCCTCAGAAGGTTTTTTTATGGATTTTTTACCCATCTCCAGTCGGTGGTCCGAATAAGTTTCTACCTATTTTCCACCTGTCTGCAGTTGGTCGCTTGGATAAGCCTTTGTCCATTTTGCCGCTAACTATGGGGCATCGAAAGACCGCTCCGGTAGGGGATGTGCTTTCAGGCGGGCAATCGTAAGATTTGGCGAAGTTCAAGATCGAAATATCTTTTTTGATTTCGCCAAAGGATAAGACAGATGTCCGATGCCATACTGGATGTGCAAAGGCTCGAAGTTACATTTAAGACCCCGGATGGAAATGTCCATGCGGTGAATGGCGTCTCCTTCGGTTTGAAGGAAGGGGAAGCGCTGGGCGTGGTGGGGGAAAGCGGTTGCGGCAAAAGTGTGACCATGCTGTCAATCCTGCGGTTGATTCCTTCGCCTCCCGGAAGGATCGCTGGAGGCAAGGTGCTGTTCATGGGCGATGATTTGCTCAAGATATCCAGTGAGGAAATTCGCCACGTGCGCGGCGCGCAGATCGGCATGGTCTTTCAAGACCCAATGACCTCGCTCAACCCGGTGTTGACCATCGAGCGTCAACTCATCGAACCGCTCGAACTGCATCTGGGTATGTCGCGTACGCAGGCTTGCGGTCATGCAGCCAAATTGCTTGAAATAGTAGGCATTCCCAATGCAAAAGATCGTTTAAAGGATCATCCTCATCAATTCTCCGGAGGGATGCGTCAAAGGGTGATGATTGCCATGGCGCTTGCCTGTAATCCACAAATCCTGATTGCGGATGAACCAACCACGGCGCTGGATGTGACGATCCAAGCTCAGATCATGGGTTTGGTGCGCCGCCTGCGCGATGAACTTGGCATGGCGATGATCTGGATCACGCACGATCTGGGCGTGGTCGCGGGACTTGCTCAAAGAGTTCTTGTCATGTATGGCGGTTTTATTATCGAAGAGGCCCCGGTCAAGGAATTGTTCGCGGATCCGCTGCACCCCTACACACTTGGGTTGTTGGGCAGTCTCCCGCGCGTGGACGAGAGGCATCATCAGCGACTTGCGTCAATTGATGGACTTCCCCCGGTATTGTACGAAAAACCAAATCACTGTCCTTTTGCGCCGCGCTGCAAATATGCGATTGAACGTTGTTGGAATGAAAACCCGCCTCTGCTGACGATAAGCCCGCAACACAAGGTTGCCTGCTGGGTGGATGCTAAAACAGGGAAGGCGCGCCAGTATGGCTGAAACGAATGTCTTGCTGCGGGTCGAAAATCTGGTCAAACATTTTCCAGTCAAGCGAGGGATCATCCTGCAAAGGCAGACCGGCGCGGTCCATGCTGTGGATGGTGTCTCGTTCGATGTGTACCAAGGCGAGACGTTGGGACTGGTCGGCGAATCAGGTTGTGGCAAGTCCACCACCGGGCGGACGATCCTGCAAATTTTCCGACCAACCTCCGGGTCCGTGATTTTCGACAGCGTTGATCTTGTCAAGTTGAAGGGCAGGGAACTGCGCCTCATACGCCGCAAAATGCAGATGATCTTTCAGGATCCGTACTCCAGTTTGAATCCGCGCATGACGGTGGGCGAGATCGTCGGCGAGCCGTTGATCATTCACAATGTCGCGAGGGGTTCGGAGATTGAGGATCGCGTTGCAAGCCTGCTAGGGATGGTAGGCTTGAATCCGTCTTTTGCAAATCGTTATCCCCATGAATTCTCCGGCGGGCAACGCCAACGCGTTGGCATTGCCCGCGCGCTGGCTCTTCAACCTTCATTCATTGTTTGCGACGAGCCCATTTCGGCCCTGGATGTTTCCATTCAGGCACAGGTGGTCAACCTGCTCGAGGACTTGCAGAAGCAGTTCAACCTCACCTATCTGTTCATCGCGCACGATCTTTCGATGGTGCGCCACATCAGCAAGCGCGTCGCGGTGATGTATCTAGGCGTCATCGTGGAACTGGCTGACCGCGATCAGCTGTACCTCGAGCCGTTGCATCCTTACACGCAGGCGTTGTTATCGGCAGCGCCGATTCCCGACCCTGTTGCGGATGCGCGACGCGCGCGCATCATTCTCACCGGCGATGTGCCATCCCCTATTGATCCGCCTTCCGGGTGTCGTTTCCACACGCGTTGCCCGATTGCTGAATCCATTTGCGCTGAACGGCAACCTGATTTTCGCGAGATGAAGCCAGGTCATTTTGTCGCCTGTCATTTCGCCGAGCGTTTTTTGACGCCCGGCGAATCGATTGGAAAGGAGGCGACGCGCTCAAATATATAACTTTCTTCCAACGGTCGTAACCAATAAACCAATTTTTGTAAGGAGAAGAGAGATGCATAAAAATTTTCAAGCGCTGAGTTTGCTTGTCATGCTCAGTCTAATCCTTGCGGCTTGCGCTCCGGCCACGGCGCCAGCCGCGAATGCCCCCGCCGCCACTGAACCGAGCGTGCCTGAAGCCACACAGCCTCTCGCGGCGACAGAACCTTCGGTGCCAGCGGGTCCCAAGGTTCTGATCACCAACTTCCTGTCTGGCGATGTGGCGACCCTCGATCCAGCCGTGTCGCAGGATGTCAATTCGACTCAGATCGCTCAAGAGGCTTTCATCGGTATGACGAACCTGAACGAAGTGACAAACCTGGTCGAGCCGGGCATGGCTACATCGTGGGATGTCGTCAACAATGATGACGGCTCGCAGACGATCACCCTGCACCTGCGCAACGACGTACCCTGGGTGCGTTGGAATGGCGCCGAGGTAGAGACCGTGAAAACTTGCGACGGTTCCGCGGCTCGCATCGTGAATGCCAACGATTTCGCCTATGGGATCTATCGCAACCAACTCCCAGCCAATGCTTCGCCCTACGCCTATCTGTTGGGGTTTGTGTTGAAGGGCGCCTCCGATTTCAGCACCGGCAAGACTGATGATTTCTCCACTGTCGGAGTCAAGGTCATTGATGATTTCACGCTGGAAATGACCTTCATTGACCAGGTAGCCTATAACCTTGAGATCGCCGGTCTATGGGTGGCCCTGGCGCAACCCAAATGGATTATTGAAGGCGATTGCGATGGCGCTGTTCAAGCGCGCGGAGAGCGTTGGATCGAACCGGGCTTCTTCCAAAGTTATGGACCCTTCACACTCAAAGAATGGGTACATGACGACTATATATCCATCGTGAAGAATCCATTCTGGCCCGGCACGGAGGAGATCCCGCAACCCAAGCTTGATGAGGTCGTGTTCCACATGTTGGATGAGCCCGCCCAACTTGCGGAATATGAGGCGGGGAATGCAGATATGGTCTCAAGCCCTCCACTTTCCGATCTTGACCGCATCAAGGCTGATCCAGTCCTTTCAAAGGAACTCTCAGTCTCTCCGCAGTTTTGCACCTACTATTATGGCTTCAACACCAAGGCGCCTGTAGTGAATGATGTGCGTGTACGCCGCGCGCTCTCGATGGCGGTTGACCGCCAGAGTCTGATTGATAACGTGACCAAAGGCGGACAGGAGCCTGCACAATGGTTCGCGCGTCCCGGCCTGGCAGGTTCACCAACGATGGCGGATCATCCAGATTTGGGCATCAAGTACGATCCGGAAGCCGCCAAAGCCGAACTGCAATCCTACCTCGATGAAAAAGGCGTGACGGCTGATTCGCTTGACCTAAGCCTAATGTACAACACCTCGACGGGGCATCAAGCCATCGCGGAAGCCATTCAGCAGATGTGGAAGGACGTTCTAGGAGTCAATGTCAAATTGGTGAATCAGGAGTTTCGCGTGTATCTCGATACCGTCCAAAGCAAGAACACGCCGCAGATCTGGCGTCTGGGCTGGTGTCTCGATTACCCGGACGCCAATAACTTCGACCGCGAGAACAATGCAGTCAATGGTTCGCAAAACCCGGCTGAGAACGGCGAGCCTTATGGCGGCTTCAATTGGAAGAATGAGGAGTATGAAAGACTCGTCCTCGCAGCGGCCAAGGAGTCCGATCCCGCCAAACGGGTCGAGTTGTACGCGCAGGCTGAGGAGATCGCGATTGTGGACGACGCGATCATGATCCCACTCTATTGGTATACCAACCTGGATCTGACCAAGCCATATGTCGTTCGCACCTATAGTTCGGACGGCAAAGAGTCGTTTGAGAAGTGGGACATCCTGCCCCACTAAGTCTGTAAGTATGGAAGTTGAGACCCTAATGGTTTCTAAGACCTTTAGGGTCTGGATTTCAAGATGTTTTGTTGAACGGAGAGATGCGATGGGTCGCTATATCGTTCGCCGTCTGCTTTATATGTTCGTGGTCATCCTGGTGGTTTCCGTGATTACTTTTCTATTGATGCACGCCGTCCCCGGAGGACCCTTCACACAGGAAAAAGCCCTGCCGGAGGAAACCATACGCCTTCTGAATGAGCGCTACCATCTGGACGATCCTTTATACGTCCAATATCTCAGTTATCTCTATGCCGTCTTTATCCCGCATTTCACTGCCACGCCGCCCAGTCCGTCTTACCAGGACGACTTCATGTTGAACCTAAAGATCGGCGACTTGTGGATCCGCTGGATGAATTTCGGCCCCTCGTACGGCTCGCGCGGCCGCACGGTTAACGATATCTTTCGCGACAACCTGCCGATCTCGGCGCAGTTGGGAGTGATGGCTTTATTGGTCGCGTTGTTGATCGGCATGCCTCTGGGGATTATGGCGGCGTTGAAACAAAACACCTTTCTGGATTATTTGGGAATGGGAGCGGCAATTATTGGCGTGTCGGTGCCAGTCATTGTGCTGGGACCGATCATGATTTGGATCTTTGGGATCGCGCTCAAATGGCTGCCGCCCACCGGCTGGGATGCAAAGCCTCCCTTTTTCTTGGGCTTCCTACCAACTAAACTGGGTTGGGAGTTCGTTCAGCACGCACTCATGCCCTCGGTCGCGTTGGGACTGGGTTCATCAGCTGTGATTGCCCGCCTGACGCGCGCCGCGCTGTTGCAGACCATTCGCGAAGACTATATTCGCACAGCGCGTTCAAAGGGATTGCATGAGAGAACCATCATTACCCGCCACGCCTTGAAAAACTCGCTGATCCCGGTCGTCACCGTGCTTGGTCCGCTTTTTGCCGCATTGGTGACGGGCACCTTTGTCACCGAGTTGATCTTCGGCATTCCGGGCATGGGCAAGTATTTCGTCACCAGCATTACGAACCGCGATTACCCGGTGATCATGGGGACGATCCTGTTGTATGCCGTCTTCCTCGTGCTTGCCAACCTGATCGTTGATATCCTGTATGCTTATCTTGATCCGCGTATTCGTTACGATTAACAGCAAAGGAGAGCAACCATGTCCGTTGAATCGAAATCTATCGGCGCAGGCGGGATGCCGTTGACTCAAAAGCGCGTAAGCCTGCGGCAGGACGCGTTGCGCCGCCTCATTCGCAACCGCGCCGCAGTCGTTGGCAGCTCCATCATTATTCTCCTTCTTCTGATGGCAGTATTTGCTCCGCTAATTGCGGTCAAGCCGTTTGATGCGCAGGTGCTGGTGGATCAGAATAAGGTGCCGGAGTGGCTGGTTTCAATATTTCCGACCATGAGATCTTATGCCAAATTCTCAATTGAGTATCCCCTCGGCGCGGATTACGTGGGCCGCGACTTGTTCAGCCGCATTGTCTATGGCGCCCGCGTGTCGTTGACGGTGGCATTCATTGGTCCACTCATCAGCTTGTTCATCGGAGTTATTTATGGCTCCATCTCCGGCTATTTTGGCGGACGCGTTGACGATATCATGATGCGTATTGTTGACATATTGTACGCATTTCCCACACTGCTCTTCATCATACTGTTGATGGCGTTCTTCCGCTCCACCCTGTCTGATATTCAGCCGGGCACAATTGAGTATGCCATCAATCAATTGGACGAGAGTGTGGGAGGCATGTTCTTCATCTTTATTGGCATTGGTCTGACCGCCTGGCAGAATATGGCTCGCCTGACGCGCGCTCAAGTTCTTTCGGCGCGCGAAAAGGAATTCATCGAAGCCGCGCATACCATCGGCGCTTCGAACTTGCGCATCATGTTCCGTCACATCCTCCCAAATATTGCGGGTCCGCTGATTGTGGCTGAGACGTTGGCCATCCCCGGATATATCGCAACCGAGGCTTTCCTCTCCTTTATTGGCTTGGGCGTGAACCCGCCGACGCCTTCCTGGGGTTCGATGATTTCGGATGGCTCGAGGGCGATCCGCACGTATCCCAACCAGGCCATCTTCCCGGCGCTGGCGTTGGCGATCACCATGTTCGCATTCAATTTCCTCGGCGATGGTCTGCGCGATGCGCTTGATCCGCGCCTGCGCGGCACGCAATAGTTATCCAACCGCATAAAAAAATTTCGTTGATTATGCTGCCGAACCCTATGTTGGGCCTCAGCCTTATGTTCTTACAGGAAACTACAATGACATCACAATTCTACAAAACAGAGTTCGTAACCTCTAAAGATGGCGCCGCCATCGGTTACCGCCAGCTCGGTCATGGCCCAGGCGTGGTGTTGCTACACGGCGGCTTTTCGTCAGCCCACAATCATATGCAGCTCGCCGAGGCGCTGGCTGACGCATTCACCGTCTACGTGCCTGACCGTCGCGGTCGGGGCCTCAGTATTCACCCGTACGACAAAGACGACGGCATTCAGAAAGACATTGAGGATATGGATGCGCTTCTCGCTAAGACGGGGGCCTACAATGTCTTCGGAGTTAGCGCTGGGGCACTCATCTGGCTTCAAGCAGCGCTTACCCTGCGTGCCATTAACAAAGCAGCCATCTTCGAACCGCCTCTATTCCACGATGACTCGATACCGAATGCCGTCTTGACGCGTTTTGATCAGGAGATGACTCAGGGCAGGGTGGCTGCCGCTCTTATCACCGCCATGAAAGGATCACAGATGGGACCGCCGATCTTTAACGTCATGCCGCGCTGGCTGCTCGAATTGCTCACGAGCATGGCAATGAGAAGCGAGGACAGGAAAGCGCAGGGTGACTATGTGCCGATGAGGGCGCTCGCTTCACTGCAACACCATGACTTTCAATTGGTCGTTGAGATGAGTGGAAAACTAGAGAGTTTTAGGACGATGCAAACTGAGGCGCTCTTGCTCGGCGGGAGCAAGAGTCCGGCTTTCTTGAAAGCGAGTCTTGACGATCTTGAGAAGGCGCTGCCCCATGTCAAACGCATCGAGTTCCCCGGTCTTGACCATGCGGCTTCATGGAATGCCGATCGAGGCGGCAAGCCGGAACCGGTGGCGCAAGAGCTACGGCATTTTTTCGCCGAACATTAATCACGCGCGCGCTGGGTTATTTCCACGATCTTCGTGAAAGATATTATCGGCGTCTTTTGAAAGGAGTGTGTCAAATGATCCTCGTTAGCGGAGCAACCGGGAATGTTGGCAGGGAACTTGTAAAATATCTGCTCAAAGAAAGCGCGCGGGTTCGTGTCCTCATGCGCGACGAGCGAAAGGCAGTTCAATTTGGGGATAAGGTCGAGATCGCAATCGAGGATTTAGACAAACCTGAAACGCTGTCAGCCGGACGTGTTGCCACGTTCCGTTTAAGCGGCTTCTATCCGCTCAAAAATCTGGTCCCGTTTTGTAGGTTGGTTCTTGCGGCAACACGCCGGTAATGCAAACTGTTAGGCGATTCCTTTAGAATGCAGCCAACTTACCAAATCTATGAGGCGCATATGTCCGCTGGCAAAATGCACATTGACGAGATAGACACCAATGTATCACTGGTGGTTCGATTGCTCACCACGCAGTTTCCGCAGTGGGCAGATCTTCCCATCGAGCCGGTAGAGTCCGCTGGCACAGACAACGCGATCTATCGGCTTGGCGATGACATGGTCGTGCGACTACCCCGCATCGATTGGGCTACTGGAGTGGACAAGGAGCACGAGTGGCTGCCGAAACTTGCCCCATTCCTGCCGCTTGCCATCCCCAGCCCACTCGCGAAGGGTCAACCGGGCGAGAGCTACCCCTGGGATTGGTCTGTCTATCGGTGGCTCGAAGGCGAGGAAGCGACCATCGAGGGCATGGCTAATCCACGCCAAGCGGCGATTGAGCTGGCGCATTTCATCGCCGCTCTGCAACGGATCGATACCACGGGCGCGCCGCCTGCGGACCGCGGCGTACCCCTCGCGATGCGAGACGCTCGCACGCGCACCGCGATTGAAAACCTGCACGGGCTGATCGACACCGATTCAGCGACCGCAGTGTGGAAGGCAGCCATCGAAGCACCGGTGTGGCACCGACCGCCCGTCTGGGTCCATGGAGACATGAGACCTGGGAACCTGCTGGCTGTACAGGGGCGGCTCAGCGCTGTCATCGATTTTGAGGGTCTGGGTGTGGGCGACCCAGCATGCGATGTGATGGCTGCGTGGATGTTCCTTTCTGCAGAAACCCGGGAAGTATTCCGCGCAGAGCTACAGATAGATAACGCGACCTGGGCGCGAGGTCGCGGCTGGGCGCTCTCCGTCGGCTTGATTGCCCTCCCTTACTACCAAAGCACCAACCCAGTCTTTGCCGGAATAGCCGGACGCGCAATCCATGAAGCTCTTGCTGACTATAGTGCAAACGGTTGAATGGGCTTGTGAGATGGATGTCATTGAGCAGCCTGAACCCGCCCAACAACAAGGAGAAATAAATGTCCACATTCCAGATTGGCAGTATAGGAACCGTAACATCACCGGTGATGATTTACATATTGGAATAAGACAAAGAGTTCAGAAAGGAGTTCAAGATGAATAAACAGAAGAAAAAAGCTTTAATCATTGGTTGCGGAATTGCGGCTTCCGCTTTGGCGTTGTTTCTAAAACGGGCCGGCATTGAGTCGGCGATTTATGAGGCTCGCGAAGAAACTGAAGGCTATTCATTGAGCCTGTCATGCAACGGTGTGGCGGCGCTCAGGGCGCTCTCGCTTGATGAGCCGGTATTTGCCGAAGGCTCGCCTGTCGCCAAATGGAACATGTGGAACGGGAAAGGCAAATATCTTGGAGGCGGGCTTTTCACAGCGGATGGAATCAAGAGCGTCTTCATCAAGCGGGTTCCTTAGGGCGCAATCTTATCGAATGAAGCGCAACGTCAAGGAATTTCGATCCAGCGCGGGAAAAAATTACGAAACATTGAGGCGACGAAAACAAACAGCGTGGTCGCGACCTTCGAAGATGGGACAACCGCAAGCGGAGATTTCGCGGTCGGATGCGACGGCGTCCACTCAAGGACGCGTCAATTTGTGGACCCCGAGGCGCGACCCGTCTATAGCGGCTTGATCAACTCTGGCGGCTATACCTGGAACGTCAACCTGCCTCAGATGCCTGAGACCTCCCACTTCATCTTCGGCAGACGCGCCTTCTTTGGTTATCACATGAGTCCCTCAGGCTATATCTATTGGTTTGTGAATTATCCACAGGCGCAGGAGCCTGAAAGAGACGCCCTGCTCGAACTCACACACGAAGAACGGAAACAGCGTCTGCTCAAGTTATTCCGCGACGATCAAGCTTTTATCTGCGACATCATTCAATCGGCGGAAACAACCTTCCCCGACTTTCTCACTTACACATTGCCCGTCCAGCCAACGCGCTGGCATAAGGGACCCGTTGTGCTGGTCGGCGACGCCGTTCACGCCATTTCACCCAGTTCCGGGCAGGGCGCGTCCATGGCATTGGAGGATGCGGCAATCCTTGCCAAATGTCTGCGGGATATTCCCGATCTGGAACAGGCATTCGAGACCTACGAGGGACTCCGGCGCGAGCGCACTGCGAAAATGTTCGACCTCGGACAGCGAAGCGATTCAGGGAAGTTTGTGACCAGTCCCACGCAACAATGGTTCCGGGATTTGACCACGCCCATATTCCTCAAACTCTTTGCCAACCCAAAAGCCTCCGACTGGATCTATTCATACAGAGTGGATTGGGATGCGCCGGTCTGTGCAAAGGAGCGCGATACATGATCCTCGTTATCGGAGCAACCGGGAATGTTGGCGCGGAACTTGTAAAATATCTGCTCAACGAAGACGCGCAGGTTCGTGGCCTCGAGCGCGAGCAGCAAAAGGCGCTCCAATTTGGGGAAAAGGTTGAGGTCGCAGTCGGTGATTTGGACAAACCAGAAACACCGCCAGCCGCAACGCGGAGTGTTGAGCGGGTGGGGGAAGTCAAGCGTCGAACCTTTCAAGCATGGTGTTGTGAACATATCAATGACTTTTGCTCCTAAGAGCCTATCCGAAAGACCCTGCTGTGCGAAAAGCAATGAGGGCGCAGGCAAAATGCAGGAAGGCCAGATAGGCTTCTGGTTTCTTGTCCCAACGGATCAGAATGCGACGAAAACGATTCAACCAACTATGAGTTCGCTCCACGACCCAACGTCGGGCACGTTTTCC
>JBGPNQ010000122.1:0-13346 GCA_041487615.1 Anaerolineae bacterium
ATCTATGGCTGCATCCCGGCCCGAAAATCGGTGCAATCGAAATTCCTTCAGCAACTCAAGACGGATTATCCAGGCATTGATTATGACGTCATCTTCAAGTCGATTGACTATCTCGATAAACCCAACAATGAAGAGTGGATCCCCGAATGGGGCAAGATCGAAGATGCCCTGAACAATGGTCTCTCTCTCATGTATTCGGGAGAAGAAAAAGATGCAACAAAAATTCTGAATGATTCCAATGCGGAAGTTCAAAAAATCCTGGATGAATATTGGGTCGCGCATCCATAAACATATGGGAAACATCGTCCCGAAGGTTTGGACAGATCAATGACGTTTTTCAAAAGAACCTTCGGGACGCTCTACTAAGGAGAAGATCATGCAATCCTCAATCAAGCCTTCCCGTTTTAGTCTTGCCCAGCGTGAGTCCCTTTGGGCATACACCTTTATCACACCCTGGATCCTGGGCTTCCTCATTTTTACAGTGGGCCCGATGCTGGCATCCTTATACTTCTCCTTCACCGAATATGACATTGTCACTTCGCCAAAATGGATTGGTTTGACAAACTATATCAACTTGTTTCATGACGGTCTATTCTGGCATTCATTGGGTGTCACCTTCAAGTATGCAGTGATTTCCCTTCCCCTCGGGCTGATCATCAGTTATTTGATAGCCGTTTTGCTCAATCAAAAAATTCGAGGCATTAATTTCTGGCGGACGGTATATTTCCTGCCATCTGTGATTGCCGGAGTTGCCGTTGCCTTATTATGGGGGCGAATTTTTGATCCCAAGTTTGGCATTCTAAATCCATTCCTCGCACAGTTCGGTATCAAGGGCCCGGGCTGGTTGTCTGATCCTCAATGGGCGATTCCCGCTCTCGTGATCATGAGCTTATGGAGCGTGGGCGGAAATATCATTATTTATTTGGCCGGTCTGCAAGGTGTGCCCACCGATCTGTATGACGCTGCCAAAGTGGATGGGGCCACAGCCTGGCAACGCTTCAGGCATGTAACCCTGCCCATGACCACACCTGTCATTTTTTACAATCTCATTCTAGGCCTGATCGGAACGTTTCAATATTTCACCGAGGTATACGTGCTCACAAATGGCTCCGGCAATCCAGCCCGTGCTACGCTGTTTTATAACCTGTATCTCTATCAAAATGCGTTCAAATATTTTCACATGGGATATGCCTCAACCATGGCATGGATCCTGTTTATCATCGTACTTGGAATCACGCTTCTGATTTTCCGTTCGTCGGACACGTGGGTCTATTATGAAGGCCAGTTGAGAGGTCGCTGAGATGACAGGGCTAACTCGATCTCCATCACGTACGGTTTCATCACGGCGCTCGTTTTCGGGAATCAGCGGACAAAGCTTTCTCCTTAAATCAATAACCACAATTGTCCTGGCTGCGGGGGCGGGTGTGATCATGATCCCATTTCTCTATCTGCTTTCCACATCCGTCAAGGACCGCGACCAAATGCGCCAAAGTCCGCCTCCACTTATTCCTGTCGCTGCCACAACGGTTGAAATCAATGGGCAAAATGAACCGCTTTACCACGTTACGATTGATGGACAAATAAGCGAAATGGCGCTCATCAAGAATCGTCCCGGTGGCAAAGGATTGTTTGTCGATCCATCCAATCCGGGACAAACCCATGAACTGCTGATCGCCGACCAGACTTCCCTGGAGCATCTCGAAATCCACTGGGAAAATTACCCCCAAGCTCTGCAGAAGATGAAGTTCAACAAACTCCTTATCAATACGTTGCTGGTCACATTCCTTGGCATGGCAGGGATGTTGTTCTCATGTTCGCTGGTGGCGTATGGATTCTCACGCTTCCGCGCGCCGTGGCTCAATGTGATGTTTATTTTGTTACTCTCCACGATCATGCTTCCCAGTCAGGTCCGCCTGCTGCCCACGTATGTTCTCTTCAATAAACTTGGCTGGGTGGATACACTCCTCCCACTTATCATTCCACAATTCTTCGCCAATGCGTATGACGTATTTCTGTTGCGACAGTTCTTCATGACCATTCCTCTTGAGCTTGACGATGCGGCCAAAATTGACGGCGCCTCCCCACTTCAAACTCTTATGTATGTGATCCTCCCACAGGCTCGGCCGGCACTCGTCTCTGTGGCGATCTTCCACTTTCTGTACGCGTGGAATGATTTTTACGAACCCCTCATCTATTTACATAGCCCACAACACTGGACATTGGCAGTGGGCTTGCAGACATTCAATGCGCTCTATGCCGTGAACACAAATTACATCATGGCTGCTTCCGCCGTAATGATATTACCTCCCATCATCCTGTACTTCCTTGCTCAGCGTATCTTCACGCAAGGCGTGGTATTTACAGGCGTCAAAGGCTGAGTATCAATTCACGCAGTCTCATGGATTAGGAAAATATGTATCACCGCATACGCTGGACACCCGAAAAGATCAAACAACGACTTGACCTGATCGCCCCGCTTGTTTATGTCAAAAGAAAATCATTGCCTGCCTTCCATTATCGTGAATTGGAAAATGCCATCACTCCACCACCCATCGGTTTGGATGTGGAAGATTCGAACTGGCAGGAGATCAACCCAAACGAATATTGGGGTTCGTGGATGCAGGATTTTGTCCTGCGAACAAAGTTTGTCATCCCGGAATATATGGATTCCACGCAACCCATTGCGTTGTATTTGCCATTGGGTGAAGCGGGCGATTTCAGTCATCCTGAAGCGTTGGCGTATATCGACGGAATGCCGAACGCCGCATGTGACCGCCACCATCAGGAAATTTTGTTGAAGCCCGAGTGGCTGGATGGCAGGGAGCATACGCTTGCTCTCCATGGCTGGACGGGTCTGGGTGGTTTTGCAAACGGTGACGCATTCACAAAACTTTACATGCGACCCTGCGCGCTGGTACAGATCCATCAACCCACGCGCGATTTCATCATGTTGTCACAAATTGCACTTGAAACGGCGAACAATCTTGATGACAATAATCCCGCCAAACATCATCTTTTCAACGCTCTGAATGATGCATTCAACGAGCTTGACACCCGCGATCCGCTCGGCGATGACAAATTCTATGGTAGTGTTGACTCTGCCAAACAAACTCTGAAGTCCGGTATTGAAAAAGCTGGTGCGCCCATAGAGGCAGTCATACATGCGACCGGCCACGCGCACATTGACGTTGCCTGGCTGTGGACTCTCGGACAGACCTGCCGCAAATCGGAGCGCACCTTCCACAACGTGATCCGTTTGATGGAACAATTCCCAGAGTATCACTTCACGCAAAGCCAACCACAGTTATATCAATACATAAAAGAAGACCAGCCTGCATTATTTGAATCCATCAAACAAAAGATCCAGGAAGGTCGATGGGAACCGATCGGCGGGATGTGGGTCGAAGCAGACTGCAATCTCAGTGGCGCCGAATCTCTTGCCAGACAATTTTTGCTGGGCCGCACATTCTTTCGCGAACACTTTGGAACAGATGCGGAAAGTCCCGTGCTGTGGCTGCCGGATGTATTTGGTTATGCATGGGCGTTGCCGCAACTCATCCAACAGGCTGGTCTGAAATATTTCATGACCATCAAGATCGGTTGGAGTCAATACAACCGTCTGCCATATGATACCTTCCTATGGCAGGGCATTGACGGCACACAAATTCTCACCCACTTCAGCACAGTCAAGGAATTTGGCAGCGAATTTGCCAGCACGTACAACTCGATGGCCAACCCAAAGGAAGTGCTGGGCACGTGGCAAAACTTCCAGCAAAAAGAATTACATAAAGACCTGCTCATGGCGTATGGCTTCGGCGATGGTGGTGGAGGCCCGACGCGCGAAATGCTGGAAAATATTGAAGTGATGAAGAACTTCCCCGCGCTTCCACAGGTAAAACAATCCAGCGTCAAACAATTCTTCGACACGATCGCACCACTTACCGACTCAAAAATGATGCCCGTCTGGAACGGCGAGTTATATCTCGAATATCATCGTGGGACATACACCACACAGGCACGCAACAAACGCGCCAATCGTAAGAGTGAATTTCTCTTACATGATGCAGAATTTATTGCGACCTATGCAACACTTATTACAAATTATCGCGGAGCATCGCCGTGGGACCAATATCCGATTACTGAATTTACGAACGCCTGGCGCACCATCTGCCTCAACCAATTCCACGATATCATCCCCGGCTCGAGCATTGGCCCCGTCTACGAAGAGTCGCAGCAGCAATACGCGCAACTCACGAACGATGTAACTCAAATACGCGATAAGGCATTACGGTCTATTGCCGCTCAATTGGATGCAGACGTGATCCTCGTCAACGCGACTTCATTTACACAGCAAGGCGTGGTCTTCATCCCAAGCGACTCACCATCGCAGCGCTTCACGCGGGACGGGCAGCTTATTCCGGTTCAAGGAGCGGAGTCTGGTCTTTGGGTGGATGCGGGAGAACTTCCTCCCTATAGTGTTGTGGCTCTCGAAGCGACCATGGAAGATGGACCGAAGACCATGGTCCATCGTCTACCGTCCACCGTCTTCCTTGAAAACAATTTTCTCCGCATCGAATTCAACTCTGACGGTGACATCACCCGCATCTTTGACAAGGAGGCCAGTCGCGAAGTCCTTGCGCCGAACTCCATTGCAAATCAATTCCAGGCCTTTGAAGACCGTCCCAAAAGCTGGGATGCATGGGATGTCGACATTTTCTACGATGACAAGATGTGGCTGGCAGAACCCGCCTCCTCCATTGAAATGGTTGAATATGGTGAACTGCGACAAACGATTGAGATCAAACGCCGAATATTGAATAGTACCTATACTCAACGCATTTCCCTGAATCACAACTCTCCGCGACTCGACTTTGACACCCACATCGAATGGAATGACCGTCACACCATGCTGAAAGTTGCCTTCCCTGTGGATATCCTGGCTCCACAGGCGACCTATGAAATCCAATGGGGCAACGTGCAAAGACCCACACACCGCAACACAAGCTGGGATTGGGCTCGCTTCGAGACCTGCGCTCACAAATGGGTGGACTTAAGCGAAGGGGATTATGGTGTCAGTCTCCTGAACGACTGCAAATATGGACATGACATCCACGACAATGTTATGAGAATCACGCTGCTGCGTTCATCCACGATGCCCGATCCCATGGCGGATTTTGGTGAGCATGATTTCAAATATAGCTTGTATCCACATTCCGGTTCGTGGAATGAAGAGACACAGCGGGAAGCGTATTTGTTGAATGACCCAATTATTGTTTATCAATCAGACCGTAGACCGAAGACTGTAGACCAGGAAGTTTCCACGGTCAACGGTCTACCGTCTATGGTCAGCGTCAGCGCACCCAACGTCATCATAGAAACCGTGAAACGCGCCGAAGATGGAAATGGAATCATCGTCCGCTTGTATGAAAGCCAGAGGCAGCGCGGGCCCGTCCGGATCCGGTTTGGATTCGCACTGGATTCCGCATGGACAACGAATCTGCTCGAGGAAAATGAATCTGCTTTGAGCGTGGACCAGGATTCAATCCAATCGAATTTGAAGCCTTATCAAATCGTGACTCTGCGGGTCAAGTTCAAATAATATGATCGCGACCGAAAAACAATTCCTGGAGTTTTTGAACGCCAACCGCTTTGCCTATCAGCACATCGAACATCCCGCGGTGTTCACCTGTGCCGAGTCGGAGTTACATCGTCCAGAGATAGCTGCGGTAAGCACAAAGAATTTGTTTCTGTGTGACAAGAAAGCACGCCGTTTTTTCCTTGCGGTGACATCTTGTGAGAAGACTGTGAAGTTGGATAGCCTGGCGACACAGTTGAGTGCTCCCTATTTGCGGTTTGCATCGGAAGAAAATCTTTATCGATTGCTGGGTGTGACACGCGGCTCTGTAACAATGATGGGACTGGCAAATGATATCGAACACCAGGTTGAGTTATGGATCGATTCGGAGATCTGGCAGGCTGAAATTTTTCTGAGTCATCCACTCGTGAATACGGCAACGTTGATCCTTTCGAAGGAAGAACTGGAGCGGTTTTTTGTTCTGACTGGGCACGCACTACATCTTTTTCATGAGTAAGGAGAGACAATGAGAATCGCATTTGCAGGAACTGGTGGCATCAACAAGGTCCACGCACGAGCCGCACAAAGTTTGGGGTTGGATCTCGCGGCGGCCGTCAATCACAGACCCGAATCGATGGCTGCATTTGGAAAAGAATTCGGCATCTCGCGGCAATATGAAACCGTGGAAGCCATGCTTAAGGATGGCCGCATCGATGCGTTGGTGGTCAGCACACCAAATTATCTTCATGCGCCGCAGACGATGGCCGCACTGAATGCGGGAGTCCATGTGATGGTCGAAAAGCCGATGTCCATGAACGCGCAGGAGGCGGAGCAGATGTGCGCAGTTGCGGACAAATCTGGCGCGTTACTGATGGTGGCGCACTGCTGGCGTTTTCATCCTGAGGTGCAATGGCTCAAGGCACAATCCACCAGGCTGGGAAGGATCATTCGCACCAAGGCGTATAGCGTCCATGTGCATTGGGGACCCTCGGGCTGGTTTGCGCAAAAGCAATTTGCGGGTGGCGGCGCCATGGCAGATATGGGCGTCCATGCGCTGGATACGACAAGGTTTCTGCTTGGTGATCCGCAGCCCCTTTCGGTGTATGCAAAGATTGGCACGAATTACGGGGATTATGACGTGGATGACACAGGCGTGATCATCATCGAATGGGACAACAGCACAACCTCTTACATTGAAACAGGCTGGTGGCAGCCGCATTCGGACAGCCCCGAGGCAGGCGCGCAACTCTACGGTCTCAAAGGTTTTGGCTCGGTATTTCCCACCCGGTTGGAACTGCCAAATGAAGAAGAGAAAAAGATCGTTGTGATCGAAGCTGGCTTTGGAACGAACGAATCTCATCAACCTCAAAGCCTCTACGATGCCCAGTTGAAGTATTTTGTCCAGTGCGTCGAAAAGAATCAAACGCCCGTTCCCGGTGGGCTGGAAGGCTGGACGAATATGAAAGTTGTCGATGCAGCGTATGAGAGTTCAAGAACCGGAAAAGTTGTGGATGTGAAATAGTTCGGTGGTCGAGTAGCCTGAGGCGGTAGCCGAAGGCATATCGAGACTACCGGCACATAATGGAAAATATATGACCTTTGAAACCATACTGCCAATCCCAAATGTTTTTGAAGCCCAACGCATCCTGTGCGTCCAGCCGCATTATGATGATAACGATATCGCAGCCGCGGGAATTCTCACGCACGTTGCAAGGAATGGAGCGGAGTTGTTCTATCTCACCGCAACGGATGATCTCATGGGAGTCGTGGATCATTTACGTTCAAATGAAGAAACTGCCCGGGCATTGAAGCGCGATCAGTTTGCGGCGGGAAAAATTGTCGGAGTGAAGGAGCAATATTGGCTCGGTTATCCGGATGCGGGCGACTACAACTATTTCGATCTGCGCCGCGATATTCTCAAGTACATCCGCCTGCTCAAACCCGACTTTATCTTTGCGCCGGACGCCTGGCTGACCTACGAGGGACACCGCGACCACATCCAAACGGGACTCGCCGCGGCGGAAGCGGTCATGTTCGCGGGATTGAAAAAGATCGCATCCTCCGACCCGCAGGTTGATTCGGCTTACGAGGAGCATGACATTCGGGGAATCGCGTTGTATTTCACACGCGAGCCGAATTTCATCGCAGACATTACATCCACATGGGAGGAGAAGATCGGTGCGATGCGTTGTTATGAAGCACAGTTCAGTCCAGAAGGTATGGAGCAACTCGTCTTTGCCCTCGATATGAAATCCCAGCAGGTCGCGGCCGGACAGTCGTTTGCGCGCGGCGAACCACTCAAAGTATTGCACCCCAGCGCGTTGCATTGCGGCATTTAAGACCATAGACCATGGACGATGGACCACGGTCAATCGTCTATGGTCTCTCGTCTCATCAGGAAAGGACAAATATGAAAGTAGGCATCGTTGGTGGAACAGGAAATATCAGTCAGTCCATTGTTCGGCTGCTGCTCGAACAGGGACATGAGGTCGTATGTTTCAATCGCGGACAGGGGACCCAGGCACCTGAAGGTGTACGTGTCATTCAGGGAGACCGGCGCAGCCGCGAAGAGTTTGAACGCAAAATGCAGTCCGAGAGATTTGATGCAGCAATTGACATGATCTGCTTCGATGCAGAGGACGCTGCGTCAAGTGTCCGTGCTTTTCGTGGGGTCGGCTGGTTTGTGCAAACGTCAACTGTCTGCACATATGGAATTCAATACGATTACCTGCCCGTCGATGAAACTCATCCCTTGCGCCCCAATACGGACTATGGGCGAAACAAGGTTGCGGCAGATGACGTGTATCTGGAAGCCTATCATCGTGAGAAATTCCCGGTTGTTGTCATCAAGCCGTCCACAACCTATGGCCCTGTGCAGGGAATGTTGCGCCAGATCTGCTGGGATTTCTCGTGGATCGACCGGGTCAAAAAGGGCAAGCCCATCCTCATCTGTGGCGATGGGTTTGCTCTGCATCAACACATGCATGTGGACGATATCGCCAAAGCGTTTGTGGGCGTGATTGGCAGGGAATCCACGCTCGGGCAGACCTATAACGCTGTCAATCGTGGATACATCACCTGGGCAGATTATCACCGCCTCGCAGGGAAAATCCTGGGCAGGGAAGCGCAACTGGTCGGTGTGCCATTTGAGGACTTGAAGAGACTCAATGTCCCAAACCTTGGCATTCTGGAAGATGAATTCGCCTACAACGACTACTACTCTTCTGAGAAGTTATTCCGTGATGTACCTGAATTCCATCCGCAGATTTCACTTGAGCAGGGAATGACGCAGGTGTTTGAAGTGATGGAGCGCGAAGGAAGGATCCCGAATTCAGATGGATTGAAATGGGAAGATGAGATTATCGAGAAATACAGAAGACTATGGAAATGATCGGCGGTCGAGTAATCGTGAGCGATAGCAAAGGCTGTATCAAGACCACAACTTTTCAAGAAATATTTCATTCGCATGATCGTGCTGGTTTCGATACGCCCCGACGAGCATGGGGCTACTCAACCAGCGGAGAATTTTGAAAGGAAAATGTGAAACCCAATCCGTTTCTTAAGAAGCTAGGTTTTTCAGACAACGACCGCCTCGTCATCATTCATACTGATGACATCGGCATGTGTCATGCATCCGTGCAGGCATTCAAGGACTTGTGGGCATTCGGCACGATCTCGTCCGGCGCGACGATGGTGCCGTGTCCGTGGTTCCCGGCGGTGGCAGAGATGTGTCATGAGAATCCCGAAATGGATATGGGAGTCCACGCGACCTTGAACTCGGAATGGGACAGCTATCGCTGGAGTCCGTTATCGACGCAGGATGTACGCTCGGGCTTGATCGATGAAGCGGGGTTTTTCCATCAATGGCAGCCTGCTGTATATGAAAATGCCAGGCCTGAAGCAGTTGAGGCGGAGGTGAATGCACAAATTGAAAAAGCACTTGCAGCGGGCATTGACGTTACGCATGTCGATTCGCATATGGGCACAATTATGAATCCAAAATTCATTCAGTCCTACATCCAGGCTGCGATGAGCCGGTCGTTGCCAAACATGTTGCCGCGCCTGAGAGCGAAGGGAATGGAAGAGATGGGTCTTGACCTGGACGAAATGCAATCCTATGAGCCTGTGATGCAGCAACTCGAAAACATGGGCGTGCCGATGCTGGATGGACTCCTTTTCATGCCGCTCGGTCAGGCCAATGGACAGATGGAAACTGCCAGGGAGTTGCTGGGCAATCTACCTGAAGGAATTACACATCTGATCATGCATCCCTCTGTGGATACACCTGAACTGCGGGCCATCGCCCCGGATTGGCAAAGCCGCGTGGCAAACTACAACACATTCATGAGCGATGAACTGAAGAAGATTCTCGAAGGCGAAGACATTAAGCTGATCGGCTACCGAGCGATACGAAATGCCATGAGGAATTGAGATGTCAAAGGAAATCCCGGAAAAGAAACAAGAGGCAGCATAAATGCGCCATTTTCTTGGTATCGACGTTGGGTCATCCAAAACGCATGCGTTGATTGCCGATGAAACAGGCACATGCATTGGCTTTGGACAGGCTGGGGGCGGCAACCATCAAGGGATGGGATATGAACGGCTGTCTGAGGTCTTGCAAAAATCTTTTGCAGGTGCATGTGAAACATCAGGGGTAGAAAAGGATCAAATTGCGGGGGCAGGCTTCGGCATCGCTGGATACGATTTTCCATCTGAAAAAGAAGATCATCTGCAGGCAATTCACCCATTGGGATTATCGTGCCGTGGGGAAATTGTCAACGATGGCGCAAATGGCTTGATCTCTGGCACATCGCATGGCATTGGTGTAAATGTCACGGCGGGCTCCGGAATCAACAGTCGCGGGCGCGGCAAAAATGGGCAGGAGGGACGCATTGTTGGCAATGGTATCGATTTTGGAGAATATGGTGGTGCGATTGAGATCGTTTTCCGCGCCAGACAATATGTGAACTATGCCTGGATCAAACGAATACCACCGACGAAGTTAACAAGGATCTTTCTGGAAGCGACAGGCGCAAAAGATGAACTTGATCTGATGGAAGGGCTCTCCAGTGGACAATATCATTTATATCCGTACCTTGCGATTGAGATTACAAACGCTGCGCGAGAAGGTGACCATGCAGCGCTTGAGGTGATACGATGGTCAGGCGAGGAACTTGGCTGGATCGCCATCTCTGTTGCACGCCAGATTGAAATGGAAAATGATGAGGTCGAAATTGTTCGATCGGGTAGCGTCTTTAACGCGGGCGACATCATCATTGAGCCTATGCAGAACTTGATCAAGAAATATCTTCCTAAAGCAAAAGTGATTCCACTGGATGGCCCGCCTGTTGTTGGTCCTCTTATGCTCGGGATACAGATGACTGGAATTGACCCCTACCCCTTGCGGAAGAAATTGATCGCGACCGCTAAGGAAGTGGTCAAATAAACAGCCCACGAATTACGGGGCGTTTGTATCATGAATGATATGGAGAACTTATAAAGGAGAAATATCATGTCTGAACTCGCAATTTTAGGTGGATCCAAAACACGCACAGAACCCTATCCTGAATGGCCGGTGTGGGATCAGCGCGACATCGATGCTGTGACCGAAGTGATCAAATCGGGACGATGGGGTGGATATCCGTACCCCGGGCCGAAAACCGCGGCGTTGGCGAAGAAGTTCTCCGAGATGCAGGGCGGCGGATATGCGGTACCGATGGCCAATGGAACTGTGACGATGGAGGTCGCGCTGCGCGCCGCGGGCATCGGCTGGGGAGATGAAGTGATCGTCCCTTCGTATACGTTTCAGGCAACTGCCTCTGCCCCGATGGGAGCGGGGGCGATTCCCGTCATCGTGGATGTTGACCCCAATAATTATTGTCTCGACCCGACAGCTGTTGAAAAGGCGATCACGCCGAAAACAAAAGCGATCATCCCTGTGCACCTTGGCTCGAACATGGCGGATATGGATGCCCTCATGGCGCTTGCTGAAAAACACAACCTGATCGTGATCGAAGATTGCGCCCACGCTCACGGTGCGAAATGGAACGGCCGTGGCGCGGGCACGATTGGTCACTTCGGTTCGTTCTCTCTCCAATCATCGAAGACACTCACCACTGGCGAAGGTGGAATCCTTTTGTGCCGCACGCCTCAACTCGCCGCAAAAGCCGCCTCGGTCATCGACTGTGGACGTCCGCATGCGCTGGGTGGAGGCGATGAGGATGATTCAATGGATTATCAAGTCGGTGGAAACTTCCGGCTGAGTGAGATCGCTGCAGCGCTGGCATTGGTCGGTATCGAGCGTTTCCCCGCACAGGCACAGGAACGCGAAGCAATGGCAGATTACATGGATGAAGCATTGAGTGAAATTCGGGGCATTCGTCTTTTGAGACGGGACCCGCGTCATACCACCCGATCCTTTTACCGTTATATCTTTGCCATCGACCCCGAAAAGTTTGGCATGGAGCATGATCTGCTCGTCGGCGCGCTGGATGCAGAAGGTATTGAAGCATGGACCGGTTACGAAGCGATGAACAATTACGCGCTGTTCCAGCCGCAGAAGTCAAAGCTGGCAGTGCCAAATGCCTTTCCTGAATATTTTGATTTCAAGAATATGAAACTACCTGTCGCCGAACGCGCCTGTGAACACGAAGCGGTCTGGCTCGAAGAAAAGATCTTCCGTGCCGGACAAAAGGGCGTGGATAGTGTCATCTCAGCGATCAAAAAAATTCAGGCGAATGCAATGGAATTGAACGAAGCTGCCGACGAGTTGAGGAAAAAATATGGAAAATAACAAGCCAACGTAATGATGAAAGTCAGACTTTCAAAATTGGGCGAGGCAAAGCAAATACCCTGCCAACATTGGCAGGGTATTTATGTTGTTGAATCATTTCGAGGAGTTGGAGCCTGAGCTGGAAATCACGGCTGCAAATGACCGATCTATTTTCAGCCCTTCCCGTTCCAGCTTTCAAGCGATCACCGTGACAGCGCAACATCCTATGGAGTCAACGTTTGATCGGGTGGAGGTGTGGATGTAACCGTCGCATTCGGCAGGCCTGTCGATGTAATCGTTGTAACGGGCAAAACTGTCGATGTGACTGTCGCACCCGGCCCAAGGTTCATCAGAGCGCTCGGACTCGATCCATAGGTCACCTGTATCACCTCGTAATCTATTTTGGCATCGCCCTTTGCATTGCTCGATTGCAATCGAATGCGAATCTCTTTGGTAGGCGAGATATATCGCTTGAAATATCGAATGTGAAATTCCAGGATTCGCCAGCGATCATTTACTTTTGTCGTTCTTATTTCACCAAGCTTGACCCATCTCTTTAGGCTCCAGTCGTATATTGACCAGGTTTGTGTGGAAACAGCATTCTCTTTGAAATTGATTCGGAGAGACATGTCAGAGATCATGGAAGTTTGCAGATTGGCTGGCACGGTGAAGGACTGATAGCCAAGATAGCGATTATTCTGCGGCCGGAAGGTGACATACTTTGAAGGTTCATCCTGTTTCGCATTTTGCTGCAATTTTCCAAGGGTGCCAAGAGAACCCTGAGTGGTTCCGATCTCGCTGGTGAATGATACCGGGACCAGGATGCGCTGTTGGGATGTTAAGGTCGGTATGATGGTTGCCGTCTTCGTTGGTGTCCGACTCGGCGTTCGCGTCGCAGTTACAGTAGGAGTGAGTGTTGAGGTTTTTGTTGGCAGCGCCGTTGGAGTATTTGTGTAGGTCGCTGTCTTAACCGTTGTGGGAGTCGATGTCCAGGTTGAC
>JBGPNQ010000123.1:0-13323 GCA_041487615.1 Anaerolineae bacterium
CCCGCGTCTGATCCGCGTCCAAGCGCAGTGGTATTTTGGTGGATGTTGGCACTCACGATCTGGCTCTATGAGAGCACGCTCGACCAGGCTTTGGATCAGGTGCTGGGTGAATTGAGGGAGCGCAAGCGGGCAGAGGAGGAGATCCGCAAGCGGGCGGAGACAATTACTGCCTTATACGAAACGACACGTGATCTTGTTATCGAACGCGACCTGTCCAAACTTCTTCAAACCATCGTCAAACGGGCGGTGCGGCTTTTGAATGCGACCGGGGGAGGTCTCTATTTGTGCGAGCCCGAATTGGGCCAGGTGCGATGTGCTGTGAGTTACAACACACGCAGTGATTTTACGGGCACAGTGCTTAAATTTGGCGAGGGTGCCGCGGGTCGAGTCGCCCAAACGGGAGAACCGCTGATCATTGACGACTATGGAGCATGGGAGGGACGGGCAAAAGTCTATGAAGAGGAAAAGCCCTTCAGCGCTGTATTAAGTGTTCCAATGAAATGGCAGGACGAAGTAATTGGCGTCCTGCATGTGCTGGGGTACGGCAGGGAACACTATTTCACACAGGACGATCAGAATTTGGTTGTGTCCTTCGCCAACCAGGCTTCCGTGGCTGTACAAAATGCCCGGTTGTACATGCTAAGCCAACAGGAACTGGCTGAGCGAAAAACGGCTGAAGCCGCTCTGATTGAGAGCGAACAGCGCTTCCGCAGTCTCTCTGAGGCCGCTTTTGAAGGGATCATGATTCACGATGCAGGCAGCATTCAGGATGCAAATCAGGCATTTGCCGACCTCGTCGGCTACCGCGATCCTGAGGAATTGATCGGTAAAAATGGCCTGGAAATCCTGCCCTTTACAGCCGAGTCGCTTGAACTCATCAGGAGGAATTTGAGCTCCGGTTTAACAGAACCTCTTGAAATCACAGTCAGAAGACCCGATGGTTCGATATACCCTGCGGAAACACAGGGAAAAGATATCACCTTCAACGGACGTAGACTAAGAGTCGTTGCCATGCGCGACATCACCGGGCGGAAAAATGTGGAGGAGCAACTGCGCAAACTTTCCCGGGCCGTGGAGCAAAGCCCGGCGAGCATCGTCATCACAAGCAGGGTGGGTGAGATCGAATATGTCAACCCAAAGTTTACACAGGTCACTGGTTACACTCTGGAAGAGGCACTGGGAAATAACCCGCGCATTCTGAAATCCGGGCATACTACCCCGGCGGAATACAAACAACTCTGGGAAACCATCATGTCTGGCCAGGAATGGCAGGGAGAATTCCAGAACAAAAAGAAAAATGGCGATCTATACTGGGAATACGCAGTGATCTCATCCATTTCAAATGGTCGCGGTGAGATTACACATTTTGTGGCTGTAAAAGAGGATATCACCGGGCGCAAACTGGCAGAAGACGCACGCCGTGAGAGCGAAAAACGGTATCGATCTTTATTCGAGAATATGCTCGAAGGATATTCCTATTGTAAGATGCTCTTCGTGGATGATGTGCCACAAGACTTTATTTACATGGATGTCAATCCGGCATTTCAAACGCTGACAGGTCTGAAGGATATCATCGGGCAAACGGTCAGTCAGGTAATTCCGGGAATCCGAGAAACAAATCCTGAACTGTTCGAGATTTATGGAAGGGTTGCATTAACCGGCCAGCCTGAAAGATTTGAGACCTACGTGCCTGCCCTAAAAATATGGTTTTCAATCTCGGTATTCTGTCCGGCAAAGGAATATTTTGTGGCCGTATTTGACAACATCACCGAGCGCAAGCAGGTGGAGGAGGAGCGTGAAAAACTCATCGCAGAACTTAAAGTCAAAAACGCCGAACTGGAACACTTCATTTACACTGTATCACATGATCTGAAATCCCCACTCGTCACGATCAAAGGGTTCCTCGGTTACCTCGAGCAGGATGCCATGGCAGGCAATGTGGACCGACTCAAAAGCGACGCCCAGCGGATTGCGAATGCAGTGGAGAAAATGCAGGATCTCCTGAATGACCTATTGGAACTTTCACGCATCGGCCGCTTCGTCAGGCCGCCTGAGATGGTTCCTTTTGAAGAACTGGCCCGCGCAGCAATTGAATTGGTCGCGGGACACCTCGAAGAACGCGGCGCAACAGTCAAACTGCAACCGGGCCTGCCCGTCGTCTATGGAGATCGCCAGCGCCTGACAGAGGTCCTGCAAAACCTGCTCGATAACGCGGCAAAGTATATGGGCAATCAAGCGGAACCGCATATAGAGATTGGACAGCGCGGCGAGCAGGACGGCAACCCTTGTTTTTATGTCAAAGATAACGGCATCGGTATTGCGCCTGAATATCGTGAGAGAATCTTTGGACTGTTCAACAAGCTGGATGCTCGCAGCGAAGGCACAGGGATTGGTCTTGCCCTCGTGAAAAGGATCATTGAATTTCACGGAGGCCGGATCTGGGTCGAGAGCGGATCAGACCGGGGAGCAGTATTCCTCTTTACACTTCCCGTGCAGTCACGTACTGATTCCGTTATATAATACGTTATCTAACTCAGGAGAGTCATCATATGAAGAGAGCGGTCAGCATCAGTATTGGGTCATCAAAACGCAACAAGGCAGTGGAAGTAACCCTGCTCGGCGAAAAAGTAAGCATCGAACGAATCGGGACCGACGGCGATATGGAAGCCGCCGCCCTTAAATACAAGGAACTTGATGGGAAGGTGGACGCCTTCGGCGTGGGTGGCGCGGATCTGGGCGCGCTCGTCGATGGAAAATGGTACCCGTTCTACTCCGTGAAACCCATGGTGCGCTTCGTTCAAAAAACACCCCTGGTGGACGGCGGCGGACTAAAGAATACATTGGAAAACAAAGCGCCTATATTCCTGGATAAGAAGATCGGCGACTACGTCAACGCACGCGGGCGGAAAGTACTTGTGACCGTTGGCGTGGATCGTTGGGGACTATCCAAATCGTTTGACCAGGTAGGTTTTGAAACTGTGTTTGGCGATCTCATGTTTGGACTGGATATTCCCATCGCCATTCATAAACTCAGTTCCGTCAAGACCCTGGCTGCCTTGCTCATGCCGGTCGCTGGAAGATTACCCTTCGAGTGGGTGTATCCCACCGGTGAAAAGCAGGAGAAGCGCACGCCAAAATGGGGAAAATATTACGACTGGGCCACAGTCATCGCAGGCGACTGCCATTACATCAAACGCTTTATGCCCGATAGTCTGCAAGGGAAAGTGATCGTCACCAACACGACCACACCTGAGGATGTTGAAACATTCCGTAAAGCAGGTGTGAAATACCTCATCACAACAACACCGGTATTGGACGGACGCTCCTTCGGCACAAATATGATGGAAGCAGCATTGGTCGCCATCTCCGGCAAGGGACGTCCACTCAGCTGGGATGAATTGAACGAGATGCTCGACAAACTCGGCTTCGAGCCGCAATTGCAGGAACTGAATTAAGGCCACAAGTAGGCAAGTATACAGGTATAGAAGTACACAAACCTGTCTACGTGTTTACTTGTCTACCGAGCACAAGGAGAATCTATGGATGCAATCGTAACCGCAGGTGGAATCCCACAGCCTCAGGATCCAATCTATTCCTATTCGCACGGTGACTCAAAAGCCTTGATCGATGTGGCCGGCCAGCCCATGATCCAATGGGTGCTCGACGCGTTGAGCGATGCAAAAAACGTGGATAATGTGATCATCATCGGTCTATCCAATAAAAGCGGAGTGACCTGCAAAAAGCCGATGCATTTCATTTCAAACCAGGGACGCATGCTTGCCAACATTGTCGCAGGCGTGAATAAAGCGCTCGAATTGAATAAGAAAACAGAGTACGTTCTGATCGTTTCATCTGACATCCCGGCGCTCAAACCCGAAATGGTGGATTGGCTCATAACCACGTGTATGCAGACGAAGGATGATCTGTATTACGGGGTTTGCCCGCGCGACGTAATGGAAACCAGGTTTCCTGATTCCAAGCGCACATACACTCATCTCAAGGGCATGGATGTCTGTGGTGCCGATATGAATCTTACGCATGTCCGCATGGCGACGGAACATTTGGATATGTGGGAATCGTTGATCGGTTCGCGCAAGAGTCCATTGAAGCAGGCGGGCATGATCGGGTTGGATACGTTCTTCCAGGTGCTCACGCGCACCATCACACTTGAAGACCTTGTAACAAAGGTATGCGGCCGCATCGGTATCAAAGGGCGCGCCATTGTTTGGCCGTATGCCGAACCCTGCATGGATGTGGACAAGCCTCACCAGCTCGAACTTTTGCGCAATGATCTCGCGCAACAACAACGCAAGACTGCTGCGAGGGAAAAAGCCGTTGCTCGAAGAGCCGGCCCAGCAAAATCCACGAAAAAGAAACCGGCGACAGTGAAAAAGGTCGCTGCGGTAAAAACGGTCAAGACGAAACTCAAAACACCATCGAAAGTCAAGCAATGAATCTTCGCCGTACACTTGAACTGGATGCTCGGCTTTCCAATCAAATGCGCGTGGCTGAAAAGCCAGGCGCATTGCGCGCTATAGCGGTATTCTTCGCGCATTCAGGCGACTCATGGCTGTGGCTACCTGCCCTGATCATCGTTTGGATTTACCGCAACTCCGCATGGAGAAAGTGGGCAGTAGTGGAATTTGTCGGCATCGGCCTGCTGGCGGCCCTGGTGATGAGTATCAAATTCCTCGTGCGAAGGAGGCGTCCTGAGGGAGAATGGGGAGGCATTTATCGCAATACCGATCCGCATTCGTTCCCATCCGGACACGCGGCGCGCGCGTTCCTGATCGCCGTGCTCGGCTCAGCGCTGGGCCCGGCATGGCTTGGCATCCTCTTATGGATTTGGGCGCCTCTCGTTTCACTGGCACGTGTGGCAATGGGAGTGCATTATGTTTCGGATATCGTGGCGGGCGCGCTGTTGGGCATTGCGTTCGCCGTGATCGGCCTGCAGGTTTATGAACCATTGATAGGCTGGTTCACAACTCTTATCCGTTTTCCTCTCTGGTAATAGATATACCCTTCACGGTCACAAATTGCGCCTTTTTACTTTGTGGGAAGCGCAATTTGTGACCGGGGGCATTATATAACTGATTTCGAAGCCAATCTTCCAATCTGTTAGCCACGCGACGCACCGATTCACACAAAAGAAGCCGACTCGTTGAATGGGTCGGCTTCGTTCGCTACGTGTCAGGACCATTGATTCAAGAATCCGTGCGTCTCCGTGTAATCCGTGGCTCGGTTCTTCGGTTCCGGCTAATCAAGTTTTTCCTGCAGACTCTTTTTCACTGTTGCGAGATGTTCCTCAATATGAGCAAGACCTCTTTCCACCCAGGTTTGCAATGTGAAACCGTGACCCAGCGTCGCATGGCGCGATTCACGTGACCAGGCTTCCACCGGTAACTCTCTCAATATCTGCGCCAGACCTTCCACATTTCCTACCAGGTCATCCATTATGTTATTCAAAGGCTCGTCTGCTGAATAATGTTCAGCCATGTATGTCTGGCCATCGAAGTTTTGAAATTCGGGATCGTGTTCGACCGCTGTTCGGCGCGCACGTGAACCATAAACAAGTTTGTCCACGTCACGTGTGTGCGTCGCTACTTGATGCACATCCCAGCCACCCTCTTCGAGCGGCGCAAACGCATCCTTCACGGACAGGCATGCGGTGCGGAAATCATTTGCCGCGTTGACAAGTCTGTTAATTAAACTCGTGCGATATTCCAATAATTCTTTCATTGCTCATCCACTCATTCGTCAAGTAATCCAAACACGTCTTCGACAATCCGATCAACTTCGCCTTCAACGGCATAAACACGAATGCCATATGGACCCAACTCGCGCGCGGCCTGACGTGTAAATCCACTTAATCCACTCATGCTGGCGAGGAAAGCCGCTTCATTGCTTTCATCACCTGTTGTTCCCGTTATAAGATTTATGATCACGCCTCTGCCGTTCGCGCGCATCACGCGTCCTACCGATTGAGTCATCAGGAACACGCCGGTCAGATTGACATCCAATACACGATGCCAGTCCCACTCGTCCATATCCAGCAGCGGGACATGTGGCTCCACGGCAGCGTGGTTGATCAGAATATCGATCTGACCGAAGTCATCCTCCACCTGCTTGATGATCAATTGCGCGCCCAACTTTTTGGCAACATCGTCGACGTATGCTTTTGCGCGTCCACCCTGTTTGAGAATATCACGCACCACTGCATCGACATTGACCGGTGAAATGTCATTGGCCGCGACACAGGCTCCGCGTGCAGCAAAGGCTTCGGCAAGGATTCGCCCGCAGCCCTTCCCTGCACCTGTGATCAAAATGACCTTGTCTTTTACGTCAATCACCGGGTTGCTCACATAACGGGACACGGTCACGGTTTTCGTAGGCGTTCAAAGGTAACCCCAGATAGGACGAAGGGTCAAGAGTATTGTTGATATCCAGTTCGTTTTTGAATCCTCCACTGCCATCATCTTTCACAATGGAAAAATGCAAATGAACGCCAACCGGGTTATTCGGATTGCCTGAATAATCTCCCTGATAGCCGAGGAAGGTTCCTGTATCGATGGGAACTTCAAAACTGCCCGGCGGAAAATCGGAGGAGATGAATGAATTCCCCTGCTCATCTGCCATGTGTGCGTAATAGAGCCAGATCTGTCTGCCGGGTTGCAGCGGGTCACTGGGCACGCGCACAATGACAGCGGACTTCCAATCGGGGAGGCGTGTTAAATATCCGGGGTAGGCAGCAACGACGCGCGTCACACCGATTCCCGTCCCGGCGAAGATATCGATGCCTTGATGGATATGGCTCCATCCCATCGAATCGCCCCATAGGAATCCGACAAAACCATCAGTGGGAAAATGAAAAGGGGCTGAGCCGCATTGGGTTCCGGCCGCCAGTTTCCAGTCCGCGTGCGAAGCGGGGTTTCGAATCCATTCACGGAACTTATTGCCCCGTGCTGTATTCGGTCTATGTGCCATGTAGAAATAAGCAAGTCCTGTTAAAAGAGCGACGATGACGATGGATGCAACGACAAAGCGTTTGTCCATTTGTGAATTTTATCAACTTTCCTGAAAAGTTAACGCAAGATTATAGAGTTGCTTGAATTCAGTAGACTTGTGATGTATCATAATCTGGTGTTCCATAGTATAGCTTGGTTTTAATGGTAATCAGGAAAACCCGAAGATATTTTCTTTTTGATTTACCAAAACACCTGAATTCGGGGATTTCATCAATAAACGTCCACGAGCCGAAGAATGGATTCCATCTTCGGCATTTCCTTTTAAGCAGAAGGAGGTGAGTGCCCCAACCCATACGTTTGGAAGTTGTACTGCATACGTGTTGTCGATCGAAGACCAATGGATTGCATACTTTGAGGAGAGTATTCAATGAAAATGAAAAAACTATTTGCGTTTTGCGTAGTGTTCGTCATGCTTGTAAGCCTGACAAGTGTCTTTCCTGCCGTGGCAGCAAGTGGGGTTGTCCGCCAAATTCCGAGCGGCGGCACCACATCTCCACAGACCGGAGAATATACGCCTTCTGGTGATAGTGATGTCACTCAGGCTGAGTTTCCCGGTGAACAGGATGGAGCTGAAGGCCCCGATGCTTTCAACGGCTACATCTTCAACCGCAGCCTGTCGCATGGTAATGGCCATGGTGCTTCGGTAAACAGCGGCAAGAGAGCCAAGTCGAACCCGACCTTCAATACCGGCTTTGAAGGCCTGAACTTGTTTCAGCAGCGCTATGCGCGCGGCGGGAACCAATTCACAGTCGAGCCGCCCGACCAGGGTATGTGTGTTGGCAACGGCTATGTGCTCGAGGCGGTGAATGATGTTCTTAACGTTTTTAACACATCGGGACAATCCGTTCTTCCCGACAATACAGCGACAAACATCGTGGCTGGCTTTCCCACAGATGTGAATCATGCTGTTGACCTGAACTCGTTCTATGGCTACGCACCGGCGATTAACCGTGCCACGGGTGTTCGTGCTCAATTCGTCACCGACCCGAGTTGTCTCTACGATTCGGCGACGCAACGTTTCTTCGTTGTTGTGTTGACGCTCGAGACGCGTACCAATGGTTCGTTCACCGGCAAGAATCATCTTGATATCGCCGTCAGCAACACATCCAACCCAACGGGCACCTGGACGATCTACCGCGTGCCGGTTCAGGACGATGGCACAGACGGTACTCCGGACCATGGCTGTGCGCTAAACAATGATGGCACAGGTCACGGCCCATGCCTCGGCGACTATCCCCACATCGGTGCCGACGCCAATGGTTTCTACATTACCACGAACGAGTACGCGTTCTTCCCGAACTTCGTTTACATGGGCGCCCAGGTCTACGCCTTCTCGAAGGCGCAACTTGCCGCGGGCGCACCCAGCGTGACAATGGCTCAGTTCGACACGAGCCACGCCGGTGTCGGTAGCCATCCGGGTTTCACCGTCTGGCCTGCCCAATCGTCAAGCAATCAGTTCAACTCAGATAACGGTGGCACCGAGTACTTCATGAGCTCAGATGCTGGCGACGAGGCCCAGTGCAACTCGGGTACGGTCTGCACCGGGGGAACCGGGACTTCGACAGACCTCCTGGTCTGGAGTCTAACAAACACTTCATCGCTGAACAGCGCGTCGCCTGCCCTTAGTTTGAGTAACAAGGTGCTGACAGTCGGTCAGTATGGGATCCCACCCAGGCAGCTGCAACCCGGCTCGGGCGGCGTGCCTGGAACCGATGTCCCGCAGGGCTTCTGCATCAACGATACAACAACCCCGACTATTGCCGGCGTTGGTTGCTGGCGGCTGGTGTTCGCAGGTCAGCCCGCTCATAACGAGGTGATCTCGCGACCCGATTCGAACGATTCCCGCATGCAGCAGGTGATGTACGCAAATGGCAAACTGTGGGGTGCGCTTGATACGGCGCTAACCGTTGGCAGTTCGAACCGTGCCGGTATCGAGTGGTTCATTGTCAATCCGAATGCAGGCAAGATCGTTATACAGGGCTATCTTGGAATGGCTGGCTATGACTTCACATATCCTGCGATCGGCGTGACCGAGAGTGGTCGCGGTGTGATGGCATTCACGGCTACCGGCGATACTCTGTACCCAAGCGCCGCCTACGCGGCGATCGACGCCAAGGTCGGCGTCGGTCCGTGGAACGTTGTCAACGGCGGACAGGGCGCAGCCGTGGATGATGGCTTCACCAGTTACAAGTCCCAGGTCGGCAATCCGCCTCGCACCCGCTGGGGCGACTATGGCGCGGCTGCGGTGGACGGTAACTCGATCTGGCTCGCCAGCGAGTATATTGCTCACGCATGTAATTACACCACTTGGGGTGGACGTTTCTTTGGCGCCAGCACAGGTGACAACAAGCTGGGTACCTGCGCTGCCTCGCCCGGTGCTCCTGGCACACGCGCGGCTCTCGGCAACTGGTCCACGTTCATAAGTAAGTTCACTCCATAAAGGCAGATGTAAAAGCTTCTGATTGGTACAAATCAAAGTATTCAGAACGAATCTTCCCCGCAGAAATCTGCGGGGAAGTATTTTTTTCATCAGGAAGTTTGAATAGATGAAATGTGCAACCTTATGAAACTTGCTTTTCAATCCAATTTTTTATACAATGATAAAGCAGCCACAAATACATTTGTTTGTTGTTTGAAAGGAGGTGAAACTGACCGAAGTTCAGGATGATTCATGCCCGATATGGACGGGAACAACCAAATAATGTTCATCTATGTTTTGAGGAGAATACATAATGATAACCAAACGCATCGTTCCGTTGATTACAACGTTGATTCTCATCGTAACTCTCTTCGGCACAATCCCTGCCACTGCTGCACCCGAAGAAACAATCCAACTGGCCGGTAAAACATTCACAGGGAAATTTTCAACCGCTGTCGCTTTCGATGTATCCCCCACGCTCCGTCAGATGGCGGCGCAAAGACAAGCCCCTGATATTTCTGCAGAGGAGGAAGACGTCAGGGACGAGCGTGGGACAACCGTTGCTGATCAGGGGTTCTCAGGGGATGGAGCCATTCAAAATAGCGCCTCGCCCGCCGTACCAGCAATTTCTGGCACGCTTGCAAACTTCGAAGGGCTGAGCAATCAGGCTAATTTTAATATCTTTGGATTTCGCGTTAATCCTCCTGACCCGAACGGCGATGTGGGACCCAATCACTATGTAGAGATGATCAATCTCGTCTTTGGCGTCTATGATAAGCAGGGTCACCTGTTGTTAGGCCCGGTGGATACCGGAACGCTATGGTCGGGGTTTGCAGTCCCGGACTGCCAGGATCCATCCGGTGATCCAATTGTGTTATACGACCAGTTCGTGGATCGCTGGCTGCTGACTCAGTTCACTACCAGCGGCCTCACCGACCCAAGCAAACCATTCTGGAACTGTGTCGCGATCTCGACCACAGGAGACCCAACCGGCAGTTACTATCGCTATGCGTTCGAGACCGCGAACTTCCAATTCTTCCCGGATTATCCGAAGTATGGCGTCTGGACCGATTCGTATGTGCTCACTACGCGCGAGTTCGGGCCGACAGTCGAGTATGGGATCGGAGTCTACGCGCTCGAGAAGAACAAGATGGTGAATGGCGAGCCCAAAGCCCGCGCGGTCAGTTTCTTCCTCGATGGAAACGATCCAACCATCCTGCCGCTTGTTGGTGATGGCCTGCTGCCAGCAGACGTGGATGGCAAGCAGAAGCCAAAGACGGATACAGCGATTCCACTCGTTGGCACCCAGGATGACGGCGGCGGATATGGTGGAACATTCGATGCGCTCAACATCTGGGATCTCTCGATCAAGTGGCGGTCCACTCCCACAGCAGATCTTACACTGAAGGCACAGTTGGCTACTGCCTCGTTCGACTCGATCTTCCCTTGTTTTGGAGGCGGGGGCAGCCGGGATTGTCTGCCACAACCGGGGATTACAAACACGGCTCAGTATCTCGACATCCTCTCCTACCGACAAAGACCCACCTGGAGGCTCGCCTACCGTAACTTCAAGAATTACGAGACGCTCGTAACAAACCAGTCTGTCGAGGCCAGGCCGGGTGTCGCTGGGGTACGCTGGTATGAGATCCGGCGTGTCAACGGCAGCTACTCGCTTTACCAGCAGGGAACATACGCTCCCAATGACGGTGTTCATCGCTGGATGGGCAGTGTCGCCCAGGACAAGAAGGGCAACATGGCTGTCGGCTTTAGCGTTGTCAACGGGACAAGTGTTTTCCCGGGCATCCGCTATACCGGGCGTCTGGCAGGAGATCCAGCCGGACAACTCACCCTCGGTGAGGGAACCATCATCAACGGCTCGGGTGTACAGACGACCACCAATTCTCGTTGGGGCGATTACACCTCAATGAACATTGATCCTGTCGATGACTGCACGTTCTGGTATGTCAACGAGTACTACGCTGTCTCCGGGACGCCAGCCGACACAAGACCGTGGCAAACACGCATCGCCAGCTTCAAACTGCCAGGCTGCAACTGATCGAAGTAAGATCGCACGCCAGCCTCAAGATATCGCTTACAAGACCTCCCCTGAGTTCAGAGACCGCAGGGGAGGTCTTACTATATACGATGTGATCCACAATGGCCTGTTCTACAGTGAATGGAATGGTTTCAAAAGTGTTCTCACTCCACACCCGGGGAACGAAACTACGGAGCGTGGAATTCGAGTTACGAAGCAGGAGAGCTAAACTACGGAACGGGGGATTCGAGTTACGAAGCGGCGGAACAAAACTACGAAGCAGGAAATTTGAGTTACGAAGCAGCGGGACTAAACTACGAAGCAGGCAATTCGAATTACGAAGCGGCGGAACAAAACTACGGAACAGGGAATTCGATCTACGAAGCGGGGGGACCAAACTACGAAGCATGGAATTCGAGCTATGGAGCAGGGGAACAAAACCATCTGGCTGTTGAACTACGTCGGCAGGCAAAGAACGAAATCCTCGCCACCTCACGTGACAACTATGCAGGCTTGCCTGATTGGGGGGTTTCTTGTATGCTTGACGCAATGATATGGGAGCACGGATGACCGCACCTGACCCTGTAAAAAATCTGGTGAAACGTTTCGAAGAGCATCGCGACGCCTATCGTTCAGGAAGATACAACGAGACCCAACTGCGGCGTGAGTTTTTGGACGCGTTCTTCGAAGCACTGGGCCGGGATGTTTTCAACAAACAGAATGATGCAGAAATGTACAAGGATGTCATCCATGAGGACAGCCTTGAGATCGAAGGGGAGAACAAGGCACCTGATTATGCCTTTCGCATCGCGGGAACACGCAAGTTTTTTGTAGAAGCCAAGAAGCCAGCCGTAAACATTGAATTCAATATCCACCCTGCATTCCAACTGCGACGTTATGCCTGGTCTGCGAAGCTGCCGTTGTCCATCCTGACCGATTAGAATAATCAACTTCAGCGACCCAACCGACAAGGCACGGCACGACAAGATGGTGTCACGGGTCGAAAGGATGCTTGAACTACACAAACGCAGTCCCCGCACGCCGCAGGAGCAGGAATTGCTGAAACGTGAGATCGAATCCACGGATAGGGCGATCGATACGCTTGTCTATGAGTTATATAGGCTGACGGAGGAAGAGATCAAGATTGTAGAGGGCAAATAAAGTGCTCCGTTCAGGGTGAGGGGGGCACCCTAAGCGGAGCAACTCCATTGTTGCATACGTTCTGTCTTTTTTCAAGTTACAAATGTGTTAGAAAGGTGACTGTCACCGGGCAAGCGGTTTGGGTCTGTGTGTTCTCTTTCCTTACAGCATTCGAGAATCCACACGAAGGCAGAATCCTCACGGAGACACAGCGCAGCGTGCGGCCGCTGTGAGAAATGGAAATGGACAAACGTGCACTTGTGAGCTTTATCAAGATTCGCTGACCCTCCCCTAAAGGTACGAACCTACTTGAAATTGCCTGAAGAACGCTGTATGATGAAGCAGTCTTTATTGATATAGCTACCAGAGATGTCATTGGCTTAATTGGTAATTGAATTAAGTATTTTCCAGTTTTACTGCCAAAACACGAAAGTTTGGGGAGTTCTCCATACCAGCACCGCAGAGCCGAAGATTGGGTTCCATCTTCGGCATTTCCTTTTAAGCGGGAGGAGGTGGCTGCCTATGGAATAGTGTGATTTCAAACTCAGATCATGGCCAAGTTGTGAATAAAAGAACCAATGGATTTCATAGTGTGAGGAGAGTATCGAATGAAAATGAGAAAGTTTTTTACTATTTGCTCAATGCTTGCCATGTTTGTGAGTCTTACAGGCGTATACCCTGTGGGAGCACAAAGCAATTCTCCA
>JBGPNQ010000124.1:0-13299 GCA_041487615.1 Anaerolineae bacterium
CGGCCTGTTCCTCGGGCGGCAGGCTGAGGGAAATGGGATGGTCAAAACCGAGCAACCAGATCCCCTCCATGCTCTGCTCGACAAAATTACGATACTTCTCTTCGCTCATCTGCAGGGCAAGCTGGGCTTTCCGCTGGTCTGTAGTGTCATGGAACATGGAGAGGACCACGGGTTCGCCCTGTCCATCGATCAATTCATAGAACGCGACGGTAGTGCGCTCCTCACCCAGATGATTTATGAATCTGTACGCCGGATTATGCAGCGATTTTTGCTCCATAATCCTTTCGACGAATTGACGGCGTTCCGGTTCATGGCTCCAAAAGCCGAGCTCAACTGTTGTTTGGCCAAGCGCTATCTCCCGTTCATAACCAATCAATTTTAAGTATGCTTCATTGGCATCCAGCAGGCGACCCTCGCCAAGGGATGTAATTGAAATGGCGACAGGACTTACGTGAAATACCCTGCGAAATTTCTTCTCGCTTTCAAGCACAGCGTCCAGCGAGGCGCTTACATTGTTGACAACCAAATACACCAGCAGGATCAGGAGAATGAAAATGGCTGTCAGGTCTCTGGCCAGCAACAATGGAGAATCGACGTGAACCACGCGCAAACCCTGCGCCTCACCAATGGCAAATACCCATAAAGAGGCAATACTTAGAATGGAAAGGATAATGGAAATACGCCAGTTTGTAAGAAGAGCTGCCGCAAGGATAATCAGTACGTAGACATAGATCGCCGCGTCACGAATACCGTTTGTATTCCATGCTTGATAGGCAAAGACAACCCAGGTTACGGTTACAAGAATAACTGCGGCTGAATCCACGTAGCCGCGTTTCACCATAAAAAGCAGGATAAATTGCAGAACAAGGTAACCGATCAGAACACGCAGCGTCGGAGACCACAGGGTTTTTGCATCCCCGAAGCGAAGGAGGATGAGCAGCGAATCCACGACGATCACGCTGATCAGAATGGCATAGAGGAATCTGGAGACCGCCTCACGACGTTCCAGCCCAAAGAGTGGTTGGAAGGCCTGACGGATGAGTTCGAAGTTCATACGATCAATTTTTCCCCTGAGGAGTATATCACGCCGAATTCTACGGGAACGCCCGTTCGTAGGAGGTGATGATTCGATCCCAGACAGGATTCATTTCATGCTCAATCGTTTGAAATTCAGGGTGGGCTTCGAACCAGGCCAGGGCGCGGCGCAGGCCCACCGCCCAATCCACCTCGCAGACAAAGTCAGGGACAAAGCGTTTGATCTTGCTGTTATCGAAGACCTCGCTGTTGGATTTATCGCCGATGAGGCTTCCGAGTGCATCCGGCCAATACTTCGCGATCAAATCAGATGGGACGTGGATCACGTTCGATTCCAAGCCGAGAGCTTGATACGCTTCGAGATAAATTTGCTCCCAGCTGAGAACCTGATCCGACGTTATTTGAAATACCTCGCCGATGGCCTTTTCATTTCCCAACAGACCGACCAGCCCTTTGGCAAAATCCGCGTTCCACGTCAGCACCCATAGGGACGTGCCATCGCCGGGGACAATCACTTTTTGTCGGCGCCTCATGCGGTCGATCAAAGTCCACGGATGAGTCCAACTGCCAACAATAAATGGGATTTGTGTCGGTCCATAGGTATGGGAGGGGCGAATGATCGTGGTGGGAAAGCCTTCCTCCTGACAGGCGTCCGTGAGCCTGTTTTCGCAGGCGATCTTGTCCCGTGAATATCCCCAGTATGGATTCTCGAGCGGAGTCTCTTCCGTGATCAGATAATTTTTCACGGGCTTTTGATAGGCGGAGGCGGAGCTGATGAAGACAAATTGATCCGTTTTCCCGCGGAAGAGACGGAGGTCACGTTCGATGTCATTAACTGCATAGGCGATGAAGTCCACCACCGCGTCGAAACGCTGACCCGCCAACGTTCTGGCAAGATGCGCTTCATCAGTGTGGACATCGGCCTGTAAAATGGTTGAGCCTTCGGGCACTGAATACTTCGTCGAAACAGAGCGATTCAAAATAAATAACTCATGTCCACGCGCAACGGCAAGGTCGGAGCAGGCAGAGCTGATGAGTCCGGTCCCGCCAATAAAAAGAAGCTTCATTACCCTTCTCCCATTTCTGGAATTGGTTCCACGGGTACGCGCCGCGACATGTAATTCTCCACCCAGAAGATGATGAGCGCAACCCAGACGATCCCAAAACCGATGAGATGTGATCGATCGAATGGTTCCTTGTAGATAAACACACCGATTAGAAACTGCAATGTCGGCGCGATGTACTGCAACAAACCTACAACGGAAAGCGGAATTTGCTTTGCGGCGGAGGCAAACATCAGCAGCGGAATGGTTGTCACTGCGCCCGCGCCGATCAGCAGGATCGTCGTCAGTGTGCTCTCATGAAGGAACGCGCCGGTGTTGTTAAATCCCACGATGAAAAGATAGATCAGCGCGATAGGAAAGACAATACCTGTTTCAAGGGTCAGCCCGTAGAGCGACCCGAGTGGCGCAAGTTTTTTGACAAAACCATAAAAGCCAAAGGAGAATGCCAGGGAGAGCGCGATCCATGGCAGACGACCGTAGATGACTGTAAGATAGATCACTCCAGCCGCCGCGATGCCGACGGGAATCCATTGGGCGGGACGCAACCGCTCACGCAGGAAGATGACGCCGAGCAGCACGCTGAGCAGAGGGTTGATGAAATAACCAAGGCTGGTTTCAACAATGAAGCCCGCATTGACTCCCCAGACGTACACCAGCCAATTGATTGTAAGGAGAACGCTGGCAATGGCATATATGCCGATGACCTTGGGAGTGAGCGCCGCGGACCGAAAATCCTGCCATTGCCTTGTAGCCAGAATGACGATGATCAACAGTACAAAGGACCAGCTGATCCTATGTCCGATCACCTGCAAGGCTGGGACCTGCTGCAGGAACTTCCAGTAGATGGGAAAGAATCCCCAGAGTGTGTACGCGGCAATGCCGTTTAGGATACCTTTGTTCATGAAACTCCTTATAGCCTGGCTGGTCGAGCAGTCCCGCGTGCTTCTGGCGGGGCGTATCGAGACCACCCACTATTGGAACTTCTCGAGTTCCTGTTGGTCTCGATACCTCCGTACTCGACCGACGCTATACCCTTCACGGTCACAAATTGCGCCTTTTTACTTTGTGGGAAGCGCAATTTGTGACCGGGGGCATTATATATTTCTAGAACGTATTTATCGGCTGTCGCCCGGCATACCCGGCATCCACTTCGTGCCAGTAGGCAATGTCCCCGTCCCCAAATTGCCAGCAGAGGTACACTTCACGCCCATCCTTCAGCGCGGGAAAATCCAGCAAACCAATGTTGACATCCTTGATCAGTACACCGGTATCCAGAATTCGATGGACAAGCGCATCCAAATTCTCAAAGTCCTGTACCATGCGACTCAAAGCGCGGTTGCCGCCATTCCCCACAGACTTTTCGATAGCCGTCCATGCTTCGGGCTGGCTGGTCATGATCTTCCGGCGGATCGCCTGTACTTCGTCCATAAGTGGACGGATGACGATTAGAGTCTCGTTGGCTTGTTGAAGGGTGAAAATTTGGGACATGGAACGAGTATACACGGAATCGCCGCTTGTTATGGAATACACTGAAGTGGTTATGAACATTACAACCAGAATCAAATCTCAAATGTGGTTATCTCTTCGGCACTTGGCTAGTGGACAGGTAAACAGGTACACAAGGGGCATGGGCGGCTATACCATCTGTATAACTTCCGCAAAGGGATAGCCATAGAGCGGTACACCCGATGTCGCTCTGCCGCCGCTGACGCCAGTTGTTGAGTAGAATAAGAACTGATGGTCGCAAAATCTAACAAGCGTCTCAACGAACAGGATCACAAATTATTAGCGATGTGGGCCTCTGACTGCGCAGAACGCGTGCTCCCCCACTTCGAGGAAGTCTACCCGGGAGATGATCGACCTCGCAAAGCCATCGAAGCCGCCCGCGCCTGGGTGCGCGGCGACCTGTCCATGGTGGATGCGCGCAAGGCTGCATTCGCTTCCCACGCCGCGGCCCGTGACGCCAAAAATGCGGCAGCACAGGCTGCCGCACGCGCAGCTGGTCATGCCGCTGCAACAGCCCACGTAGCAGACCACGCGCGTCACGCGGCTGCCTACGCGATCAAGGCTGTCGTAGGCAAGGCTGAGGAAAAGGAACGGCAATATCAACGCCTTCCTGAACGTCTTCGCTCGGTGGCATATCCCGCTTCCAGGTCTGCACCACCCAAATCATGAACAGGATTCACTTGGAAAATAACATGAGCCTAAAAATCCGTCTCTTCAAGAATAATGATATTAAAGACGTAGTCGAACTCACTGTATTGGCATTTGAACCAGTATTTATCTCGTTCGAAAAAATACTTGGGCCAAAAATCTATCCTATTCTCTATCCTGACTGGCATAAACTCCAAACAGAGGGAGTAGAAAAGTTAGGTACCAATGCAAAGATCAGTTTTTGGGTTGCCGAAGTGGAAGGAAAGGTTGTCGGCTTTATCGCCTATGAACTATATGAGGATAAGACGTCGGAAGTCCAATTGCTGGCGGTCCATCCTGACTTTCAAAATCATGGGATTGGCACTGAGCTAAACACTTTTGCTCTTCAAAAGATGAAAGAGAGCGGCATGAAGCTGTCTGTGGTGGGTACAGGCGGGGACGAGTCCCATGCTCCAGCCAGAAAATCGTACGAGAAGGCCGGATACACCGGCTTGCCCCTGGTTCGTTACTATAAAGGTTTGTAGGATAATAGGGAAATAATGAACCTCTCCAATTTGCTTTCAACAGAACTGCAAGAAGAACTTGTCCAATTTGCCCAAAACCTGGTCAGAATAAAGAGTCTTTCCGGGCAGGAAGGGGAAATTATTCGGTTCATCGAGAAGAAAATGATGGCACTCGGATACGATGAAGTAACCATTGATTCCATGGGAAATGTCCTCGGAAGAATTGGCAGGGGTGAAAAATCGATCCTATTTGACTCACATGTGGATACAGTGGAAGTAAATGATGATGACAAATGGGATTTCCCACCGTTCAGCGGGAATATCGTAGATGGACGCCTGTACGGCAGAGGTTCCGTCGATATGAAATCGGCCGCTGCAGCATCCATTTATGCGGGCGTAATTGCCAAAAAGCTCGGATTTGATTCTGGTAAAACGATTTACATTTCCTGCAGCGTTTTTGAAGAGGATTGTGATGGGGAAAACTTGAAACACTTATTCAAAGAACATGACCTAAAGCCAGACTATGTGGTCATCTGCGAGCCATCCAACAACAAAGTTGCAGTAGGTCATAAGGGGAAAGCTCAAATATCCATCAAGACACACGGCGTTTCCGCCCACGGTGCCGCGCCTGAAAAAGGGGTCAATGCCATTTATGAAATGGCCGAGATCATCCAGCGTGTTGAAAGGACCAACGCGGAGCTCATGAAAAATGATGGCTTACGGGGAACATTGGTCATGTCGAGGATTTCCAGTGTCAGCGCATCTCTGAACGCTGTCCCCTCTGAGTGCGAAGTGTATTTGGATAGGAGGATGATTCCCGGCGAAACGGAAGACGCCATCAAACAGGAAATCGGGCAACTGGTCAGGGGCAAGAATGCAACCTGGGAAGTGGGCGTACTGCATAGAAAAAGTTGGACAGGAATGGATATTACGTATCATCCATTCCACCTTGCATGGAAGATCAACCTCAATCATGAACTGTCAAAGGCCTGCGTTGCGGCATATCGCGACAATTTTGGAAATGACCCCGCCGAATATGTCTTCTGGGATTTTAGTACCAATGCAGTTACGCCGGTCAGCATGGGAATTCCCACCATCGGTTTTGGTCCCGGAGATTATAAGCTGGCTCACATGCGAAATGAAAACTGTGGAGTAGAGCAAATTATTGAGGCATGCGGTTTTTATACAAGACTGATTAATAAAATATGACGAACGAATTCCATGCGAGAAGTCGCCCGGTCCCTGCCCCGAATGCTTCGCCTGTTGAAAACATTGGACAACTCAATCATAGTCTCAGAGAAAACGAAATATGCATTTTGATTGATACTTTGAAATTCTCGAAGTATCAACTTCAAGTCAGCCAGTAAAGAAAAAAGCCGCCTCAACCGGCGGCTCCTCAACACGCTATTATCCAGCTAATACAGCCTGGTAGCCTTTTTTCTTCACAGCCGCTATGATCTGCTCATCGGTAAGCCTGGTCTCGTCGTAGACGATCACCATTTCCAATTTGTGATAGCTGGCGTTGATCTCTTTGACACCTTCCAGGGTATCTTCGAGCGATTCGAGTTTCATTGCGCAGTTCGTGCAGGACATGTCGGGGACTTTGAAGGTTTTTTTGATCATTGTTGCCTCTGACCATCGACCATCATGGTCGATGGTCTATTGTCTATGGTCTTACTCAAACACAATCCGCCCGGTGTACATCCCCATGGAACAGGTAAAAAAGAGAGTACTCCCCTTTGCCTGTGCAGGGATATTTATCCGTGTGGTCCCGGTATCAGGCAGAAGTTGGTAAAAATTGAGCGCAGGTATGACGAAATCGCGCGAACAGGAATAGGTCTTGTTGGTGACAAGGTTCAATGTGACAGTTTTTCCGGCAGATGCTTTGAGCGTGGACGGGAAGTAACCACCATTCTGCACCTGCAGGAGGAGCGCTCCGTCCGCCGCGACTGGGGAACCGGATTCCGTTTGAGCGGCGACTCCGCTATTTGACGGGAGCAGGTTGCGGCTTAGGTTTTGAACCGAGAGAGGCGATCCCAATACGTTGAGCCCGCCATTCATCGTCACCAGTCCCAGGATCAAAACAACGACTGCCACAAACCGCATGAAAAACTTTTCAAGCCGGGATCCAAGTTCCGTTGTCAGATAGGCGATCACAAAAAAGACAGGACTCGTACCGAGGGTGAACGCCAGCATGAGCGCCGCGCCCATCGCGATACTCCCGGTCCCTAGCGCGGCCGCCATCATCGCCTGCGTAACGCCGCATGGAATGAAAACGGTCAGCGCGCCGAGGAAGATGGGGGTGAAAGTATCCGTCCCTTTGGCGGTACGACGGATGTAGCGGGTGATAAATTTTGGTGGCTCGATGGAGAAATAACGAAAGATCGGATGCACCTTGAACATACGGAGTGCGTTGCCTACCATGAAGATTCCAATCGCAATCATGAGGAAGGCACGGACTGTCGGGCTGAGCGTGAGATAGGAACCAAGCAAGCCAAGAAGTGCTCCAAGCAGCGTATAAGCTACTATTTTCGCAACAAGAAAAAGAAAAATGGGGAATGCCGAGCTGGAACGGACAGGCATTTGCACTTTGGATTTTTTGCGGGACTTGTGTTGCGCAGCTTGTCCAATGTAATCCTGTTCGATTTGATGAGCAAGTGAACTCGCCAGCAAACCGCCCTGCACTGCGAGACAACTCAACCCGCCCGTGGTCAGGCCCGTAACAAACGCAACAATCAATTGACTCATCGTTCCAGAACCATTCGTGATGTTCACCGAGCCTGGATTGGATTGAATCACAGCCAGCCCGATGGCAACGGCGACAAACACGATTCCAAGCATGACAAGAACTACGGGATCAATCGGTGGTTTTTGGTTTTTCGACATTCGACCTCAGTAATGTAAACAACAAGACCTGTCAGGTCTGAACTTAGATATTCTGTCTTCGTAATCTCAGGCTGTTGGTCACGACGAATACACTGCTAAACGCCATCGCACCGGCAGCCAGCATCGGGTTCAAATATCCGAGCGCAGCCGCGGGGATTAATACAACGTTGTAGAAAAACGCCCAGAACAAATTTTGTTTGATCGTACCCAGCGTCTTGCGGGAAAGAAGGATGGCACGCGATACTCCACGCAAATCTCCGCTCATCAACGTCACAGGTGCAGCAGCCATTGCCACATCGGTGCCTGTGCCGATAGCAAGTCCAACGTCGGCTTGAGCAAGGGCGGGTGCGTCGTTGACGCCATCCCCTACCATTGCAACCACTTTTTTGCCGGACTGCAGCTTCTTCACTTCAGCTGATTTACCTTCAGGCAATACTTCCGCCAGAACCGTATCCACTCCAACCTGCTTCGCAATCGCTTCAGCAGTCTTCTGGTTATCGCCCGTTATCATCGCAACGCTCAAACCCATACGATGCAAATCTTCAATGGCTTGCTTTGAACTGTCTTTGATTGTATCTGCAACCGCGATCACTCCCGCGGCCTGGTTGTCAACCGCGACGAGCATAGCCGTCTTTGCTTCGGATTGGAGACGTGTCACGTCGGACTCGAGGCATCCCAATTGGATGCCGCGTGCTTCGAACATTCTCTTGTTCCCAACCATCACGCTTCTCCCCTCGACCTCTGCCTGCACACCGTGACCGGCCTCTGCTTTAAACCCCGCAGGTTCCGCCAGATTTAATCCACGCGTGGTCGCCTCCGCCCAGATCGCTTCACCGAGAGGATGTTCGCTCCCCTTCTCGACAGAAGCGGCTAATCGAAGTAATTCGTTATTCGTAATTTGTAATTCGTGATTCGTGATGATATCCGTGACGGCGGGTTGACCCTTTGTAATCGTTCCCGTTTTATCAAGAACCACAACTGTAACTTTTCCTGCACGTTCGAGCGCTTCACTATTGCGGAAGAGGATTCCCGCTTCCGCGCCTTTGCCTGTGCCGACCATAATGGCTGTGGGAGTAGCAAGTCCCATGGCACACGGACAGGCAATGACCAACACGGCGACCATATAGATCAGGGCACGTGTGAAATTGTCAATATCCGCATTAACCGCAAGCGGCGGACCGAAGAAATACCAACCTGCAAATGTAAGCAGTGCGATCCCGATAACAATGGGCACAAAGACTGCAGAGACTTGATCTGCAAGTTTTTGGATGGGTGCTTTGCTACCTTGTGCGTCTTCCACTAATTTGATGATTTGCGCGAGCGCGGTCTCTTTGCCGACCTTAGTCGCTTCAAATTTCAGCATGCCAAGCTTGTTCAACGTAGCCCCGATGACCGCATCACCAGGCTTCTTTTCAACGGGCAATGATTCGCCTGTCAGCATGGATTCATCAATGGCACTTCGTCCCTCGACCACCACACCATCCACGGGAATTGTCTCGCCAGGTTTAACAATAACCACATCGCCCACGCGGACATCGTCGACGGGAACTTCCAATTCCTGTCCATCCCGAACGACGCGGGCGGTCTTGGCGCGTAGTCCCATCAATTTCTTGATCGCTTCAGATGTACGTCCCTTGGCGCCTGCTTCAAGGAATTTTCCAAGCTTGATCAACGTGATGATGACTGCCGCCGTCTCAAAATAGACATGACCGGCCAGCAGACCAAAGGTAATTGGCAGGGAATAGAAATACGCAGCAGATGAGCCCATCACGATGAGCACATCCATATTCGCGGATTTATTCCGCAAGGCTTTGAACGCGCCAACGTAATATTGCCAGCCGACGTAAAACTGCACGGGTGTGGCAAGTGCAAGCATCAACCAATTCGTCCATGGTGCGGCCTCCGCGCGCATACCATCCATTCCTGCCGATGCATAAAATAATGCAGGCAGCAGTCCGAAATCACGTGCCATCGCAAACAGGAACAGCGGGACTGTAAAGATCAAGCCGATGATCAACAAACGGTATTGTTCGTTGATCTCATGTTCACGCGCTTTGGCTTCCGCATCTTCCGCTTCCCCGCCGAGTTCGACGGCTTCAAAGCCAGCAGATGCCACAGCCCGACGAAGTTCAGCCTGGGTAACAATTGTAGGAACATATTTGACACGAGCCTTTTCGGTCGTGTAATTTACCTGTGCTTCCAGAACACCTTCAATGCCTGCCAGGGTTTTCTCCAGGCGCCGAGCATCATTGTCATCAGAAAGCCGTTTGATGATGAGATCCGCTTCGCCAGTGGCAACACCGTAGCCTGCACGATTGACACGCGCAATGACATCGCTTAGCTGCAATTTGGCCGGTTCAAAGTCGACAGTGGCGCGTTCAGAGGAAAGGTTCACCACTGCGCTCTGCACGCCATCCAATTTCTTGAGGTTGCGCTCAACCGTGGCAACACAATTGGCGCAGGTCATGCCTGTGATTGGGAGGGTTAATTGTTTGGTATCAGACATTTCTATTCCAGAAACCTGACAGGTCTCGGAGACCTATCAGGTTTAATAATTACAAACTAATCAATCCTTCAGCAGGATAATCGATCTCCACCAGAAGTGCCTTGATCTTTTCTTCAGTCGCAGGTGCATCAAACGTGATCTGCACTTTCCTGGTACCGGTCTCAGCCTTCACGGATTGGATACCCAGTATTTCGCTTACTTCGGTCTCGATGGTGTGGGTGCAATGTGCGCAGGAAATGGCGGGAACGGTATACGTTACTGTGGTCATAATTTATTTCTCCTTGCATTTATGATTTTCGTAGTACAAGATAATATCTTGCGCTACACTTTCGTCGACATATCAAAGACTTCGGTAATTTCCTTGAGAACGCGCTCGCGTTCCTTTTTGTCATTGCCTTGAATGGCGGTGATGACGCATGAATTCAGGTGATCCTCAAGAATCCTCGAACTGACCTTGTTCAGCGCCGCCTCCACTGCCTGGATCTGGCGGATCACGTCAATGCAATACGCGTCCTCCTCCACCATGCGGATGACTCCGCGCAAGTGACCTTCAACTGTCTTAAGCCTTCGGATTGTGCTATCGTTTTCCATGGTTACCTCGTGCTATTCGATAAGGTCGGTTCGCCAATTCTTACCCCCCCCCGGGGGGTAGGGCAATTTCGATGATACCTTTTCTCCCCCTTGCGTGTCAACCCAGGGTTGTCACCAATACGCAGGAAGTTTGTCATATTTGTTGAGATTCTTCCAATCGGAGTACAATCGACTCATGAGCATCGATCCCCCGTCACTTCGCCAGGTCAGCGTTTTTCAAAATGCGACCGATGAAGACTTGAAATTAATCGCCCAACAATCCATTGAAAGATCCATCGAGGAAGGCGAATTTTTCTTCTTTCAAGGCGATCCTGCAGTGTATTTTTATGTGCTGATTTCAGGACGCGCCAAGTTGATGCAAACAAATCCTGCCGGGCAACAAGTCAACTTGCGGACGATCAATGAGTGGCAGATGTTTGGCGCGCTGGGCGCTGTCCGTGAGAATGCGATCTACCCTGCCAGCGCGCAGGCATTGGAACATAGCACAGCTCTCGCGGTCAAAAGCGATTATCTGCGGGAATTAATGCTGACACGGCCTTATTTGTCTTTTGACCTGATGAAGTTGATGACAGGCTATATACAGGAAATGCAGGAACGTTATCGCGAGCTTGCCACAGAGAAAGTGGAGAGGCGCATTGCCCGCGCCCTCCTGCGTCTCGCCGCTCAAATGGGAAGCAAAATGGAGGGCGGTATCGAGCTTTCGTTCACGCGGCAGGACCTGGCTGAGATGTCTGGGACAACGCTATACACGGTCAGCCGCGTGCTGTCAGAGTGGGAACGGCAGGGATTGGTGGAGGCAGGCCGCGAGCGTGTCCTGATCCGAAATCCGCACGGGGTGGTGAGTATTGCAGAAGAGTTGAACCAGTAAAAGGCTTACATCAAGTCCCTCATGGCACGCGATCCCGCGTGCTTTTTGTTTTGCCGTTTTCTTCACCAGGCAGCAAACTCTCGGATTGCAGTGTAGACCAGGGTCAAGATTGCAGTTTAGAAATGAATCCGGCGCTTCGTGAGTTATTTGCGCTTGCGCAAAGAGGGAATCCAGAAGTTCCTGTATCGTTGGGGCACATGGACACAAAAGTTCTCCACGCTCAACTAACCGTTGAAGATATTCTAAAAAAATGGCCCCAGGCTCTTTCGATCTTTCGAAGCCGAAATACTGATTGTGTGGGCTGCCTTCTACAACGGTTTTGCACACTTTACGATGTAGCAGACACGTATGAAATTGCATTGAAGGAGCTGACAAGCGATTTGGAAAAATGTGTCATGGAAAATCAAGAAATCAAAAGGAGTATACAATGAAAAATTCGTTCAAGCTTTTTAGCATTATCGCCGTGATTGCCTTACTACTTTCTGCATGTGCGAACGCAACGAGGACAGGATCCGACAATGGAAAAGTGATCGAATATTCCCTCACCACCGGAATGGCAGATGGAAAAATGTCGTTTATTGGCGTTGGCGGAGGCATTGACGGTGTTACCAATCCGATGTTGAGCGCAAATGTAGGCGATACGATAAAGATCACCTTATCGAGCGGCGAAGGTGTTGAACATGATATTACATTCCCCGAGTTCAATGCTACTTCTGAGCATGTGGTTGGAAAAGGCGCCAGTACCACGTTTGAATTCAAGGTTGACAAAGGTGGTTCTTTCTCATACTACTGCATTATTGCCGGACATCGTGAAGCGGGCATGGAAGGAAAATTGGAAGTAACGGGTCAGACGGCTGCATCCAATGCGCCAGCGCAACCTGCCTCAGGAGCAAATTATGTTTCTGCAAGCGGACCCGTCGTCGTGAACAATCCTGCAACCAAAGGCGCCGACATTGTCCGTGACCCAACGGATCTTCCGGGTCCCATCGCTGTGCGCGAACCGCAAACGGTACGCATTGACCTGGAAGCCGTCGAAATCGAGGGGCAGCTTGCAGACGGTACAACCTACAGCTACTGGACATTCAACGGTCAGGTTCCCGGACCTTTCTTCCGTGTCCGCGTGGGAGATACGATCGAAGTCCACATGAAGAATCTGACAAACAGCACGATGGCTCATTCCGTTGACTTTCACGCGGTAACAGGCCCTGGTGGCGGCGCGGTCATGACACAGACCACACCCGGTCAGGAAACGATGTTCACTGCGAAGGCGTTGAACCCGGGATTATATGTTTATCACTGCGCGACTCCCATGGTTGCACAGCATATTTCCAACGGCATGTATGGAATGATCCTGGTGGAGCCTGAAGAAGGTCTGCCAGCGGTTGATCGTGAGTTTTATGTGATGCAGGGCGAACTCTATACTACCGAAGCTTTTGGCTCCACAGGGCACTTGACCGAAAACACGCAGGCCTTGCTCAATGAAGACCCAGAGTATTTTGTCTTCAACGGTGCGGTCGGCAGTCTGACAGAACAGAAACCGCTCAAAGCTAAAGTCGGCGAGACAGTTCGAATCTTCTTCGGAGTCGGTGGTCCAAACTTCACATCCTCTTTCCATGTGATAGGCGAGATCTTCGACCGGGTCTACGACCAGGCCTCATTGACATCTCCTGCCCTGACCAACGTCCAGACTAC
>JBGPNQ010000125.1:0-13278 GCA_041487615.1 Anaerolineae bacterium
CCGATCGCGGTCAATGCCACGCGCGCTTTGCGACGACTCAGGTTTCCAAAGATGAGGCGGATCAGGTCAAAAGGTTTCATACGATGAGGGCTCAGCCCTTTCCGCCACCCGGCTTGATCTGTGGACCGGTGGGTCCTTGTTCAGGAGCCACCGGCTCCCCACCGGAGGGAGGAGCACTATCCAGGCCCAGCAAGCCAAGGATGAAACGCCACACTTTTTGCAAGGCAGTTTCCTCGGCCACAGCTGGCACTTCGCCACCTCCACCTCCACCAAGGGATGGATCTATGACCGGTCCTTCGCTCATGCCTTCGGACACTTCAATTTCCAATGTCCGGGTCAGCATACGGGCCTGGTTGAAGTCATCTGTGTACTCGATCGTGATATTCAGGGTTTGCTTACCTGACTGCTCGGGAGTGAACATGGAGTCGAGCGTGAAATAACCGCCCGCATCAAGCGACCCGACCAGTCCGGTCCCATTCTCGATCGTTCCCGTATCTGTTGTGATCTTCAAGTTTCCCAAAACCGAAGCGCGTTTTCCGATATTGACAACCTGCAGCGGCAGCGGGCCGGGCTGCCCAACAAAGAACGGATCGGGCGGGCGATAAAAACTCACATCCACATTGGGCAGGCTGTACACAAGCAACGTAATCACCTGCTCATCATTGATTACTTCGTTGGTATCGTTCAAGTAGGAGAACGTCACTTTCATGGGATATGCACCAGGATTCGTCGAAACATTGACGATGAGATTCTGGCTGGCCTGGATCATCCCACCCGCAGGCAGGTCACCAAGCGATTGTACGTTCGATGCACCAACGGGGGCGAAGTTGGTGAACTCGCCGCTCCCACCGGAGACTCCGCCCGGTTGCGGTGTGCCACCACTGGTCCCGCTCGAGCCGCCGCCTACGATCATGGTAACACGCTGGGCCCTGGCATTCCCCATGTTCTGGACTGTCATCGTCAGGGTGAATTGCTCCCCGGGCTGGAGAGGATCAAGGCTTACGGCATAACTGGGGATGACAAGTTGTGAACTCTTGACACCTGTTGGCGTGGACGTCGGATACACAACACCGCTATATCCACCGCCCGTCGTTGCCACAGACAATGTGAACTTATCGGAATAGGATGTTCCGTTGCTGTCGTAATAGGTTACCGTCACATCAAGCGTGATCAAACTCTGGCCTGCGATTTGTCCTGTGACGTGAAAACTTTGTGGAACATTAAGCTGTTCCCCCGCACCGACCGGATCCAAAACTACGACACCTCCGTTTTTCAAGGGTACCAACTCGGGAGATGAAAAAACCAGCTGCGTACTATAAGCCCCAGATGTACCAGCATTCTGGATGGTAAGACTCAACTTAAACTCACTGTCAGTCGAAACGCTGCCGGATGTACGGGATGACTTCACGACAAATTGCGGGCGGACGAAAGGAAGCGGAGCGGTCGTTGAAGTTGGTGCAGGTGTTGGTGTCGGAGCAAGGACCGTCAGTGAACCGGAACCTGTGGCATTCCCACCCGACATGGAAACTGTCACAGTATATATGCCCGCTGAAAAACCCGCCGGTAGTGTCGCTGTAAGTGTTTGATCATTGAGGAAGTTCGTACTAACCGCAGACCCATTTAAGAGAATTGCAGCGGTATTGTCAAATCCGTTTCCAGCGACAGTAATCATATTTGCGACATCATTCACCACACTATCGGGAGTCACTGACGTTATACCTGCAGCGTGTGCTGGAACAGGAATTATTGCCAGCATCAAGGCAATCAATAATGACAATGGAACAAAACGTGATAATTGATTCTTCATTTTTCTCCCAGGTTTAGAAGTTACGAGGGCGGAATAGCTTCCAGTGCGGCAGATTGATATTCGTCTTCAGTCACAATCCGTCCATCGAGGAGGAATATCTTGTGTGTGGCGAAACGAATCATGCGCGGATCATGCGTCACGACCAGCACCGTCCTCCCCGAAGTATGCAGATCTGAAAGCAATTGCATGATGGCCGCCCCGCTGGATGTATCGAGGTTGCCCGTCGGCTCATCCGCGAGGATCACGCTGGGGTCGTTGACCAAAGCACGTGCAATCGCGACGCGCTGCTGCTGTCCACCCGAGAGTTCGGTTGGACGATGGTCGGCGCGGTTGCCAAGTCCCACCTGATCCAGCAAGCTGCGAGCTTGTTCATTGCGTCGTTTTGTCGTTGCTCCTGCAAACTGCATGGGGAATGATACATTATCCAAAGCAGTCATGCTCGAAATCAGGTTGAACGATTGAAAGACGAATCCCATGGTTCGACGGCGGAATAAGGCCAGGGCATTTTCATCCATCTGATTGAGGCGCTGACCATCTATGGAAATCTCGCCCGAAGTAGCGCGGTCCAGCCCGCCAAGCAGATATAACAACGTGCTCTTGCCGGAGCCAGATGGCCCCATTACTACCGTGAACGTATGAGCCTCAATATCAAGATCAAGTCCATCCAGAGCGCGCACAACCTGCCCACCCATCTGATAATGCTTTATCAATCCCTGGATACGAATAAAGGGTCTGCTCATGCTAAAAGAAAGGACGCTGGACGGCCTGTCCGCCCAAATTGGAGGTCAGGCTTCCCAGTCCCGCCTGGGCCACCAAAACCAGGAAAAGCACAACAACAACTCCTGCAAGCGCCTTATTGCGCGGCAATCCATCTGCGATGGCGAAGCCAATCACGAGCAGGAGGACATACCATATCCAGAAGAGATCAACGTGGGTGAGCAGCTTGGATAGGAAGCCGGTGCTGGCCACAAAGCCCGAAAGCCCCGGGCTCACGATCGCATGTCCCCCGATTAACATAAACACAATTCGCAAAACGTCACGCAGGGCAAAAGGCAGGCTGCCCCATGCGACAATATTGAATGCGCCCTGCATCGAACCGCGCCCTCCCAGGAGTGTCGATCCCAAATGCAAGAGGGCCGCCACCAGGACCCAGCCCAACCAAAGGGCGGTCAATGCGCCCACCAATGGAATGATATACATGAAGGTCGCCCCCTGGGTGGCTTGCTGTGCCTGCATGTAGTTTTGCTGCATATCGGGCGACCAATATTGCCAATCGGGCGGTAGCTGCACCTCGCCCATCATCGCAGCCTGAGTCTTGAAATAACCGGAAACGACCACCACAAAGATTGCCGTCAGGCTCAGCACGAGCATGGGCGTGATCCAGGTCGCACGCGCTTCCGCCGCCATCTCGCCAAACGCGTGGCGGGGGCTAATCAGGGTGGAGAAAAGGCGCGAAAAATTAAAACGCCGAGCGGATTGTTGTTCAATGGCTGTTTCTGTCATAGGCTTTTTGATGGTCTCATTTTGCAGACTTGTGGATTGTCTTCGTGAATCTTCTGCTCCCGGCACGCATTCCAGAGTGCCGCACAATTAGGAAAAAATTTAGATTTGAGTTTTGGCTTACAAAACCATTTAGAAAGTTTACATATTTATTGGACTGGAGGCAAAAATATTCTAACATGCTTTATTAGCTGCACATTAAACGAAAAAACTGCGCGAACAGTTCCCGGCAGTTTTCTTTTGGATGAATTCCATCAAGATGGCCTGAAATCCATTAGATGGGAATACGTTTCCGGAGCTCGACTACTTACGGTTCATAAGAAATATCGACCAGGTCCTTTACACCGAAATGGTTTTTGTAAAAATTCAACAATTCGCGAGCCTTCTGCCGAAATTCCACATCTGATTTTCCCAGGTCCGTTGACCTTTCAAGATCTTCAATGTGTGCCACCAAACGCTCACGAAAATTCCTGTTAGTGGAGGCAGGCAGGAGAAGCTCGACATCATTGATCATTTCCTTGGCCCGCTGAACCACCGTCAATGCTTCAGGGAGTGGGGTGGTTTCGTCGACCACTTTTTTCAAAAGCTTACACTTATACACGTGACAAAAATGCGGATACTGAGGTGAAGCATAGATCGTGCACTCACCATCCCAAAGTGGACAGGGTTGATTAAACCCGCGCTGTCGCGCGTCAGAACTGAATACCGTCAAACCCAGAGCCTTCGCGGTTTCCATTTCTGACGATCGAAGTTTTGCCCAGGCAAACAAATGACCTGTGCAACACAACCCGCAGGACTTGCACAAGATTGTTGCTTCAGATTGATCTTGTTCGATAGTACCCATCGCCAGATTCATATTCCGTCAAATAAATCGCGCTGCCTTCGATGGTTTCCATTCACAGGCGGATATGCGCGCATGTAATCTTCCCTCTCACCGAAGACTCGGGTCACGAATCCCATTAATCCGCGGCGCATTCCCATGCCACCTTGAGAGGCATGTTGCGCGCCAGCTTCTGCTTTGATCTCTGCAACCGAGCGAATGTCCAGCCGCACGTGGACCGGGAAATCCACCTCGGCCAGTTCCCTCAAATTGATGTCGCCGTTGCGTCCCCATTTGCCTGGGTCTTTTCCAAAAAGCGGCATGAGGCGTGTCATCCATTTCAGGAACCCGCGCGGGAAAACCTGATAGTAGAGAGCACGTGGTTGGAAAGGCGACCCAGCCTCCGGGTGAAAGGATGCATCACCCGCCTTTTCGAAGGCAAGCACGGTCGCCTGATGGATATGAATATGGTCAGGATGTTTATATCCGCCAATCGGGTCGAAGGTCAAAACAATATCGGGTTTAAGTTCGCGAATATACTTGACGACACGTCCCGCCACTTCGTCAACCGAATGATTGATCTGCGCATCAGGATGTTTGTTTGCATCCATACCGGGCATGCCTGAGTCGCGATATCCGAGAAAGAATACACCTTTCAAGCCAAGGATCTTTGCGGCGCGGTTTAATTCATTGGTACGGAGTTCAGCAGTATCTTTGAACCCGGTCAGATATTCTTGATCAACTGTTCCCGCTTCGCCGCGCGTTGCGCAGACGTAATAGGTATCATATCCTTTTTTTGCATAGAGTGCAATTGTTCCACCCAGACCGAAGGATTCGTCGTCGGGATGGGCTAAAACTGCCAAAAGTGTTTTTGTCATGTTTCCTCGTATAATGTTTATTCTATCTGAAATTTCAGACGACAACTCTCGGTGAAAAATTACAGGAGCAGGAATGAAATTTGAAACCCTTGCGATCCACGCGGGTCAGGAAGCTGACCCTAATAATGGTGCTGTGATGACACCGGTTTATCTCACGTCCACCTACTTGCAGGATGGCGTGGGCAGGCCGCGCCAGGGTTATGAGTATTCCCGCACGATGAATCCCACGCGCAAAGCATTACAGGATTGTCTCGCCGCGCTTGAGGGTGGAACTTTTGGAATGGCCTTTGCTTCGGGACTCGCAGCAACCGATACCGTCCTCCGTTTGCTCAACGCTGATTCACATGTGCTGGCCGGCAACGATGTATATGGCGGCACATTTCGCCTCTTTGACAAAGTGTTGCGCCGTTTCAACATCGACTTTACATTTGCCGATACGACCGATCCCGAGTCTGTCGCCGAGGCCATGACGCCGTCCACGCGGCTCGTCTGGCTGGAGACTCCGACCAATCCTTATCTGCGCATCACAGATATTCGCGCAGTTGCCGAGATCGTTCACGCTCATCCGAACAATCCGTTGTTGGTGGTCGACAATACCTTTGCGACGCCGTATCTTCAACGTCCACTTGAGTTGGGCGCGGATATTGTCGTCCATTCCATGACCAAATATCTTGGCGGACATTCCGATGTGGTTGGCGGCGCGGTGATTGTGAAAGACAAAGAGCTGGCTGACAGACTTTATTTCCTGCAAAACGCGGTCGGCGCTGTGATCGGGCCGATGGACTCTTTCCTTGTGTTACGTGGCATCAAGACTCTTCCCCTGCGCATGGACAGGCACTTCGAAAACGCACTGGCAATTGTCGAATTTCTTGAAGAACACCCAAAAGTGGAGAAATTGATCTATCCGTTTCATGAAAGCCATCCACAACGCAAAATTGCCAAACAACAAATGAGAAACGGCGGTGGAATGATCTCATTCATTATGAAAGAGGGGCGTGATGCTGCGATCAAAGTTGTGGAAAACACAAAGATCTTTGCACTGGCCGAATCCCTGGGCGGTGTTGAATCACTGATCGAGGTTCCCGCTGCGATGACTCACTTGTCTGTGGCCGGCTCCCAATTAGAAGTGGATCCCGGTCTCGTCCGCTTGTCTGTGGGGATTGAAAATAAGGAGGACCTGATAGACGACCTAAGGCAGGCGCTGGATATTGCATAAAACACAGGCCTGCGAAGCCTTACATCATTCAGATACTATTCGCAAAGTCCGCTGTTTCATAGTGCATGGATTGCCACAAGCGTCACATCATCATCCTGCTTTGCGCCACTCTGATAGTACATGAGCGAGTCAAAGAGTTGATCGCAGCCGGACTGCGCAGTGGCGGCCGCCAGACCGCCCATTGTGATCTTGATCCGCTCCAGGCCGAACGGCTCGCCTTTCGGGTTACGACAATCCGTCATGCCGTCAGTAAACATCACCAGCATGGAATCTTTGGGCAGATGGATGCTGTACTCATCCAGGGCGATATCTTCCCACAATCCCAGTGCCATGCCGGGCTTGTGCGGCAAACGATATACTTCACCATCCGGGCTCAGCAGAAGCGGCGGTTCATGGCCGGCGCGGGCATATTCAAATACGCCTGTATTGATGTCCAGAACGCCATACAGAGCCGTGACAAACTGCGTGGATTTTTCGAGTCGCGTGATATGCTTGTTGACCCGGCGCAGGACATCGCCGGGCGAGATGACGCTATCCGCTTCGGCGATGATCAGGGCATGCGCTCGTGCCATAAATATCGCGGAGGGCACGCCCTTATCTGCGACATCACCGATCACTACGCCCAACTTGTGATGGTCTAGTGTGAAGACATCGTAAAAATCTCCACCTACCTGACGGGCAGGAAGGATGCGTCCACCGAAATCAAATCCTTCGACAAGGGGAAGCGTGTCGGGGAGAATCGACATCTGGATCTCGGCCGCCACTTTGAGTTCCCGTTCGAGGCGTTCTTTTTCAATCAGCTGTTCCTGGGCGGCCTTGAGTTCGTCAAATGCATGCTGCAGTTGTCGGTTTTTTTCCGTCAGGTCGCGAAAGGTGGATACGTTGGTATTATCGAGCCTGTGGCTGAGCACACTGACCATGTCACTGGCGAGCTGGGGATGCCGCTGCAGCAGATCCAGCAGCTGCGTGCGGCTCATGCTGAGGAGGAGGACGTCGCCATTCGCGCGAACGCTTGCAGTACGCGGCGCGCCGGTAATGAGACTCATCTCGCCGATATACTCGCCTTCATAAATTCTATTCAGAATGAGTTCATCATCGCTATTCGGTCCCTTGAGGATCTCCAGCTCACCGCTGACAATCACGTACATTTGTTCGCCCGCATCTCCCTCGCGGAACAACATTTCCCCCGGCGCCAAGTTGACCACGGCCAGCCCATCCATAATGCGATCAAGTTCATCGGCCGGAACGTTGGTAAAAAACGGGATGCGTGCAAGCAGATTAACTGACATAGTGATGTTTCTATTTTACACGAATAAACGCATTCTACGCCACCCACATATCCAGTGCAAATAGCGCCGATAAAAGTCCCAGCCACATGATGGAGGCAATTGTCCAGGCCCGGTCGAAAACAGGATTTTTACCCCAATCTGCCAGCGCAACGAATACTGCTGGCGCAGTCAGAACGTAGCGATGCATCCCAGACGCCGGACCGCTTCCCCAGGAAATTAAGATGATTGTAAGGCTCAACCATGCAACTTCAGGGTACGTTTTCATGCACTTGAAGCAGGCCGCAACCGCAAGCACGAAGAGAACGATGATGATCGAATAATTCGCGCCGCGCTGCAAAATATCCATGGACAAGGAGTGAATGGCTTGCGTCCAATCAGCGATGGCTCCTGGGATATCCATGAACGTGCTGCCAAAAAAGCTTTGCTCTACAAAATCAAATGCCAGTCCATAGTAGGAGAACTTCCAGATCAGGAAAGTGATGATCGGAGTCAATGCCAGAAGACCGCGCATCAGTGGACGCCAGGGGATTCCCTGCAAATAAAGCTGCCGCCATTCCACATCCAGGTCAACCCAGTCGCCCTGTCGGATCCACGCGAGCATCATCGGGACAATCAGAGAAACGCCCACCGCGCGGGTGAGAGTTGCTCCAGCTGCCAGAAGAGCGGCATACAGCCACTGCCTTCGCCTGAGCATTGCAAGACAGCCAAATACCAAACCGACAAATACTCCCTCGGTATACACCTGTACGAGGAAAAATCCTGTTGGGAAGATGATCAGGTAAAACGCGGCACGCAGCCCACCCTCCTCTCCGAGCGAATCTTTCGTCATGTCATAAAGAGCAAACATCGCTCCCAACGCCCCCAACGCAGAAACGATCACACCCGCCAAGGTGGCAGTTGCGATGGGCGTAAGCCCAAATAATTTTAATGGGATCATAAATAACCGAATCAGGAGTGGGAAGAATGGCAGAAATGAATAGCTCTTCGTGAGCTGGTGCCCAATGGGACCGACCAAATCCGTGGCAGGATCATCATATCCGCCAACCGCGATGGCCAGATAATATTCCGAATCCCACGCAACCTGATCATTCATGAACGGTTCAAGCAAATATGCCTGTCCCTTTTGATACCCGGGACCGGTTTCAGAGGTGGTCCAGGAAACCGCATTGTCCGGCCATCTGATCATAAGGCGCGCATGTGCCCAGGCTTGAAAGGCAATGACAAGTATGGCCCAGGCGAGCCAGGTAAAGAAAATAATTCGTATCGATTTCATGGTTCTATTTCTCGATTTGCGTGATGATCATATCCTGCATAAAGAAACGCTGTGAAAGGAAGAGCACAATCACCGGCACGATCATCACCAGCAGCGCGCCCACCATCAGCGTTTCCGGGGTAAAGAAGAAGCTTTGGCTTCGCTGAACACCAAAGGAGACGATTTGCAGATCCGGCCGGATGCCCAAATAAAGGCTCGCCATGCGCGTTTCATTCCAGATATAGAAGAAATGCAGCAATGCAACTGTTGTCACAACTGGAATCGATTGCGGCAGGATGACCGAGAGCAGAATCCGTAATGGGCCTGCACCGTCCAGCATGGCGGCTTCATCGAGATCGCGCGGGATGCTTTTGAAATTCTGTCGGAGCAGAAATATGAAGATCGCACTGCCAAAGAAATGCGGGACGATCAAGGGCAACCAGGTTCCGATCCAGTTCAGTACGTGCCCACTAAAAAGGTAGTAGGTGGGAACCAGCGTAATATTGCTCGGAATCATAATTGTGGCGATCAACAGGAAAAAGATGTACTTCGCGCCGGGGATTCGAAAGCGGGAAAAACCATAAGCGACCGCAATCGATGAAAACAAGACTCCAATCTCACTAATGAATGCCACGATAAATGTGTTCTTGAACAGCAGCGGCAGGTTTGTGATTTCAAGGAAGTTTTTGTAATTATCCAGGGTGGGGCTGAATTTATATACAGGATTCAGCAACCGCCATTGCCCATCCCAATGAATCGGGCCCGCCTCCGGGTGTTGTGGATCGATGAATTCGCTGGACCTGCGCGCAGGCTTGTAAAGTGCCCATTGCTTCACTCCATCGTCGGTGGGAACGTAATAGATGATCCGATCCTTGCCGTCATAGTTGAACTTCAGGCGTTCGGAGGGCAGGATCGGTGCGTTCGGATTCGTGAACTGGTCACGCGGAGTGAACGATGCGATGAACATGAACGGTATGGGCGAGAGATACGCAATCAGAAAAAGGAACATAAAAAGGTTCAGCAGCGCCGTACCCGTGAAATCCCAAAGGCGCAGCGTAAGACGTGACACATCATGACCGCGGGAGGGATTGCGGCTAAATTTCAACATCGGTATCCTCCTCAGGGAAGTACACCCATCGCCGTGATGACCTGAACAGCATAATTGTGATGATCATCGTGATGGTAAATGTGACCCACGCCAGGGCGCTGGCATAGCCCAGGTTTGCCTCCGTAAACATCACATTGTTGATATATCCTTCCATGGGTGAAAGGCTGAAGCTCAGGATATAACCACGATCCAACAGGACTGCACCGCCAAAAGCTCCTGTGAAGTTGATCACCAGCGTAAAAAATATAGCGGGAGAAATCATCGGTAAGGTGATGTAGAAAAAACGGGCAAATGGACCCGCTCCGTCCACGCGGGCGGCTTCGTAGATTTCGTTCGGAACGCTTTCCATCGCGCCCTGCAGGATCAGGAATCCCGGACCGATGCTCCACAAAGCCATAAACGGCAACAGCAGACTAAACTGATTGATCGGTGGCAATCCAAGCGGATCAAAAATCAGCCGCTTCGCATACTGGAGAGATCCCTGAAAGATAAAGAAAATCGAGGTCGCGGGAATAATACTCGTCATGAAGACCAACGTCCGCGAAAAGCGTTTGTTCTTGAGCCGTTCACTTGTGAAAATGGCAGCAAGCCCCAGGGCGAAAAAGATCTCGATCGGGACGGTGAACAGAAAATAGGTCAGCGAGCCGAACAGGCTCGAACTCGCCTCTGCATCTCTGACGAAATGCGCGTAATTCGCCATCCCGATAAATTGTGTTTCCCCAGGATTCAACATATGGAAATCCGTAAATGAAAACACAAGCGAAGCCAGGATCGGTAATGCTTTCAAAGCAATGAATCCGATTATCCAGGGCGATAGGAACAACAACCCGACAAGCGCCTCCTGCCTCAGGCGCGTCCGCTTAACGGGTTTATTCTCCTTGAATATCCCACTCCGATGAACTATGTCCATATACACTCTCTTCTAGAATTCAACAACTTCCTTGCCCGCCAGTTTATCCTGAATCCGCTCCAGCACTGTTTCAAGATGATGTTGCTGATGCACAAAATCGAGATCATCGGTCCTGATTGTGAGAACCGGACACATGTCGAATGCACCCAACCAGTCATCGTAGAAGGAATCAAGCAAGGTCAAATATTCGGTCGTAATTCCGGTTTCCATATTTCGGGCGCGGCGGCGAATCCGATCCATCAGAACGTGCACAGGAGCCTTGAGATAGATCAACAAATTCGGACGCGGCAGGCCGGTCATCACGATTTCAAACAAACGCCGATATGCAAGATAATCGCGTTCCGCCACGTCGCCCATATGATGCAGGGCACGCGCAAAAATATAAAAATCCTCATAAATGCTTCGGTCCAGGATCGCCGAACGTGCATCGTGTGCAGCCTCCAGGTATTGCTCGGCGCGATGTCCTAGAAAGAAAACCTGCAAATGGAAAGCCCAGGCACGCATATCCCCGTAAAAATCCGCCAGGTATGGATTATCCGACACAGATTCATACCCGGTCCACCAGTTCAGCCGTGAGCCAATCCGTTCCGCCAATGATGTTTTTCCCACACCTATATTTCCTGCCACAACGACAAGATGCTTGGTCATGTACGCCTCACAGAACAAAATGTTGGTTCGAGTATAGACTTAGCAAACAATTTTGTCGAGACTGAATACCTGCTTGTGAGTATAATTTCATGCGTACGCCATCGGTTACTATTAAGAGGAGATCCCTATGCGCTCCATCTGGATTGAACATCAAGGCAAAAAAATCTTCTATCAGGATTTTTCCAAACATTTCTATAATTCTGCGGCGGTAAGAGAGGAACTGGCCGAAGTTCAACAGGTAGTTACCGCCCAGCCAAAAGATTCGGTGCTCGTCCTTTCCGACTTCCGCGATACCACCGTTGGCAGCGAGCTGCTCGCACCGATGAACGCTGCATCGACGGCGACGAAATCCTACGTGCATAAAACGGCAGTCCTGGGCGTGACGGGCATGAAGCGCACGCTCGCCGACCTGTTGACCGCGCTGACAGGACAAGCGCTGAAATATTTCGACGATATCGAGGCTGCCAAGGACTGGCTGGCAGAAGATTAAGGCAAATGTTGATGAGTAGAACTCCGGGAGTGTCCAAAAGGGTGGGCTAAATCTAACTTTGCCACAGAGAACACTGAGTTCATTGACCCGCACCTGCGGTTGGGTCAGGTGGAAAGAACTCAAACATCCCTGTGAGCTCTGCCGTCTCGCAGCGACGTGCTCGCGGCATCAGAGCAGAGATCGTGTTGATGGACGGTGTAGCTACGCCCACGAAACTAAGCACTCCCAGAACTCCGAGATTCTGAAAATCCCGGAGTTCTACTTTATAATCGCATCGTCATCATTCAAGATCATTCGAGAGGAGAAATTTATGATACATAAAATTATGTTTGGCACGGATGGCTGGCGCGGAGTGATTGCCGAGGACTATACCTTCGATAATGTGCGCCGCGCGGCCCAGGGGTTTGCGTCGTATTTGCTCGAACAGGGCAGGATGGGACAATGGGTTATCGTTGGTTATGACAAACGTTTCCACTCGGAGAATTTTGCGGCAGCCGCGTCTGAAGTCTTGGCCGCCAATGGGTTGAACGTCTATCTGACGGACGGCGCCACACCAACGCCCGTCATTGCCTTTGCCGTAGTAAATAAAAAGGCCTGTGGCGCGGTGAATATCACTGCATCACACAACCCACCGACAGACAACGGATTCAAGGTCAGGGATCCAAACGGTGGCGCAATAGACCCCGATGGTTTGAAACGGATCGAGGCGCTGATCCCCGATTCGGCGGATGTCGTGAAGCGCATCCCGTTAGGCGATGCGACACGGGACGGCAAGGTCGTCATATTTGACGCATCCATTGCCTATATCGAGCATATCCAAAAACTGGTGAATATCCCTCGGATCAAGGAGGCAGGTTTCACCGTAATGGTCGATGCAATGTGGGGCAACGGCGCCGGTTGGTTCACGCGGTTGCTCAGTGGTGGAAAGACAAAAGTAATCGAGATCCATAACTATCGCAATCCCTCATTCCCCGAAATGAGACGGCCGGAACCCATCCGTCCGAACATCGATGTTGGACTCAAAGCGACCGTTGAAAACCATGCCGATGTCCTTCTCATCACCGATGGCGATGCCGACCGCTGTGGAATTGGCGATGAAAACGGAGAGTTCATCAATCAATTGCGCGTCTACGCATTGCTTGCCTTGTATCTGCTTGAAATCCGCGGTGAACGCGGTCCTATTGTCAAGACTCTTTCGACAACGACCATGCTCAATAAGCTTGGCAAGATCTACGATGTTCCTGTCATTGAAACGGGGGTAGGCTTCAAATATGTAGCTCCCAAAATGATCGAGGTCAATGCCTTGATTGGAGGAGAGGAGAGCGGCGGGTACGCCTTCCGCGACAACGTCCCGGAACGC
>JBGPNQ010000126.1:0-13267 GCA_041487615.1 Anaerolineae bacterium
CACATTCTCCTGCTGTTCATATGGAAAGTCGTTGATCAACCAGTGAAGCGAATAGTGATGAAGTTGAGTGGCAGTGAGGTAATCGGCTACCAGCCAGCGATCTTCTTTTAACGACATCACTGTGCGTTTGTGGTTTACCGGATTGGCTAATCGCTTATATGCATCATGCTCACCCTGCCAGATGTTTTCGTTATGGAGCAAAACTTTCCCGCGTGACCAGTTCGTCCACGTGAAGCGGGTGAGCATTTTCATTTGGTCGAGATGGTCCACTGTCACCGTGTTATGGACTGATGTGTGAGCGAGTCCGTTGCGCCAGATGCCTTCTCCACTGTACAGATATGTACCCGCATCACAGGCGATGTTCCTGCCGCGCATCCATAAATCCACGTGGAGTTGGTCGGCATGGGAGGGACGTGAGCGGTAGTCCGTGCAACGTATGATGGCTTTGCTGTTTGTGCCGCGGAGGAGATAGGTGCCGCCGTGAGGAAAGGATGAATGGTGTTTCTCCCTCACCGATCCTTCGGACACCCTCTCCCACTGGGCGAGCGACGGACAAAGCCAAAATATATCTTCATCCCATGCACCGGGTTCAAAGATGAATTGTTTTTTTGTTATATATGAGCCCAACTGCAACAATGGATGATAATCGGTAAAGTCGCAGTTGTTTAGTGGTAGAACGAGCGCACCATCATTTGAGCCGTAGACCGGCATTTTGCCTGTTTCATGATCGATAAGTTGAGAAAGATAATCAATCGAGGCGGAGACACGATCAAGAATGAGACTGGAGACTGGATGCTGGTTGAGTTCACTCAAGCGAATTACTACCAAGTAAAGATGCAAAATAAAGCGATGATAGTTCAAGGAGTACATAGAATAAGTGCCGTCCGGGAAAATCTGCTCGGCGGCTTCCTGTTTGAGAAGTTTTCGTCCGAGTGCAAGATATTTCTCTGAATCTTTCAATTCGGGAAATAGGATTCCAACCAGCCATAGTCCGAATGCTTCGCTGATGGTATGGTTGCTGTGCGTGGAAATTGCATAATCAATGTTCTTATAAATTCGTTCGGCATGTGCAGCGATCATGACCACAAATTGTGAGAGGCGCTGAGGTGTTGTGGATAGAGAGTCTATGAAGGCGTAGAAGCCGAACGTCCATGCCATGAGACGCAATGCCGCTTCCTGACCATCCATCCAGTTCGGTCCCGTGTTGGGCGGGTTGGACTCCGCCCAGGATTGGATCAACTCCCAGAACGCCTCAGCATACTTCTCATCCCGCGTGGAAGCGTAAGCACGGACGAGTGGATAGACCATCGCGAATCGGCTCACTTCCCAAATGAACTTAACATCTACGTCCGCGTCATCCGAAAGTTCAGACCAATGCTTTTGTGAATCCAGTTTAGTTCCAGTGACGGGATCCTTGTGCCAATCGGGAGGAAATCCGATTTGATGGTACGCGTTGGAGAAACATTTCAACTCGCCCGACAGAATCCGTTGCGCTTCATCGATTGCGGTTTGAGGATTCCATGGTCGCGAGTAGCTTTCGGCTACTCGACCAACGTTTTGCTCAGATGGCAGTTCAAATAAGAACCTTGGAGAATTTTGTTTTCGCCATTCGAAGTAGGTTTGTGGTGTCGACGGAATGCCTTTCTTCAACCAGGTTCCAAGCGGACGATCATCCCATTGATATTGAGGCATCTGTAAACGAATATATCCCGTGCGTTTTCGCAATGCATATCCAACACGGAACAGGAGCCATCTCGAGCCTTGCGACCAGAAGAGAGATTGAAGATTGCGAAAATTATTTAGCATTTTGCAGCCGCGTCGCGTGGATTGATAAGAGTACCCAGATGGATGGCAAGCCGAAGAAGATCAACAGAGGCGCAACTGAGTCATCCTGGGACCAAAGATAGGCAAGCAAACCTGCGATGCCGGTGAGCAGCATATACAAGAGACTAATGGTCGTGTGTTTGTAACCGCCAAGGACCAACCGTTGGAACAGGTGCAAACGATGACCTGTAAATACGTTTTCGCGTTTGAGCGCGCGGCCAAGAAAGGTGACGAACGAGTCCATGATGACGATCCACATGAGGAGCGTGCCAATCAACAACGCGTCGCCACCCTGATCGGCAGAGACCAATGAAAGCACAGCAAAACTGTAACCGAGAAAGGTGCTGCCTACATCACCCATAAAGATCTTTGCGGGTGTCCAGTTGTGACCGAGGAAACCAAGGCTGCTGGCAGCAATGGCAAAAGCGAGCCAAAACACAAACCATTTTTCAGTGTCGGCAGAGAGCCACATCCAGCCGAGCGCTGCACTGAACGCCACGCCGCCTGCATTACCGTCAATACCATCCATGAAGTTATAGGCGTTGGTTAGTCCCACGATCCATAGGAATGTAATGACAATGCCAACGATGCCCAGTTGCAGATCGCCAAACAACGGAACGGCAACGACCTTGAAATATCCCATACCCCAAATGGACGCGATGGCGATGACGCTTTGAACACTGAGGCGAAAAATTGCTGGCAATGAATGGACATCGTCGCGCCATCCCATCCATGCCATGATGGATGCTGAAACGATATAGATGAGGCTGCGCCTCCAGTCTATTTCATTGGCAACCCAGGCGCCCGTGGCAAGCACAATGAGCGCGATAGCCAGCCCGCCTCCAAGTGGGATCGGCGCCGAATGTGAACTCCGCTCATTCGGTTCATCAAGGATTTGATATTTCCAGGCTAGACGGCGAAGATAGGAGACTCCCAGATACGAGAGGATGGCGAGCAGGATGAATATGATAATGAAGGTCACAGGGATGATTGTAAACGAGAACCCCAAGTTCCGATTATCTTGATACTTCGTTCAGCTCCAATCCTATCTGGTACTTGATGGTTGGAAAGCGTCTCCTAAAGTCTACTCAATTTCCGGCTGGTCGCGCCGATAACAAAGACTTATGCCTTGACCAGAGTCAAAAGGAATTGTAGTGTTTCATCCATTTTCTCGCGACGACTGAGGTTTTGCACAAGATAAGCCCGGGCATTTTCACCCAACTGCTTCATCCGCTGCGGATCGTTCGAGAGTTCAAAAATGGTTTTAGCCAATAGCTCATCATTTCCCGGCGTGACAAACACTCCCCCATTCGACGCCTCGATCACCTCACGGATGACCCCGTCGATGACCAGCACCGTCGGGCGGGCGGCGGACATGTAATCGAAAACCTTGTTCGGATAGGTCGTGCGGAACATGGGAACATCCTGGAGGATGGCAAGACAGAGATTAGAGGAAGCAACCACAGCCGGCATTTGCTTTTTTGGGTACACGCCCGCAAAGATCACATTGTCAAGCCTCATCTTTTTCGCTTCCTCTTCAATGCGATCGCGTTCCTTTCCATCGCCAAAAAACACAAAGCGGATTTTTGATGCGTCACGCAGGCGATCCGCGGCGCGCAGGACCGTATATATGTCATTTGCCTGTCCCATGGCGCCTGCGTACAGGACAACGAACTTATCATCCACGCCCAATCTTTTGCGGATGGATGAACCGTCCACGCCAGGGTTGAACATATCCACATCCGTTCCGTACGGGATAAACGTGACTTTTTTCTCAGACACGCCTTTCGCAAGCATGTACGTTCTATAGGCGGGTGAATTCACCAGAATATGAGCCGCGCGCGCGTACAAAAAGTTTTCCAACCCGCGCGCCAGAGCGATCACAACGGGGTTTTTCAACACGCCCATACTTACGCCGAACTCGGGCCACAGATCTCGCACCTCCAAAAGAAATGGCTTGCGTCTGATCAATGACACGATCCACGCCGAGACCGCCTGGAAGATCGGAGGCGTAGTGCCCATCACCAGATCCACGTCTTTTACATGCAATGCTGCCCATACCGAGCTGAACATGAAGCTGATAAATGAAACCACGCGCCAGACAAAACTACGATGCAGAGATGGATAGCTGTACGCCCGCAGGACGCGCACGCCATCAATATTCTGCTCAACAAACAGACCACGCGTTTGCACTGTCCGTTTTCCGGTTTGGTAATTCATATCGCTCGCCACGATCACCAGTTCATGTCCGTGTGAGCGCAAAAATTTCGCCATCTCAAAATGGCGGGTATGCCCGGGTTCATCGGGCGAAACAAACGATTGATTGATCAAAAGGATTTTCATGTGATGCGGGCTTCCCTGCCGTGCGTGATTATATTATGGATTATTTAGGCGATGGAAAACCGCTTCCCTCCCAGCCTATGCTTGGTCGGCTTCGAGAAAGATTAACTCCACCGAAACGTGTTCCGTTTTAGGAGCAATCCTCTCCCATTACACTTCCGAAAGGACAAAGGTTGAGAGTCTTTGAGAGTCTGGCGGGATAGAATTACCCTTGCAGAAAGGAACTCGAAAATGGAAATTCCACGACACTGGAGACTCAAACAACAACGCTATGGGCTGGTTGGCGAAGTGTGCCCTCACTGCGATTACAAGATCTTCCCCCCGCGCGACGTCTGCCCAAACTGCGGCGACGAAGCCAAGACTCTTTATACTTTCAGCGGCAAAGGCGAAGTCTATTCATACACCACCGTCTATGAAGCTCCCACTGGCTACGATGCCAACGCTCCTTATACCGTTGCCCTTGTCAAACTGGACGAGGGTCCCATGATCACTGCCCAACTCACCGACGTGGACAACAACGCGGTCGAGATCGGCATGCCCGTCGAAATGGTGACCCGCAAAATGCGCAACGACGGCGACGAACGCGGGCTCATTGTATACGGGTATAAATTTAGACCTGCCGTTGTAAATTAGTTCAAGTCATCCAGATCAACTCAAAACAGGCGGAAACTATTTTCCGCCTGTTTTTGTATTGGGGAAGACAACTTTTTCCAATGGCTTACACGGCCAAGGTGATGCCTGAAGTTAGATAGATGTTATATAATCTATCTATGGTCGCGTCCGCGCCAATTCTAGCCACCAAACTCTACATTCCTCCACGTTATCCTAAAGTGGTAGTCCGTGCTCGCTTGATTGAGCGACTGAACGAGGGCCTGCACCACAAACTGACTCTTATCTCTGCCCCCGCCGGCTTTGGTAAAACCACACTGGTCAGCGAATGGGTCGCAAGTGGCAGGCAACCGGTCGCCTGGCTTTCGCTGGACGAAGGGGATAGCGACTCCACACGTTTTCTAACGTACCTTGTCACTGCGTTGCAGACGATTGTGGCGAAACTTGGAGAAGGGGTGTTAGGTGTGCTCCACGCTTCGCAGCCGCAGCCAGTGCAAACCGAATCGATTTTGACGATCCTGCTCAATGAAATCGCCACCGTCCCGGACCATTTTTTCCTTGTTCTTGACGATTACCACGTGATTGATTCCAAATCCGTTGACAATGCCCTGACCTTTCTGCTTGAGCACCTGCCACCCCAGATGCACATGGTCATCGCCACCCGAGAAGACCCACCACTCCCTCTGGCCCGGTTGCGCGCCCGCGGTCAATTGACCGAACTGCGTGCCACCGACTTGCGTTTTACCCCCGCCGAAGCCGCCGAGTTCCTCAACCATATAATGGGGCTACATCTCTCTGATGAAGATATCGCCGCACTGGAAGTGCGCACGGAGGGTTGGATCGCCGGGCTGCAATTAGCCGCGATTGCCCTGCAAGGACCAATGTCAATGCAAGGGGTTAGAGACACCACCAGCTTCATCAAATCTTTCACCGGCAGCCACCGTTTCATCCTGGATTATCTGGTCGAAGAGGTTCTTGGACGCCAGCCCGGCGAGATTCAAAATTTCCTGCTGTACACATCCATTCTGGAACGCCTGTGCGGGCCGCTTTGCGAGGCCGTGCTGGAAACTGCTCCCGGCTCCGGGCAGTCAACCCTGGAAGCGCTTGAGCACGCCAACCTGTTCATCGTCCCACTCGACAACGAGCGCCGCTGGTATCGCTACCACCATCTCTTTGGCGAGTTGCTGCGCCGGAGACTTGGCAATCCTCAAGAACTTCAGAAATATCACCTGCGTGCCAGTGCGTGGTATGAGACCAACGACGACCTGGCCGGAGCCTTCCACCACGCCTTTGCGTCCGGCGATTTTGAGCGAGCGGCGTGCTTGGCCGAAGTGGCCTGGCAGGGCATGGAACGCAATTTCCAGACCGCCGTCTGGCTTGGTTGGGTGAATAAACTGCCCGGTGCGGTGGTTTGCTCCCGCCCCAGGTTATGCCTCCAACTTGGTTCGGCTTTTTCGGATGCCGGGGAGCCGGAGATGAGTGAGACCTACCTGCAAAACGCCGAGCGCGTGCTGACTGGGGCAACGGATCAGGTCGAGGCAAAGTCCCTGCCGGGGAACATTGCACTGATCCGCGCTTCCAATGCCCAAAACCAAGGTGACTTGGCCGAAACGGTGAAATACGCCGAGTTGTCCCTTCAGCTCATTCCCGAGGATGATATTTACCTCCGCGCCCTGGCCATCATCACGCTGGAATTAACCCATTGGGCCACCGGCAACCTGGAAGCCTCCATCCGAGCCATGTACGCTTGGACGGACGACATGCTAAGAACGGGCAACCAGGTGTTTGTGATCGCCAGCGCCTTTGCCGTGGCTGATATGCACGTGATCATGGGTCACCTGGGTGAAGCCGAAAAGTCCCTCCGACAGGCCATCCAACAAGCCGCCGCGCTGGGCCGGGAAGCGGAACTGGTTACTGCCCATCATCACCTGGGGTTGGCCCTGTTGGCCCATGAACGGGGTGATGAGATGGCTACAACACAACACTTGCAAACCGCCGCCGATCTGGGCCAACGCACTACCCTGGTGGACTGGACTCACCGTTGGAATCTGGCCCAAGCCCGGCTCAAAGAATCCGCCAGGGAATGGGATGCGGCGCTCGACCTGCTCGATGAAGCCAGGCAAGGCTACGTCAAAACCGCGGTTCCCTTGCTGCAACCGGTCGAAGCCCACAAGGCGCGGGTTTATCTCAAACAAGGGCGACTGGACAAGGCTCAGGCCTGGATGCGTGAGTGGAGCATTTCAACCGAGGATGAGGTACGCTACCTGAACGAGTACAACCATCTCACCCTGGTCCGAGTGCGGCTAGCCGAAGGTTCTTTCACCGGGGTCAACGACTTGCTGGAACGCTTGCTGGCATTTGCAGAAACGCAAAAACGAACAGGGAGCGTGATCGAAATCCTGTTGACGCAGGCGCTTGTTCATCAGGCGCAGAGCAACCACCCCCAAGCCCTTTCCGCTTTGGAACGCGCTCTGACGTTGGCTGAGCCAGAGGGCTACATGAGAACTTTTGTAGATGAAGGCGAAGCGATGCAATTGCTGATTTCTGATTTTCGATTAACGGTTGCGCCCCGCGCTCACCCTTTGCTTGAGTATGTTGATCGCATGTTGGATTTTTTCCCGCAACCAGTGGAAGACACGCTCCAATCCAAAATCGCAAATCCAAAACACTTGCACCTGGCGCACACCGCCCCGGCTGGTCGGTGCCGGGGAGTGCAGGTGTCCAAAATGATCGAACCTCTCACCGACCGCGAACTCGAAGTCCTGCATCTCATTGCCGAAGGGCATTCCAACGCAGAGATCAGTCGACGGCTACACCTGGCACTCAGCACGGTCAAGGGTCATAACCTGCGGATCTTCAACAAACTGCAAGCTCAAAACCGCACCGAGGCCGTCGCACGCGCCCGCGAGTTGGATTTACTCTAACCCCCCAAAACAATACTCCGAACAATACTTAAGTTGCTACCCGACAATACCTCCTTGTCGGTATATTCACGTTCATCAAGGCAGCTTAAACGAACATGGAAACGTCCCCTCCTATCTACGAAATCCGAATTGCCGGCCACCTATCTCTGCAATGGATGGAGTGGTTTGAGGGTCTGACTATCACGCTGGAAGAGGACGGCAATACATTTCTAACGGGCCCAATAGCTGATCAGGCCGCCCTGCATGGCTTGCTAAAAAAAGTACGCGACCTTGGCCTGTCCTTGCTCTCAGTCAATCGGGTTCCTCCATTGAATCCTACAAATCAACCACATAAGGAGAAAAGAATGAACGCAAGTAACAAACTTATTGAAGTCCAAGATAGGAAGGTCACCCTATCCACCCTGTGGGTCTTTGTGATGTTCTGCATCGCATATGCCGACCTCATCGGTTTCATCGAACCAGGTACGCTGGAGAATATCATCAACGGAAATGTGGGTTTTGAACTCACCCCTGCGATCATCCTAATTTTCAGCCTGTTTCAGGCGATTCCGATTGCGATGATCGTCATAACTCGTTTGTTCCGCCGCGAGGTGAACCGCTGGTTGAACGTCGCTGCCGCTGTGTTGACCCTGCTCTATGTGCTGGGCGGCGGAAATTGGGAAAGCGTCAGTTATCCTGTCTTTGCCACACTCGAGGTTGTTGCCATGCTGGGGATTATCTGGCTGGCATGGACCTGGCGCAATGACGCTGCCTAACCTATTTAGCAAATAAAAGGAGATAAACATGAAAACCTTGCAGAAAGCTGGCGGTATCGCCGCGCTGTATATGGCAGCCGCCCACCTGATCGGAATAATTATCTTTCTCGTCATCCTGGACTACCTCAGCATAACCGACCCAGCCCAAAAGGTGGCCCTGAACGTCGACAATCAGATGGTCGTCTTTTCAACCAACCTGCTTATGTACGTGTTCTTCGGCTTTTTTCTGATCGCCCTGTCGCTGGCGTTGTACGACCGGTTGAAGTCCGGCGCACCGGCTATTATGCAGGTCGCAACCGCGATCGGGATTAGCTGGGCTGGCTCATTGATTGCCAGCGGCATGGTCTCGAATGCCGGGCTTGCTACTGTTGTTCCACTCTATGCCAAAGACCCAGCCCAGGCTGCGTTGACCTGGCAAGGAATTGAAGCCGTGGCAAACGGGCTGGGCAACGCCAATGGCGAAATCCTGGGCGGACCTTGGGCGCTGCTGGTAAGCCTGGCCGCGCTGCGGGCGGGCTTCCCAAGGGTTTGAATATCCTCGGCTTATTAGTTGGGGCGGTTGGCATCATCTCCATTATCCCAGGGTTGACCGAGGGGATGGTCGGAATTTTTGGCTTGGGACAAATCATCTGGTTCGTCTGGCTAGGCATCGTTCTTTTGCGCAGTTACCCAAGCTGGGCAGCAAATACCAACCTTCAAGTTTCAACAGCAAACAAGAGTATTGGAGAGGCTGACTCTCAACCTCTCCAATTTTGAGAAAATAATCGTGAAGGTATCCCGATGAAAGCAATCGTATACATAAAATATGGACCGCCAGATGTTCTCCATCTCGAAGACGTAAAAAAGCCTGACCTCAATGAAGAACAAGTGCTGATAAAAGTCCATGCAGCGTCCATCAATGCAAGCGACTGGCATTTCCTAACTGCTGATCCCTTCCCAATGCGTCTGATAGGCACTGGGCTGTTCAAACCGAAAAACATGATCCTCGGCGCTGACATTGCGGGGTGCGTGGAAGCTGTTGGCAGAAACGTTAAACAGTTTCGGCCAGGGGATGCGGTGTTTGGAGATATTTTTGGGCTTGGCAGTGGTAGTTTTGCCGAATATGTTACTGTTCCGGAAAGCGCTTTGGCGCTCAAGCCCTCCAATGTTTCATTTGAGGAAGCTGCGGCTGTACCCGTGGCAGCCGTCACTGCACTACAAGGCTTGCGCAATCAAGGGCATATTCAGCCCGGGCAAAAAGTTCTGATCAACGGGGCGTCTGGCGGGGTGGGGACGTTTGCGGTGCAGATTGCCAAGGCGTTGGGAGCGGAAGTGACCGCCGTGTGCAGCACGCGGAATTTGGAGGTGGCGCGCTCGATCGGCGCAGATCACGTCATCGACTACACCAAAGAGGATTTCACCCAAAATGGAAGGCAGTATGATCTCATCCTTGCCGTGAATGGCTATCATTCGCTTCCTGCATATAAGCGTTCGTTAACTCCACAGGGCATTTACGTCTTCGTAGGAGGCTTGCCAGCGCAAACGTTCCAGTCACTATTCCTGGGACCCTGGATGTCAAAAAGCGAGGGCAGGAAGATAACAAGTTGTATGAAAAAAGCAAATCAAAAGGATCTGCTTTTCATCAGAGATCTTTTGAAAGATGGAAAGATCAAACCGGTAATTGATGAATGCTACTCGTTAAGCAAAACAGCTGAGGCCTTTCGGTATTTTGAAAAAGGCCACGCTCGAGGCAAAGTGGTGATCACAATCGCGGCACAGGAGTAATCAAACAATGGATACAAAAATTATTCTTTCCGCAACCTGGGTGGTCGTCACGCTGATTTATCTTTATGGCGATGTCTTGCGGATCTGCAGCGGAGACTTCACAAAATCTATGGCCAACACGAATTTCAACCAGTTCGTTTGGTTGGGGATCGCGATTCTGATGTTGATGCCAATCCTGATGGTTTTCCTGACCCTGGTATTACCCCAATCTGTGAGTCGCTGGACGAATGTCATCGTTGCCGCCTTCTTTTTCCTGTTCAACCTGGTTGGCCTGCCCACCTATCCCTCGCTATATGACAAATTCCTGCTGGCAGTCAGCCTTGGGTTTAACGGGGTCACGATCTGGTATGCGTGGAGTTGGAGTTGAGTCTTATAATCAACGCATGCCCGCGCCTATTTTGGCTACCAAACTCTATATCCCGCTGCCGCGACTCAAAGCGGTATCCCGCCCGCGCCTGATCGAGCGGCTGAACGAGGGGTTGGCGATGGGCCGGAAACTGACGATTATCTCCGCCTCCGCTGGCTTTGGTAAGACCACACTGATCGGCGACTGGGTCGCTGGTTGCGGTCGGCCCGTCGCATGGCTGTCGCTGGATGAAGGGGACAACGATCCTACCCGTTTTCTAGCTTACGTCGTTGCGGCATTGCAGACAATTGCACCGAAGATTGGCGCAAGCGTGTTGGCTGCACTTCAATCCTCTCAACCACCACCAATTGAATCGATCCTGACAGCCCTGCTCAACGAAATTACCACTCTTACTGATGATCTCATCCTCGTTCTGGACGATTACCACGTCATCGATTCCAAACCTGTTGACAACGCTCTCACCTTTCTACTTGAGCACTTTCCGCCACAGATGCATCTCGTCATTGCCAGCCGGGAAGACCCACATCTCCCTCTGTCCCGATTACGCGCCAGGGGACAATTGACCGAGCTGCGTGCGGCCGACCTGCGTTTTACGCCTTCCGAAGCCGGCGAGTTTCTCAACCAGTTGATGGAACTAAACCTCTCCGCAGAAGACATCGCAGCATTGGAAACTCGAACAGAAGGATGGATAGCCGGACTGCAATTAGCCGCGCTTTCGATGCAGGGCAACAAAGACGTTTCCAGATTTATTCGAGAATTCGCTGGAGACCACCGATACATCGTGGACTATCTGGTGGAAGAGGTTTTACAAAGTCAGCCCGAACCTATCCGCAGATTCTTACTCCAGACCGCCATTCTCGATCAGTTGAATGGCTCGCTGTGTGATACCGTCACCGGTGAAGTGGAAGGCAACGCGCGATTGGAAGCTCTACAGCGAGGCAACTTCTTTGTTATTCCGCTGGACGACAAGCGTAACTGGTATCGCTATCACCATCTCTTTGCTGATGTTCTTCGTATGCACTTGATGGCGGAGCAGTCCGATCAGGTATCTGCTTTGCACCGGCGCGCGAGTGAGTGGTATGAACGGAACGGCCTGCGATCCGATGCCATCCAGCATGCCCTGGCCGCTGAGGATTTCGAGCGTGCGGCGACCCTGGTCGAACTGGCAGTTCCAGAGATGCGCAGGAATAGACAGGGAGCCGCAGTCAAGGAGCTTGGCTGGTTAAAGGCGCTACCCGACGAGTTGGTCCGCTTCAGGCCAGTGCTCTGCGTCGACTATGCTTACGCATTATTTGGTGGTGGCGAGCTAGAGTCCGTGGAGTCCCGACTGCGGGACGCCGAACGGTGGCTGGATACGACGGCCCGCACGCGTGGGCAACCGGAAGCCCCGGCGGTGGGGATGGTCATCGTGGACGAAGAGGAATTTCGCCGTCTGCCGAGTATGATCGCCCTTCTCCGTGCCGCGCAGGCCCTGGCTCGGGGCGATATGCCAGAGACGGCGAAGAACGCTCGACGGGTGCTCGATCTCGCCCCTAAGGACGCCCATCTAATGCTTGGTGGAGCCGCCTCGTCGCTGGGTCTCGTCGCATGGGCGAGCGGGGATCTCGACACCGCCTGCCGGATGACTGCCGATGGCATGGCGAATGTGAGGCGGGCCGGATACATCTCTTCTGCCATCGGCGGTGCCATTGTCCTGGCGGATATACAGATTGCGCAAGGTTGTCTCCACGAGGCAATGACCACCTATGAGCGAGGGTTGCGGTGGGCGACGGAGCCGGGCGCGCCAGTCCTACGGGGAGCGGCAGATATGTACGTTGGCATGAGCGCCCTTCACTATCAACATAACGATCTGGAAACCGCCACGCAGTATTTGCTTACAAGTCAGTCTTTGGGTGAGCTTGCCGGGTTACCGCAAAACTCTTATCGCTGGCGAGCGGCAATGGCGCGCATAAGGGAGGCTCAGAGTGATCTGGATGAAGCGCTCGATCTGCTCGATCAAGCCGAGCGCCTGTACGATGCTAACTTTTCCCCAAATGTGCGTCCGATAGCGACGCGGAAAGTACGATTGTGGGTGACTCAGGGTCGGTTAGATGAAGCACTGGACTGGGTGCGTGTGCAGAGGCTCTCAGTTGATGATGAACTTAGCTACCTGCGCGAGTTCGATCACATCACCCTGGTCAGGGTGCTCCTGGCCCGCTATCAGAGTGACCGTTCCGCTGGCTCCATTTCTGGGGTAGTGGGGCTGTTGGAGCGTTTGTTAAAAGCCGCGGAAGCAGGCGGGAGGATGGGCAGTCTGATCGAAATTCTGGTATTGCAGGCGCTTGCTTATCACGCACAAGGTGACCTCACTGCTGCTCTTTCTCCTTTACAACATGCACTCGCGCTGGCGGAGCCGGAGGGTTACATCCGCATGTTCCTTGACGAAGGTTCAAGCATGATGCAACTGCTTCGCGAAGCTTCCGCGCGTGAAAGGATACCAGACTACGCAGACAAGCTACTGGCAGCCTTTGAAGCTGAGAAGCGGAAGAGTGAAAACAAACCTGATCTACCCCCTGCCGAGCCCCTGATTGACCCATTGAGCCAGCGCGAGTTAAAAATACTACAGCTTATTGCCCAAGGACTCTCGAATCGTGAGATCGGTGAGCGGCTTTTCCTCGCCCTGGACACGATCAAAGGGCATAACC
>JBGPNQ010000127.1:0-13259 GCA_041487615.1 Anaerolineae bacterium
GTACGATCAATTGCGCGACGAGTTCGATGGCAATTGCGCCAATACCCGTGAAGAAAGGAATTTTCCTTTTTTGATAAACGCCCCACACAAGGGCGGATAATCCCTCTGCGATCAGAAGGATGAAGTACGGCAGTCCTGTTGCGCCATTCAGCGATTGAGTGAATGAGGTTACCAGCAAAACGCCAAGCCCAAGGATTTCCATACCCATCGCATATCGTTTGCGATCACGACGCCATTCAAAATTCGCGACGCCGATGAAGTAAAGTCCGGCAGGGATGGCGTACCACTGCGGCTGGGTCACGTCGTTCATGATCAGCAGCATCGCCCAGGCGGCCTCAAGCAGCGCCATACCAAGATACCCAAGGATGTATTGACGTCCGCGATACGCAATGGTGACGTATAACGCGCCGGCAAACGCGAGCGTCGCGGCGGCGGCACTGATGTGGTCAAAGACGAGAGCCATGTTGATGATCGCAGCGCCCGCCGTCAGGAAGATGGCCCAATGCATTAACGGTTTGAGCCACAAGGTCAGTGGTTTGACCCGACCGGAAATCCATTCAAGGACCAGCGAGGATAAATAGAGTCCGAAGCCAACGCCACCGTACAAGGCCATTGCGTTCGTCAGCGCGAAATCAGCTTGTTTCATCCACGCCCCAAGCGCAAGCATCCCAAAACCGACGGCGCCATATACGAGTGCGCCTTCCATCCACAGCAGTGAGAATAAGGCAAGCAGGAGGGCGAATCCGCTTGCGACAAGAATCGTCGTATCGTAGCCATAGAGCGCGATCGTTTGCCAGAAGAGCACATCGAAAACAGCAAATGCAAAGAAGGGTCTTGACCAGGCGTGATTAAATAATCGTTTGGTGATGGACCATCTAAACGCGCCGTCTCCCGCCTCGTCCGCGCCTGTTCCTTTTATCCACCGGCTGAATCCATATCCCAGCAGTGACATGATCCACGCCAGAGCCATGAACGGAATGGATAAATAATGTGCGCCTCCACCTTTGGGATCGATGGTGAAGTAGGTCAGCAGAGTCATGTGCGCGGTGAAGAGACTCGCGTATAACCACGCGGCTGTGCGGAACAGATAGGATGACGTTGCATAGAGAATCGTCGCGATGCCGAATGCGAGCGTGATCGAAAGCGGCGAGACGTACGAGAGCGAGATCATACTCACGCTGAGCGCGTAGGCCAGCAGATAAAATGGGATCGCAGGATGAGTCAGCCACTCCGCGAGCACACCTTTCCCCAATGGCGCCAGCGGTCGTTTGTGGAAAACGAAACGACCGAGAGCGATATAAACGAGGATCAGAGGCAGCCAGGCGAGTCCATACCAGCGCGTTTCGAGCGAGGTAAATGTGATCGCAAGATAAAATGGAACTGCCGCCAGCCATGCGGCGGGGTAAATGAACAACGTCTCGCGAAATAGCCATCCGCATAACGCATAGAAGACTGCGCCAACGGAATAAACCTGCAACGCGAGGGTTCTGTCTGAGCTTGAAACGGCAAGCGCAATCGCACTCAATACAAATGCAGGCACATAAAATGGCACGGCGAAAGGATGCACGGTCTCCTTCGTTTTGTTACTGCGCTCAAATGCCTGTCCAATTCCAAGATATACGAGAGCCAGTCCTGTAAATAACCATGCAACCCATTCAGCTTTCAACTGACCTGAATAATGCAAAATCAACAATGCAATGACAGGTGTCAGGACATTGGAGAGATACAGCCAGAACGTCTGTCGGAAGATATATGCCGAGACTCCGTAGACAATCGCATCAAGAGCCAGGACATAAATCGCAAGCCCTTCATCTCCAAAGGAGATCATTGCGCCGATCCCAGTCAGCGCGTAGCCTGCGCTGTATAATGCCCAGGTTGGAACGGTTGCGATGCTCCGCGATTTTGCATTGCGGATCGCGAGTCCGATCGCGATGTAGAGTGGCGCGGCGAGGGCAAGCGCTACTCCCCGCCAGGCGAGCGGATATTCGATGTAAGCAAGGTATTGCGTAAGAAGGACCGGTGCGGTGTAACAGGCGAAAAACAGGAAGATGGTGGACGCGATTTGGCGCGCCGTTTCATCCGCTTTTTTGAAGAAGTAGTTGACAAAGTCTTCGAAGGATTGGTGCCGTCCAAAGTGGACGACCAGATACGAGGCAAGAGCAAGCGGAATGGTGATCCCGAGTGCCTGAATATTTGTCAATCTGTCTGCTGTGGAATGGATCAGTGCGAAAATCGCCAGCGTATATCCTGCCAGATACGGTCCGTGCGAATAACGTGTTTTGTTTTTATCCAGCGCAAATCCAATGGCTAATAAGACAGTCGTCCACAGCAGCCAGGGAAGGACAAGCGTGAGCGGTGCGAATGTAACGCCGTACACCTTCCAGGCGAGCGTGAAGGGGATGATGCTCAACCACGCCGAGACGTGTGCGAAGCCGCGCGATTTGAAACTCCAGGCGGAGGCAGCGTAGAAAATGACGCAGACTATTTGAAGAGTACCAAATGCCGACAATGCATTCGCGTCATTGAGCGTATGACTTCCAAACAGGTAGCGAAGGGTCAACGGCGCGCTGATAAGCAGAGCGAGTGCTGCGTAGAATTGAGCCGCGCTATTAAGCGGAGTCGCGTATGTTGAGTCAACCCGTCGAAGCCAGAGGATCAGCCCCACATACGCGAGAGACGGAACGATAAGTCCCAGCCAGGAGAACGCGGGGGAGATTCCCAATTCGAGCAGGACGAGAACACTCCAGATCGGGAACGACCATGCGGCGAGCCATGGGAAGAGGTTACGCGTGTGAGTGCGTAGGATGCCTGCGCTTTTGCCAAAGAGGAAATATATGAAATCATTCCAAGTCTGATGCCTGTTGAAATGCACCAACAAAGCTGATGTAATAGACGCCAGAATCCACAGGCCAAGAGTCCACACAAGGGTGGAGCGCTCGATCAACGACCAAAGGACCGACCAGGTGAGCAGCGCATATGCCCCAAGATACAGCGGATGTGAATAACGGATCTTCGAGCGATCGGTGAAAATCGCGGCGACGAAGTGGAGGAGTCCCAGTCCCGTCCAGGCGAGGGCAAATTGTGGCGTGGTCAAAGCTCGACCGAAAATTCGCTCGTCATATCCAATGAAGAAAAGCGTCACGGGCAGAAAGGACAGGAAAGGCACAAGAAAGAGTGTCCAGTTTCGTCGATACAGCGGCGCAGCAGAGACTGCCATAATGACCAATGCGATTTGCGCGATGATCACAGATGGATAATCTTTGAGATCAATTCCCTTGAAGGCGGCCAGGGTACCATTCAACAGAAGCGCGAAGGTCAACGTGGACAAGAGGAGTGTGCCGGCGATCAGGGGCCAGTGAAATTTGCTAAACCAAAATCCTGGTATGCGTCCCGTGTCCTTTTCCTGGGTCAGCGAGAGCAGGCGTTCAAGGATCATATAGCTCGCCGCGAGACAGGCCCATGCGAACGCGTCATATTGGCTTGGTGAATGGTACAGCGTCAGGATTTGCCTGAATGTGATGGCAAAGGTCAATGTAGAAGCCCACGCCCACCCAATTGAGAACGATCCGGATCTGAAATATGATGCGCTGAAAACATACAATGCCGTTGCGATAAGCGGAACGAGAGCGCCAATCCAGGGATTGGATATTTTTGTCAGGCTAGCGAAAAGTGTGTTAAGGATGGCGTAGGCACTCAGTGAATAGCCAATTACGAAGATGGGAGATGGATGGAATCGCTCACGATTGTTCTTGAATCGGTTCAAGTACATCCCGAGCGGTGCATAAACCATGCCCCCCAGAAGTACGTATCCAAGACTATGTGCCTCACGCGGTAATTGCAGTAAATCCAGCGATAAGGTGAAAGGCCACACGAACAACAGGCTGGCAACGGCTGTTTCCACAACGCGGTTATAGACGAACGCTAAAATTCCGACAGCCGCGACCGTGATGAGAAGTGCAACCAAAAGCGGATAGCGCTCAGAAAGCGAGGCAGAATACTGATTTGGAACGGATGCAAGGATGCCGACAGCACAAAGCACATAAACGAACAAATGCAGCGGTAGGCGATATTCCTTGACGCGTTTGAATAACCCTTGACCCACGGCAAGATACACAAGGCTTAGACTTGTGAGAACTATTCCAAGCCAGGGACGCGGAAGTTCACTTCCATACCAGGCGTCGGCAATCCATAATGGAAGTAGAAACGCCGGCAACCACAGGAATATCGATTTACCGAGTCCGAAAGGCAGCCAGTTGGAAATCTTTGCAAGTGAGGGATGTTTCCGGCTATCTTGTAAGATGAATGAGATCAGATGCAGCGAAAAAGCCAGTCCCATTGCGATAAGCGACGGGACGTTTCGCCACGTTCCCAAAGTCAACAGATAATCAAATGGAAGGACGAACAGCGCAACCAGGGTGAAGGCGTGTGCCCAAAGATAAAGCCAGTCCGCGTGCTTTTCTGATTTGCGTAACAACGTTGCGAGTGAAACATACAGTAGACTGAGTCCAATCCACGTGACCACGATCCAACCGATGGGTTGGGTGACTTTTGAATCAATGAAGCTGCGCAAAAATCCCAATGTGAATGGGATGATCAACAAGCCGGATGCCAGCGCCGAATAACGTTCTTTTTGGAAAAGGAACGCGCAAACTGCCAGATCGAGCGATGCAATTGATAATGCTATAACAGCTTCCCACGTCTTGCCATAAAAAGCGGTGACGTATCCACTCACCAGCGTCAGAACGATGAGCGTTAGTCCAGTTGTATTCAGTGCCCTGATGTAATTTTGGAGAATGCCAGATTCCAATGTACGGCTCTGCAAGACCCGGCCGATCAAGAGATAAACGAGCGCAAGAATGGCCGCAACTGTTGGATACCACTCAACCGCCAACTCGAAGACTTGCGCTCCGTACACAACTGTTCCCATCGACGCGCCCAATGCCGCGTACGCAAAGACGACGGATGGGAAGTACCATGCCAAAATAACATATCCGGCCGTCCCAAGCAGGAAGGCGGCCATTTGGCCGGTAGGCGGCCTGACGGGTGAAAAGATGATGTAGAACGCACTTGCAGGAATGAGGATCTGCGAAAGATAACGTGCAGCGCGGGCAAAATCCTTCCATGATTCGCCGCGCGCAGTAAATTGTCCGGCCAGGACGGCCATGATCGTTGCGGACAAGCTCACCGAGACCACAGTCCATTCAAGCGATGTGTGCAGGAGGCGGGTGATCGCGATAAGTACGCTTGCTCCACCGACCAATGTCAGGTAATCGAAAAACTCACCCTGTAATTTCCAGGCTGTGAAGGCATAGAGTGCAGTACAGAAAATAGCTACAACCAGCCAGTATGCAGGTCCGTTCACGCGCCCGGCGAGCCCACCGAACTGATAGACCGCATAAAAATCCACAGCCACCAAGATAGCGCCAATACCGGTGAGCACGCTGCCTGCCTGGACCAACTTCAGCCGGGTGCGTAGTGTCCATCCGCCCGCGTAAAAGGTGATCGGCACGGCCGCCATGAACAGCAATTGAACCACCTGCGAGAAACTGTCCCAGAAACGGATGACCAGTACCGTTGCCGAGATCACGATCATAAATGCGCTCAAATACAATAGGGCCCTCAGGAGCGCTCCTGAGGTGGCGGCATCGGCAATTTGCCTTCTCACCTTATTCCAGTCGATGGGTGGGCGCTGCGGTTTGGGCGGAGCAGCAGGCTTTGGAGGGGGCGCAGACTTGGGGACTGTCACTGGCCTGGCAACAACAGGCGCGGCGGGCTGTACTTTTGTCTCAAGAACCGGAGCGGGTGATTCGATTGGCTTGAGCGCTGGTTCAAGAACAGGCGGAGGCGCATCTGCGATAACTACAGGCTTCGGAGACGGCGCAGGTATCTCTTCCGATGGAGGCTGGACGATCTTGAGAAGTTCCTCTTTGCGCGCAAGAGCAGCTTGCATGACAAAATCGAACGACTTGGCTTCAATGGAAGCATCGTGTTTTTCAAGCCAGGTCTTTAAGTAGTCGAGATGTGCAAGTTCCTCGATCAACCCGCGTTCGAACGTCTCCCCACATTTGGAACACCTCACCAGTACCTTGTCGTCTGAAACGTGTTCGCAGTTTGGGCATTTCATATCGCCGCCTCTTCTCTGTCGGTGCAGTGCAATAAAGAATTATGACATTTTTGCCAGTCAATTACAAGCAGCATTATTATGAGCTTTCCTCAGTATGAATATACCCTTGATGCCGGAACGTTAACTGCCAAAAACCGCCATGTTTTACACGGTGCCGCATGATCTACTGAACTTGAATTTCACGTTTCAGCCTACAAATTCATACTAAGAGTTACTGCTTTATGAAACACGCCGCAAAGAAAAAGTGACTGCCACGTCAGACGTGACAGTCACTTCGATTTCTATCCCTCTCCCTTACTTTAACACAACCCCGCTTCGTGCAGGGATCTTGAACTTCAAGCGACCCTCTGCGACCGAAACGTCTGACGCTTGCCCGAATAGTATGCCTGGTCGTTCCTTCGCCTCAAACGTGACCTCAGCCTGCTGAGGCGAATCTGACGCGTTCAGAGCGACGATCAAGGTACTGCCATTGAGTGAGCGTGAGAACACATAGGTACCGTCCACTGACCACAAGCGCCGAAAGTCGCCGCGCCGTAATGCTGGATTCTGATTGCGCAGAGCGATGGCTTCTTTGACGTAGGAAAGCAAACCCTTATCCCATTTGCTGTCTTCCCAAAGGAAGGACTTGCGGCAATGCGGATCGTGTTCACCATCCAATCCGACCTCGTCACCATAATAGATGCAAGGCGCGCCCGGATAGGTGAGCATAAATAACCAGGCCAGTTTCAACGAATCCTTGTCACCGCCTGCGCACGAAAGGAAGCGCGGCGTATCGTGACTATCCAGCAGATTCATTTGCGAGTACGTAATCTCGCGTTTGTAGAATCCCAAATTGCGATCGATCTGATTTGCGAATTCATGCGCATCAATGGGGTGCTGAATGCCGCGATAATTGGATTGCTGATGTGAAACCCTGAGATCGAGATGTTTCCCCGGAAAGAAAGCCAGGATCGGTTTTGTCAACTCGTAATTCATGACGCCATCGAACTGATCCCCTTGCAGCCAACGCTGTGCCTCATGCCAGATTTCGCCAACTATGTACGCATCTGAATTGGCCTGCCGAACGCGATAGCGAAATTCCTGCCAGAATGAATCATCATCAATATCGCCGGGCACGTCCAGCCGCCAGCCATCGATGCCGAATTCAATCCAATATTTCGCGACACCGAATAGGAATGCGCGTACGGCTTTTGTGTTCGTGTTGAATTTCGGGAGCGCAGGTAGATTCCACCAGCCACGGTAGCCAATGGCTTGCAGGCTGTCTTCCCCGCTTTGAAGGGCCGCCAATTCTTCTGTAGTAGGATAGGCTCCCCAGCGCCGGCGTCCATGCAGCCTGGCCGTATCAAAGAAGAACCAATCCCGATACGGGGATGCGATCCCATTTTCCAGGACATGATGAAACTGCCAGAAGCCGCGCGAAGCGTGGTTGAATACACCATCCAAAATAATGCGGATATTCTTCTTATGGGCCTTGTCAATTAACTCACGGAGCGCATCGTTTCCGCCCAACAGCGGGTCAACATTGTAATAGTCGAAGGTGTGGTAACGATGGTTGGATGCGGATGCAAATACCGGGTTGAGATAGATGGCGTTGACACCCAGATCCGTCAGATAATCCAATTTCTCGGCAACCCCAAAGAGGTCGCCGCCTTTGAACCCGTGTGCCGTGGGAGGCGAGTCCCATGTTTCAAATAATAAATTTCCAGCAGGGTTGCGCTTACTCTTTGCAAAACGATCAGGGAAAACTTGATAGAAGACTGCGTCCTGTACCCAGTCGGGTGTAGTCATGTATGCCTCATGTGCTGTAGGATCATGGATAAAATTTTACTATGAACATTGAATCGAAGCTCAACTCTTTTACGAGTTTGTAATTTAGGGAGGGAAAACCATTCCTGCCTCAAGTCGCTTAAATGACGCAGGCTGGACAATTGCTGTCCAGCCTGAAAGACCACGCAAAAATCGATTAGCGGATCGCTGCCTCGGTGGCACCGTCAAAGATGTGGATGGAGTCCATATCGAACGCGACCGAAGCCTGCTGACCGACGCGCAGTGTGGAGCGCGGGTCGACCCGGGAAACGAAAGTATTTTTCCCGCTGACGAGATAGAGGAAAATCTCATTGCCCATTAACTCGGTCACATCCACCTTGACTGCAACCTTTTCCGCATCGATGTTGGGTGGGACGAAGTCGGCATCGTGGATATTCTCCGGGCGAATGCCAAAGATCACATCCTTTCCGGAGTAGGCTTCATATTTCTTTGAGTGCTTGGCCGGGATGGCTACCACGAAATCGCCGGTGTCGACCACCAGCTTGCTGCCATCCTTGCGCAACTTTCCGGGGAAGAAGTTCATTGCGGGGGAACCGATGAAACCGGCCACGAAAAGATTATTCGGGTGGTCATACAAATTCTGCGGGGTATCAAGTTGTTGCAGGACGCCCTTATTGATGACGGCGATACGGCTTGCCATCGTCATCGCTTCGATCTGGTCGTGAGTCACGTAAATGAACGTGGTCTGCAAACGCTGGTGCAGTTTGCTGATCTCGGCCCGCATTGCCACGCGCAACTTTGCATCCAGGTTGGAGAGCGGCTCATCGAACAGGAAGACTTTCGGTTCACGGACGATGGCTCGTCCCACAGCCACACGCTGGCGTTGACCGCCGGAGAGTTGGCGCGGCTTGCGTTCCAGCAGGTCCTGAATGCCAAGGACATCCGCGGCTTCCTGCACACGTCGCTTGATTTCCTCTTTCGGTACCTTGCGCAGCTTCAAACCAAAAGCCATGTTGTCGTAAACCGACAGGTGGGGGTAGAGAGCGTACGATTGAAAGACCATGGCGATGTCCCGGTCCTTGGGAGCGACATCATTAACCACACGGTCACCGATCTTGATTTCCCCTTCTGTGATTTCTTCGAGTCCGGCCAGGCATCGTAAGGCGGTTGTCTTTCCGCAGCCTGATGGGCCCACAAGCACGAGAAACTCTTTATCGTCAACACTGATGTTCAAATTGTCGACAGCGGTCACGTCGCCGTATTTTTTGACGACGTTTTGGAACGTTACATTGGCCATGATTCTTTCCTCCGTTTCGTGGGAATATAGTGATTCGATTATATCCCAATCCCTTTCATAGATGGTAAATCGGGGCGTGATACTTGTCATCATTTTCATTGGATTTGCTCCGCTTCCGACTCAGCCGAAACTTGCCTCCGTTTGTTTGGATGATCCCCGTCAACGATTGACTGGCCAAACCACGGAGACGGTTGAAATATCCCGCAGCACCATTCTGGTGGCACGTGCCAGAATTACGTGTGTGCGGATCGTAAACTAGGTTTCAGAGACCTCCACCGTCTGTATGGATTGATTGGGACGATTGACAAGCCATACGCCCAGGATGAAGAAAGCAACCACGACAGCGACCAGTGGCTCGATATACAGGAAAACTCCCGTCTCTGCCGTGGACAATGCTTTCAAGGCGTCATACCAGCCGATGTACGCCAACCCCGAACAAAATACCCCCAAAAACAGGATTCCGATCCAACCATCAATAGTCAGGTTTCCGATCTCGGAAATGTTTTGTGTTGCGAAGAATAAAATCGATGTGAACACCCACCCAAAGGACATAACATAGAACATCATCAGCGTGGCCGGATGTTGTTTCAATCCAGGCCGTGAAAGGACAGAGAAGACTGTCCAGTTGACCGCGCTGATCAGGATCAGAATGTCGCCGGGTTTGCCAAAACTGCGCAACGAAATCGCGCCGAGATTCCCATCATACACAACCAGCAGCACTCCAATGAACGCCAGCAGAATGCCGCTGATCTTCATCCAGCTAAGCTTTTCATTCAATACGATCCAACCCAACAAAGCCATGAATACGGGTGTCGTCGATACGATCCAGGCTGTGGTGCTGGCCTCGGAAGTCTGTAATGCGTTCGATTGCAACCATTGGTGGAAGGTGATGCCCAAAAAGCCCAATACCGCAAAATACAGCCATTCGTTCCTGTTTAATCGTGAAAACTGTTTTCGCATGGCGACGGCGATTCCCAGAATGACCACGCCCATCGAGAATCGAAGCCATACCACGGTGACCGGTGGAATATCGCGCAACACAACTTTGGTGGCAATAAAAGATGCACCCCAAATGACCACGGCAGACACTGCTTCCAGATAAGGGAAGAACTTTGAATTGGACATACAGGTTCCTTTCGCCAGGGATAAAAAGAGTTATTTTATCCCACCTTTGGAACGCGCCGTTTAAGGCCCGCGTTTGTTCTTTCGGGAAAGCTGGAGAGCGCCTGACATCAATAACACAACTCTCCGTCACACCTGCACGCACGCTGATTTGCCATGAATTGCTTGGCAATTCAAATTCAAAATCAAAAATCAGGCGGTGTCGCCCTTGGGCAATCTCTTTCTACATCTGGCATCACCCAAATGGGGGAATAGGACAAATAGTTGAGCGAAACCCTGAGTTCTGCAATTTATTTGCAATGAAATTTCTGTAACCAAAACGACCTAATCAATATCAACATGAGATCACAATTCTGGTATTGGGCACGTAGGAAACATAATCAGTGTAGGGCATGCGGCAAGTGTGGTGCGCCCTATCCGTCAGGGCTATGGCGTTTTGCATCAACAAACATTTTTGCAAAGAAGGCTCCATGAAATATGTGATCGTTGGGTCTGGAGTAGCAGGAATTGCCGCGATTGAAGCGATTCGTTCCGTGGACGAAGCAGGAGAGATCACATTGATCGGAAATGATCCACACGGTTTCTATTCCCGCCCCGGGCTTGCTTATTACTTGACCGGAGAGATCCATGAGCCGGCATTGTTTCCAAAGCGGCCGGGCGACCTCCAAAAGTTGCAGGTTCGTTGTTTGAAAGGGCATGTGAAGTGTGTGCTCCGCGAGCAGCATTCGCTCGAAATCGAAGGGCGCATCCATGTGCCTTATGATCGTTTGCTGCTTTCCGTGGGCGCGGCTGCCATCCCGTTGGAGGTACCCGGTTCCAAACTTGAAGGAGTACTCAAGTTGGATCATTTGAGCGATGCCCAGAAGATCGTAAAACTGGCAAAGAGGGGTAAGACCGCCGTTGTGGTGGGAGGTGGAATCACTGCGTTGGAACTTGTCGAAGGGCTGGTGGCTAGAGGGATGAAGGTCCATTATCTCCTGCGGGGAGACCGTTATTGGAGCAACGTGCTCGATTACCTTGAGTCGAAAATCGTTGAACATCGGCTGAAAGAGGAAGGCGTAAAACTGCACTACTATTCGGAGATCGTTGAAATCACAGGAAAACACAATCGTGTTAACTTTGTCCGCTTAAAGGATGGGACCAATATACGTTGTGACCTTTTGGCATATGCCATTGGTATTCAACCCCAGACTCGTCTGGCGAAGATGGCAGCACTGACAGTTGACCGTGGAATCCTGGTAAATGAGCATATGCAGACGAGCGATCCGGACATCTTTGCGGCCGGAGATGTGGCGCAAGTTTATGATCTAAGCTCAAAGCGTTGGGTACTGGATAGCTTGTGGACTTCTGCCCGCGAACAAGGGACGGTTGCCGGATTGAATATGGCGGGTCGGAAGAAGGTGTATTTCAAATCCGTGCCCTTCAATGTGACAAGGCTGGCTGGCTTGACTACAACCATCATCGGCGTGGTTGGACGCGGACGGGATGATGACCTGGTGGGTATCGCGCGCGGCGATAGTGAAACATGGCGTCAATTGCCCGATACCATGGTGGTGCAAACAAATTTCGAAGTGAACCGCCTGCGTGTGATGGTTGGCGAACGGACATTGATCGGTGCGGTCATCATGGGCGACCAAACACTATCCATGCCTCTGGAAAAAATAATTTCGAATAAGGTGAATATATCCAGCATACGGGATGCTCTGCTGTCTCCAAATGCAAATATTTCAGAAGTACTCGCAGGGTTTTGGTCGAATTCCGCGGACCGTGGATTGTACTTACAGGAACTGACGATACCAAGAAATTCCGCATTGAGTCAGCGAGGTGTTGCGTCGTGACGGAGGATTCTGGCCTGCTCCAGTTTCACGTTCCGGCCGGACGGATCGGACTGCACGTTCTGCTCGTGAATGGTTTCTTTGAGTCTGTGCTGAGGCACGCGTATCCATGGCTGGTATCGGGCTGGTTTTGTTCAGTTCGAACTTTGCCTATGGTAGTGAGGTGTTCGTTTACAGTACCGTATCTTGATAAGGAGGAAGATGAAGGCAAATCGCCTGGGTTTTCTTTCGAGTGGGGCAATTATTGTAGCGATCATCGCCGCTTTGGTGATCGCGGTCTCTGCCCTGGCGAGCGGTGGATCCATGTATAGCCCAGGCGCTCTGAATGCACAGCCAGGAAACGTACTTGGCGGTGTCTCTTCGCATGCTGACATTGCCGGAAACTGTAAAGCCTGTCACGCAGCTCCCTGGGAAGCCGACACGATGGATAGCCGTTGTTCGGCTTGTCATGTGGATGTTGCCGCGGAAATGCTCGATCCGGCATCGGTTCATGGCCGGATGATGCAAATCGATCCGCAGGCGAAATGCAGGACCTGTCATCCCGAGCATAAGGGGCCGGACGCGCTACTTACCGTGCTGGAGGGGTGGCAGTTTCCTCACGATGTGGCGCGCTTCTCATTAAAGAGTCACCCGCTCACGGCGGCGAAGGAGCCGTTCCTGTGTGCGGATTGTCACGGAAAGGACGTCACCCAGTTCGATGTGCTTACTTGTACTAAATGTCATATCAGCATGGATATGGCATTCATGGTAAATCATCAGGTGGTGTTCGGAGAGAATTGTCTCGACTGCCATGATGGGGTGGATCGGTTCGGACACAATTTCGATCACAATCAATTTGCTTTCAAGTTGAATGGCAGGCATGCCGCGGTCACGTGTTTACAGTGCCATGTCATGGCGACAACGGTTTCGGCCTTGCAAGCGACAAGCCAGGATTGTTTCTCCTGTCACGCAAAAGACGACCCGCATCAAGGAAGCTTAGGCCCGGATTGTGCGGCGTGTCATATCCCCGAAGGGTGGAAGCCCTCAACCTTCGACCATAACCGCTCCCAGTTCAAATTGAATGGCGCCCATGTACAGGTGGCCTGCGAAACATGTCATGTGAACGGCATTTATA